>JAYTZV010000120.1:0-1721 GCA_043741695.1 Burkholderiales bacterium
TGACGTGCTCGGCATACTGCTTGACCAGACTGATCTCTTCGGCAGATTGCAGCAGAAGCCCCTGTATCAGGAACGGAGTACCTTCCCATCCGGAGTCGAGCCCGGAAATGAACATACCGTCTCGAACCGCGGAGACTGGAATAGTCAAGCCGGCTTTGAATTGGCGTCGCGGTAAATTAGTGGGCATTGTTGCTGCGATGTATGGGCGGACTGTTTATCTAAAAAGCATATTGCTTAATTACATTGTGTCACAAGTCGGCATACGGTAATTGCGCTCGATTACATTTTTTAACTGTGCCCAGACCGACGCCCAGCCATGCAGTTTGCGCAGCATCACCGCGCCACGCTGTGCTACCTTGCGGTTAGATCAAAGCGCATGGTGAAGCATCAGTGCACGTCACCGCTTTTTGCAAGTCAACCTGGTACGGACCGAAGCCATGAACCCACTGTTTGAATTGAACCTGCCGCGTAACGCCGCCAATCATGTTGCTCTTTCGCCGGTCAGCTTTATCGCGCGCGCTGCCGAGGTGTATCCCGACCGTCCGGCCGTAGTGCATGGCGCACTGCGGTTTAGTTGGGCACAGACCTACCGGCGCTGCCGCCAACTGGCATCGGCGCTCAAACAAGCTGGTATCGGACAGGGTGATACCGTGGCCGTCATGTTGCCGAACATTCCGGCGATGGTCGAAGCGCATTTTGGTGTGCCGATGATTGGCGCCGTGCTCAATGCGCTCAACACGCGGCTCGATGCCGAGGCGTTGGCGTTCATGCTCGATCATGGCGAAGCCAAAGTTATTGTGGTCGATCGCGAATATTGCGTGGTGATGCGCGAGGCAGTAGCGCGCTGTTCGCGCGATCTGCTGGTCATCGATGTGGATGATCCGATGTACACCGGCGCCGGCGAATCCATTGGCAGCATCGACTACGAAAGCTTCATCGCTGGCGGCGATCCAGACTTTGCGTGGCAGCTGCCCGAGGATGAATGGCAAGCAATTTGCCTTAACTATACGTCTGGTACAACCGGTAACCCAAAAGGCGTGGTCTATCATCATCGCGGCGCTTACCTTAACGCGGTGTCGAATATTCTCGAATGGGACATGGCGCGTCATCCTGTATATCTGTGGACCTTGCCGATGTTTCATTGCAATGGCTGGTGTTTCGCGTGGACCGTTGCTGCGCGCGCTGGCGTGAACATTTGCCTGCGTCGTATCGATGCGTCAACGATGCTGGAATTAATCGCCGAGCACCGCGTTACGCATTATTGCGCGGCACCGATTGTGCACAGCGTGCTGCTCAACGCCACAGAGGAGGCAAAAGCGCTGGTCAAGCATCCGGTGCAGGCGATGGTTGCAGGCGCTGCGCCGCCGGCCGTGATCATGGAAGGGATGGAAAAAATGGGGTTTGAGCTGACGCACGTATATGGCCTGACCGAAACCTACGGACCGGCCGCCGTCTGCGTGAAACAGCCGCAATGGAACGAACTCGACAGTACCGAACGCAGTCGTCGCAACGCACAGCAAGGCGTGCGCTACCATCTGCAAGAGACCATTACGGTGATCGATCCCGACACGATGCAGCGGGTGCCTGCCGATGGCGAAACTATCGGCGAAATCATGTTCCGCGGGAACATCATGATGAAGGGCTATCTGAAAAATCCCGTCGATTCGGCTGCCGCGTTTGAGGGCGGGTGGTTTCATACCGGCGATTTGGCTGTCACCAAC
>JAYTZV010000121.1:0-1718 GCA_043741695.1 Burkholderiales bacterium
AGCGCCCGTGGAAGGGTTGGCAGTGTCAACAGTGCTTTGAGTTCTGAACTGAAGACAAATTTTCCATCAGGAAGCAATGCATAGAACAGCGGTTTGATACCAAGCCGGTCGCGCGCTAAAAACAAGCACTGCTGATTGCGATCCCAGATGGCAAAACTGAACATGCCGCGTAAGCGCGTCACGCAGGCTTCACCCCATTGTTCCCATGCATGCACGATGACTTCGGTATCGCAATGCGTCTTGAAGGTATGGCCCAGGGCGATCAATTCCGCCATCAATACTTGGAAATTATAAATTTCGCCATTGAAGACGACAACGACCGATCCGTCTTCATTGAATAAGGGTTGCTGCCCTGACTTCAAATCGATGATCGATAGCCGCCGATGCCCAAAACCCAAGCGCGGTTCGAGATGCACATCGCCCTCGACCGGGCCACGATGAAATTGGCTTTCGTTCATTCGAACGAGTGTCTCGCGGTCCGGCGTTGCAGTGGAGCGTGTGTCAAAAATACCGACTATTCCGCACATGGCTATGGGGTTCTTTTCGGGTTGGCAGAAACTGGATACAGCAATTGATCGTAGAGCGCCAGATAGGTGGCAACGGTTGTCTTGATGCTGAAGTGCGCCTCGACACGCGCCCGACCATGCGCACCATGCTGTTTTGCGAGCGTCGGCTGCACGCAATATGTGGCCATGGCATTGGCCAGCGCCAGCGCATCTTGTGCGTCAACCAGCAGGCCCGTATGACCTGGCTGTACAACTTCAGGTATGCCACCGACCCGCGTGGCAACCACGGGTAAGCCACTCGCCATCGCCTCAAGAATGGTCACAGGCGTGCCCTCGGCAATGGACGACATGACGAACACCGACAGATGGCGCATCAACAGGGCGATATCGTCACGGGCGCCGGGCAACCACACCACATCGTGCAATTCTAGCGCCTGCACCTGTTGATGCAGTGCCGCGCTGCAGGGCCCGTCACCAACGATCACGAGTCGCAGCCGGTGTGCCAGCTCTGGCACGAGCGTGCGTAGCTGTGCGAAAGCGTCGATCAGACAATGATGATCTTTCACCGCTTGCAATCGACCTACGGTACCGAGCACGATGCTGTCCGGCGGAAAAGGGAAAGGACTTTGTGTTGTGCAGTGTTCAGGCCGCGCCGTAAAACGTTCGGTATCCACACCGTTCGGCACGAGTTGCAACTTGCGGGCGGGTATGTGAACGACGTGCTGCAACCAGTGCTGCAAATCGGCTGATACCGGAATGAAACGGTGCAGGAGTGGCGCGATCATTCTGCGTAACGCATTATGCTTACGGTTTTTCCCGTGCGGATCGGTGGCATCACGTCCATGTTCGGCATGCAGCCTGACCGGCACGCCGGCCATCGCCGCCATCACATGATATTCAATGGCAGCGAGATTGTAGGTGTGCAAAATCGCAGGCTTCAAGCGTCGTATAAGCTTGTAAAAGTGGACGTGTGTGGCTAGCGACAGGCCCGACTGTTTATGCAGCGCGTATACCGCAACGTCGGGCGCGGTAATTTTATTTTCGAAGGCGCTCGATGTTGTCAGGCAAACGATCGCGTGGCGATAGCGCTCTGGTGGCATCCGGTTGATGCATTCGATCAGCAAGGTTTCAAGGCCGCCGACATCGAGTCGGTAAATCAGATGGACCACCAACGGTTTATCAGACATCTCACCGCGCTCCGTGCGCGAGATT
>JAYTZV010000122.1:0-5151 GCA_043741695.1 Burkholderiales bacterium
GTGTCGCGCCCGGTCACCGTGCGCTACAACGAACGTGTTGTCACCGTCGGCGGCGATGCCCCGATCGTGGTCCAGTCGATGACCAATACTGATACCGCTGATGTGATCGGCACTGCAATTCAGGTCAAGGAACTGGCGCGGGCTGGATCCGAGATGGTGCGCATTACCGTGAATAATCCGGAAGCAGCGGCAGCAGTACCAGCGATTCGCGAGCAGCTCGATAAGATGGGCATCGATGTACCGCTGGTGGGCGACTTTCATTACAACGGGCACACGCTGCTGAATGCGTATCCTGAGTGCGCGAAAGCGCTGTCGAAATATCGCATCAATCCCGGTAATGTCGGGCAGGGTGCCAAACGCGATTCGCAATTTGCGCAAATGATCGAAGTCGCCTGCAGGTATGACAAACCGGTGCGCATTGGCGTGAACTGGGGCAGTCTTGATCAGGCGCTGCTGGCGCGCATCATGGATCAGAACGCACAACGCAGCGAACCCTGGTCAGCGCAGGCAGTGATGTATGAGGCACTGATTACTTCTGCGATTGAGAATGCCGTGCGCGCCGAAGAACTCGGCTTGGGTCGCAATAACATCATCTTGTCGTGCAAGGTCTCCGGCGTGCAGGATTTGATCGCGGTCTATCGTGAACTGGCGCGGCGCTGCGACTATCCGCTGCATCTTGGTCTGACCGAAGCCGGCATGGGTAGCAAAGGTATTGTTGCCTCCACAGCGGCGCTGTCAGTGTTGCTGCAGGAAGGCATCGGCGACACCATCCGCATTTCACTCACCCCCGAACCCGGTGGCGATCGCACCCGTGAAGTCATCGTCGGGCAAGAAATTTTGCAGACGATGGGACTGCGCAAATTTACGCCGATGGTGATTGCCTGCCCGGGTTGCGGTCGTACGACCTCGACGGTTTTTCAAGAACTGGCTGATAGCATTCAAACATATTTGCGTGACCAGATGCCCGTTTGGAAAAAAGACTATCCGGGTGTCGAGGCGATGAACGTTGCGGTGATGGGTTGCATCGTCAATGGCCCAGGCGAATCGAAACACGCGAACATCGGCATCAGTCTGCCGGGCACCGGTGAGTCACCGGCAGCGCCGGTATTTGTCGACGGTGAGAAAACCGTGACCTTGCGCGGTGAGCGCATATCTGAAGAATTCCAGGCCATCGTGCTGGACTATGTACAACGCCGCTACGGCAAAACTACCGCATCAGCGTGATGCTGCACACAACCGAACACCATGTCAGAAAATAAAAAAGCAGAAAAAATTGTCGGCGTAAAAGGCATGAACGATATCTTGCCAGCCGATGCAGGCTTGTGGGAACTATTCGAAAACACGGTACAAACCGTCTTGAAGAGTTACGGATTCCAGCAAATTCGCACGCCGATCGTCGAGCCGACTGCGCTGTTTGCGCGCGGTCTCGGTGCAGTTACTGACATCGTCGAAAAGGAGATGTATTCATTCGCCGATTCGATGAATGGCGACTTGCTGACGCTGCGTCCCGAAAGCACAGCTGGTGTAGTGCGTGCAGTTATTGAACACAATCTGACCTACGAAGGCCCGAAGCGACTCTGGTACGCGGGACCGATGTTTCGTCACGAGCGGCCGCAGCGTGGACGCTATCGACAATTTCATCAGGTCGGTGCCGAAGCAGTCGGTTTCAGCGGGCCCGACATCGACGCCGAATTGATTTTAATGTGTCAGCGTTTGTGGGACGACCTTGGTTTGCCGAACATTCGGCTTGAATTGAATTCGATCGGCAATGCCGATGAGCGTAACCGTCATCGCGTGGACCTTATCGCGTACCTTGAGCAGCACAGCGATGTGCTCGATGCCGAAGCCAAGCGCCGACTGCACAGCAATCCACTGCGTATTCTCGACACCAAAAATCCGGCGATGCAGGAGCTGGTGAATGCGGCACCGAAGCTGCTCGATTATCTGGAAGCCGATTCGCGCGCGCACTTCGAAGGTGTGCAGCATATTCTGAAACATCACAACGTACCGTTTTCGATTAACCCCAGGCTGGTGCGCGGCATGGATTACTACAACCGTACCGTCTTCGAATGGGTCACCGATGAGCTCGGCTCACAGGGCACCGTATGTGCAGGTGGACGCTACGACACGCTGGTCGAGATGTTCGGCGGCAAACCAACGCCGTCATGTGGTTTTGCGATGGGTGTCGAGCGCTTGCTGGAATTGATGAAAGCCAGCGGCGAGCACTACACGCGCAACCAGTGCGATGTGTACCTGGTGCATCAAGGCGATGCCGCACAGCTCAATGCCTCAGTGGTCGCAGAGCGATTGCGCGATGCCGGCCTCGACGTTGTGCTACATTGCGCGTCGTCTGCATCGAGCAGCATGAAGGCGCAGATGAAACGCGCCGACGCCAGCGGTGCTGCATTTGCAGTCATTCTCGGCGACGATGAAGTTGCCGCGGGAACGGCAACGGTCAAAGCATTGCGGTCCAAAGAAGGGGACCTGCAGCAGCAGGCAACGGTACCTTTTGAGGGCGTCGCTGATTACCTGGTTGATCAGATTATTGGCGGAGATGCGCATGCTGACCATGATCACTCTCACATGCATCACTGAATTCATCACTGAATTCATCACTGAACGCATCGCTGCATTTATTACCAGATTCATTATCAGATTCATTACCTGATTCACCACCTGATTCACCACCTGATTCACCACACCAGTCATTATAAAATTTACTCATGGCCTACGATCTCGAAGAACAAGAACAACTCGCCACTTTCAAAGCATGGTGGAACCAGTACGGCAATCTCGTTACCTGGTTGCTGACAATTGCGCTGGCTGGTTACGCTGCATGGAGTGGCTGGAATTATTATCAGCGCAGCCAATCGACTCAAGCCTCGCAGTTGTACGCGGAGCAGCAAAATGCGGTCACCGCAAAAGACAACAGCAAAGTGCAACGTGCCGCGTCTGATATGCAAGAGCGCTTTTCACGTACCGCGTATGCGCAGATGAGTGCGCTGGTTGCGGCAAAATCCGCCTTCGATGCGAATGATCTGAAGGCCGCCAAGGCGCAGCTGCAATGGGTGATCGACAAGGGCATCGATGATGAATACAAGGCGCTCGCCAAGATTCGCCTGGCTGGAATTATGCTCGACGAAAAAACGTTCGATGCCGGTCTGGCGCTGTTGAACGGAGACTTTCCGGCGCAGTTTGCGGCCGAAGTGGCCGACCGTAAAGGTGACTTGCTGTTTGCGCAAAATAAACTCGCAGAAGCGCGCGCTGCCTACAGCACGGCGCTGGAAAAATCCGGACAAAAAAATCCGGGTCGTCAGCTAATTCAGTTGAAGCTCGATGCGCTTGGCGGAGCGACTGCCAAGGCGGCCGCGTAAGCGTGGCAACATTCATTCGGTAAAAGGGAAAACATGCATAGTGCACTGAAAATCGTAGCGGCTGTTTCGCTGGTCTCGCTGGCGGGATGCTCATCATTGCCGTCACTGTCCTCGCTCAATCCGTTCAGCAAAGCCGCACCGCGTAATCCACCTGCAGCGCTGGTTGACTTCAAACCGACGATGACGGTACGCACCGCGTGGACTGCGTCAGTCGGAAAAGCGGGCAGTTTTGTATTTTCGCCAGCAGCTGCCGAGGGCAGTGTGTTCGCTGCTTCGGTCGATGGCACGGTAGCGCGTTTCGATGCCGCCTCTGGTCGCTCGCTGTGGCGCATCAACGCGGGTGCGCCGCTCAGTGCCGGTGTCGGAACCGACGGCAAGACGGTGGCTGTGGCAACCGACAAAGGCGGTGTGATCGCATTTAATGGCGAGGGTAAGTTGCTGTGGAAAGCGCAGGTATCCAGCGAAGTCTTATCGGCGCCTGCAATTGCTGGCGATCTGGTGATCGTGCGCAGTATCGATAACCGCATTTCGGCATTTGATATCGCCACCGGTACGCGTCGCTGGTTTGTCGAGCGCACCACGCCTGCACTCACGCTGCGCTCGGCACCAGGTATCGTCAGCGGCGGCGGTGCTGCGTTTGCAGCGATGCCAGGTGGTCGTCTGCTGGCATTGACCTTGAATAATGGTGCGCCGATCTGGGAGGTCGCTGTGGGCGATCCGCGCGGTGCAACCGAGCTCGAACGCGTGACCGATACCTCCGGTAATCCGCTTTTGCTCGGCCGTGAAATTTGCGCGGTGGCTTATCAGGGTCGACTCGCTTGCTTCGATGCGGTCAACGGCGCGGTACGTTGGGCCAAGCAGTGGTCGAGTGATGTCGGTATCGGTGCCGATGAGCGCTTTGTCTATGCTGTCAACGACGCTGGGTCGGTGGCCGCGTTCACACGCGAATCCGGTACCAACGCATGGCGCAACGACAAGCTGGCACATCGTCGCTTGTCGGCACCGGCATCGATCGGTCGTGCAGTTGCGGTGGGTGATACGCAGGGATACATTCATTTTCTTTCGCGTGAAGACGGTGCCTTTTTGGCCCGCGCTGCCACCGATGGCAGTGTCATCGCCGCCGCGCCGATCGTCGCCGCAGACCGCGTGATTTTTCAAACACAAGCAGGACAACTGGTCGCGCTGGCGACCGAATAAGCAGAATCAATGAAGCCGGTAATTGCACTTGTGGGTCGACCGAACGTCGGCAAATCCACCTTATTCAATCGTTTGACCAGATCGCGTGATGCGCTCGTCGCCGACTTGCCTGGCCTGACGCGCGACCGTCATTACGGCGAAGGACGGATGGGCGAACGGCCATTTCTGGTGATCGACACTGGCGGCTTCGAGCCTGTTGCCAAAGAAGGCATCATGCACGAGATGGCCAAGCAGACCCGGCAGGCTGTGGCTGAGGCCGACATCGTGATTTTCATTGTCGATGGTCGGCAAGGCATGACACCGCACGACAAGACCATTACTGATTTTTTACGCAAGTCGGGTCGCTCGGTGATGCTGGTGGTGAACAAAGCCGAGGGTATGCGCTATACCGCAGTGACTGCCGATTTTTATGAACTGGGCCTCGGCGATCCTTACGTGATTTCTGCCGCGCACGGTGATGGCGTGATGGACCTCGTCGACGAAGCGCTGAATCTGGCGCTGGCACAAAAACCGGTGGACGAAGAGGTGGTCGAAGACCTCGGCAAGAGCATCAAGATCGCCATTGTCGGTCGCCCGAACG
>JAYTZV010000123.1:0-13958 GCA_043741695.1 Burkholderiales bacterium
CATGGATAGGGTGGCTGCCATCGGCACGAGCTGGTGAATCCGCTTCTTCAGGTAAATTGGAGTAACAACGCATGATCAAAAAAGTCGGTTTAGGTATTGCTTTGGCCGTGGCGCTGGCAGCTCCGAGCGTGTTGTATCCAGTGTTCCTGATGAAGGTACTGTGCTTTGCTCTATTTGCCTGCGCTTTCAATTTGCTGGTTGGTTTCACAGGTTTGCTCTCTTTTGGGCACGCAGCGTTTTTTGGGGGGGCCGGTTACCTCGCGGGTTTTGGCATCTCTAAACTAGGTTTGTCGCCCGAGCTGGCAATTGTGCTGGGTACAGTTTTCGGCGCATTTGTGGGCCTCTTGATGGGTAGCCTGGCGATTCGACGCCAGGGTATTTACTTCACGATGGTCACCCTCGCGTTGGCGCAGATGCTGTATTTTGTATTTCTTGAGGCAAAATTCACGGGTGGCGAAGATGGCATGCAGGGCCTGCCGAGAGGTAAGCTTTTCGGTGTGGTAGATTTGAATAACGACATGGTGATGTACTACGTTGTGCTTGTCATCGTCGTTAGTGCCATCTTGCTGATCAGGCGTATCGTGCATTCGCATTTCGGGCAAGTATTGAAAGCGATAAAGGAAAACGAACCGCGGGCGATTTCCTTGGGCTATGACGTTGACCGTTACAAGCTGCTCGCTTTTGTACTTTCGGCCGGTCTCGCTGGTCTTGCTGGTTCCACCAAAGTCGTTGTGTTGGGTTTCGAGACACTCACTGACGTTCACTGGACCATGTCTGGCCTGGTAGTGCTAATGACTCTTGTGGGCGGTCTTGGAACGCTTGCCGGGCCGGTCGTTGGCGCGATGATCATCATCGCGTTGGAAAACAAGCTGGGTGACACCGGTGACTGGCTCGCCAATACCACGGGGATAGACTGGTTTCATTCAATTGGCGAGTCGGTGACGATCGTCACCGGTCTGATTTTCATCGTTTGTGTTTTGCTATTCCGGCGCGGCATTGTGGGTGAATTAGCTGCGCGCTTTTCATCGATCAATGCGCGCTTATAGAGCCGCCTGATAGATCGCGTGTGCGGCTTCCCGCGTCACGACGCGTGGATTGTTACCTAACAAGCGCGTCTGTAGCATTGCATCGTCGGTGAGGCGGTCAAGATCGCCAGCGGCAATACCGACGTCGCGCAGACGCGTCGCAATCCCCAGCGAGCGCGCCAACTCCTCAAGCTTTTCAATCATCGTGTAGGTTCGCGCAAGAGCATTGCCCGTTGCGTTTGGCACAATCAAGTCTGCAAGCTCCGCATAAAGTGTGTTTGCGCTTGGTGCGTTGAAACGTAGCACGGCCGGCAACACAAGTGAATTGGACAAACCATGCGGAACATGAAAAATGCCACCGATCGGATAGGCGAGGGCATGCACTGCGGCTACCGGTGCATTTGCAAAAGCCTGGCCGGCAAGCATTGCGCCCAGCAGCATCGCCTGCCTGGCGTCGAGATTTTCGCCATCCGCGCAGGCGGTGCGGATATTGGTATAAAGCAGCGCCAACGCCTGACGTGCGAGGGCATCCGATAGGGGGTTTTTTTTCAGACGCGATGTGTAGGCTTCAATTGCATGCACCATTGCATCGATACCCGTGGCGGCAGTGATATGTGGGGGTAGTCCAGTGGTGAGTTCTGCATCAAGAATTGCAAGGTCGGCATACAAAATGGGTGAGACAACGCCCATTTTGGTTGTTTCTCCGGTTGTGACGATTGATATCGGTGTGACCTCAGAGCCAGTCCCTGCAGTCGTTGGAATTTGTACCAGAGATAAGCGCGGCCCGCGTACGTTACCGATCCCGTACATTTCAGAAAGAGGCTGCGTGCTCGTGGCAAGTACAGCGAGCAATTTCGCGACGTCCATCGAGCTACCGCCACCGAAGCCAATGACCAGATCGATGTGCAGGGTTCGCGCGTTCGCGGCAGCCATCAACACGACGGCTTCTGGTGGATCCGCGATGACGTCAGAAAACACGCTCACTTTCAAACCCCGTTCCCGCAGCGAATCCATCGGCGTATCAAGCAAGCCGGTATGTAAAAAACCGCTATCAGTCACAATCAAAGCGTGTTTTGTAAGGGGAAATTGCGCTTGAATCAGCGTGCCAAGCTGGCGGGTACTGCCTACCGCGCAATGTATTGCCGGCACGGTGCTGAAAGTAAAAGGGGTCATTGTTTTGCGCGCTTCCGAATAATGTGGTCTGCGCCTGATTGTAGCGTGACTATGTGCATCGGTAATTCAGATACTGCGGTCAAGAATCTGCAGGAAAAGTGCGCAGTTGCCACTTTAGTCGAGCAGAAAAAGTGTGTCGCAGGGTAAGATATTGAAGGGTCATGATTTTTAAACGAGTACTTATATGGAACGGAATTTTGCCTAAATGTCGCCGCTGGCGTAACAAATTATGTGGCAGGCAAATTAAGTGATCGATACGCCGATATTGTTGGTTGCTGCTTTCTCAGCGGGGTTTGTTGATGCAGTAGTTGGTGGCGGTGGGTTGATTCAGGTACCTGCCCTGTTTTCAGTGATGCAGGGCTTTATGCCAGCGACCTTACTCGGCACGAACAAGTTGGCAAGTATTTTCGGCACTTCAGCGGCGGCGATAAGTTACGCAAGGCGAGTGAGGCTAAGGTGGAATGTCGCGATTCCGGCGTCTATCGCTGCATTCACGCTTGCTGCTTTGGGTGCATATTGCGTATCAAGACTTGACGGTGATGCCGTCCGTAAAGCGTTACCCTTTGTACTCATCGCAGTTGCTGCTTACACCTTCATCAAAAAAAATCTTGGGCAAGTTAGCGCACTATGTTATGCGGGATTCAAAGAGCGACTTCTCGCCGGCGTCACAGGGGGATTGATCGGCTTTTACGATGGGTTTTTTGGGCCAGGCACAGGAAGTTTTCTGATTTTTAGCTTCGTCAGGATTTTCGGGCTTGATTTTCTTACCGCTTCCGCGACGGCAAAAGTCGTCAATGTCGCCTGCAATCTTGCTGCATTGCTGTGGTTCTGGGGAAGCGGCAACGTGCTGTGGCAGCTTGGGTTAAGCATGGCGGTGTTTAATGTTTTGGGATCTTTGTTAGGCAGTCGGTTAGCGATCGCGCGTGGCAGTGAATTTGTCCGCAAGCTGTTTCTGTGTGTGGTGTGCATCTTAATTTTGAAAACCGGGTACGACGCATTTTTCAAGTAAATGCGCCAATATTTTTTGTTTCACGTGGAACGTCCGTTTGAACAAGGGTAAGACAAATGCATGCATCAGCAATTTTTCAGCGTACCGAGAGCGGGCGCAGTGAGATAAAGAACAAGATGCATGGTCTAACGCAGAGCGAGCGGCTGGCGTTAATAGTAATCGACGGTGTTTCGACCTATGGCGATCTCAAACGAAAATTGAACGGTTTATCTGAGGAGCGATTCGAGCGGGCATTTTCGAAGTTGCTGCAAAAAAGTTTGGTTTTTGAAGTATTGCTGCCGGAGGAGAATGCGGTAGCAGAAGAATTCGACTCAAAAACAGTCGATAAGTTTTTACTGCAAGACTCGCTCGACCCGGTCACGATTATGGCGATTGACCCAGAAGAAGAATTCGATCTCGACATGCGGGCAGAATCGGTATCGCCACAACAATTTCAGTCGATGCAAGCGCCGCCGGTTACTACGGCGAAATCTGATGCTGGCGCCGAGCATCCGCCCGTATCCGGAGAGCTTTCCGCCGCGAAGCGCGACACCAAGATGCAGGAAAAAAAGCCATTGAAAATTGCGAGTGTTGATTTTTATGTGCCGCTTGAAAAAGTTACTGGCGTTACTGTCGACTCAAGAGATGTGAAAGGAGTCAAAGTGGATGCTGCTAAACCGCGCGTCGCAGAATCGGCTCCATCTTCGGCAAAAAATTCAACTGCGATGTTTTCGGTGGCGCCTTCACGTAAAGTTGCGTGGGGCCCGCTGTTGCTGATCGGTGGCTTGATTATTCTTATCGCGTCGCTCTGGCTCAAATTCGGGCGCTAACATTTTAGGTCTTTATGGTTTCACGTGAAACAACTGGTGGCTTGACCGGTTATTCGCAGGGCTGGGCGCTGCAAAACCCCTTATAATCTCGCCTCAGTTCACGCTCAAGCGGGGTGCAGTATGAATTTTCCATCAGAATTCGATGTCATTGTAGTCGGTGGCGGTCACGCTGGAACTGAAGCCGCGCTTGCGTCGGCGCGAATGGGTCAAAAAACACTTTTACTGACTCACAACATCGAAACTCTCGGTCAAATGTCGTGCAACCCTTCAATAGGGGGGATCGGCAAAGGGCACCTCGTTCGCGAGGTAGACGCGATGGGCGGTGCAATGGCCTTGGCGACTGATGAGGCTGGAATTCAATTTCGTATTCTTAACTCGTCAAAAGGGCCGGCGGTGCGAGCAACGCGCGCGCAAGCCGATCGCCTTTTGTACAAGCAGGCAATCCGTTCGCGTCTAGAAAATCAACCGAATCTCTGGTTGTTCCAACAAGCGGTAGACGATTTGATTGTTGAAGGCGATGCCGTTGCCGGTGCGGTAACACAAATCGGTATCCGCTTTCGAAGCCGCACGGTCGTTCTGACCGCAGGTACTTTTTTGGATGGCAAAATTCATGTCGGCTTAAATAATTATTCGGCTGGTCGAGCTGGTGATCCTCCTGCAATATCGCTGTCCGCTCGCTTGAAAGAATTGAAGTTGCCGCAAGGGCGCTTGAAAACCGGTACGCCGCCGCGGCTTGATGGGCGCACGATAGATTTTTCGGTCATGCAGGAACAGCCAGGCGATCTCGATCCCGTGCCCGTATTTTCTGTGATGGGCAATGTGGCAATGCATCCAGCACAGCTTCCTTGTTGGATTACGCATACCAACGAGCGAACCCATGATCTGATTCGCGCGGGTCTGGACCGTAGTCCCATGTACACCGGTGTCATCGAAGGTGTCGGTCCGCGCTACTGCCCATCGATTGAAGACAAAATCCATCGCTTTGCGGGCAAAGCATCGCATCAGATTTTTCTTGAACCCGAAGGCTTGACCACGCACGAGTTTTATCCGAACGGGATATCAACCAGTTTGCCTTTTGATGTGCAACTCGCTTTGGTACGTTCGATGAGCGGTCTGGAAAATACCCACATACTGCGGCCGGGTTATGCCATCGAATATGACTATTTCGATCCGCGGGGCTTAAAAGCGTCTTTGGAAACAAAGGTGATCCGAGGCTTGTTTTTTGCCGGGCAAATCAACGGTACTACCGGCTACGAAGAAGCTGCGGCACAAGGCATGCTGGCGGGTTTGAATGCGGCCCTGCAGGCGCAGGGCAGGGCGGCATGGACGCCAGGTCGCGAGCAAGCGTATTTGGGTGTGCTGGTCGATGATCTGATCACGCAGGGCGTGCAGGAGCCTTATCGGATGTTCACCAGCCGTGCGGAATACCGCTTGAGTTTGCGTGAAGATAACGCAGACATGCGGTTGACCGAAATCGGCCGACAGCTAGGCTGTGTCGGTGACGCGCAGTGGGCGGCGTTCGAGCGTAAGCGCGAAGCGGTGGCGCTTGAGCTGGAACGGTTGCGCTCAACTTGGGTAAGCCCTCGCGTACTTGCTGACGCTGAGGCTGAACGTGTTCTTGGCAAGGCAATCGAGCGTGAGTACGCGCTTGCCGACTTACTGCGCCGGCCTAACGTCAGCTATCAAAGCCTGCTGAGTTTGACCGGCATGGATGGTCAGGCGCTGGCAGGGCCTGGTGTTGTGGATCATATCGTGCGAGAGCAGGTTGAAATTCAACTTAAATACGCAGGTTACATCGATCGACAGGCAAAAGAAGTGGAGCGCCACGAGCATTTCGAGAATTTGAGCCTGCCACAAAGCTTCGATTATCTGGCGGTCAGTGCCTTGTCGATGGAAGTGCGACAGAAGCTGGATCGTCATCGGCCGGAGACGCTTGGACAGGCATCCCGCATTTCCGGCGTCACGCCTGCGGCAATCTCCTTGTTGCTGGTTCACCTAAAAAAAGGCGGTTTCAAAGAGTTCGCTGCCACAGCAGGTGGCGACATCACATCGGACGACGCGGTTCACGTGGAAACACCATGACCGGATTCGATCGGCCGTTATTGACGCTGGCGCTACAAAAAGGGGTCGATACATTAGGTCTCCCGCTCGGCGTAACAACAGTTGATAAGCTGATTGACTATCTCGCGCTATTATCGAAATGGAATGCTGTCTACAACCTCACCGCTGTGCGAGACCCGCGGCAGATGGTCGTTCAGCATCTGCTGGATTCACTGACGGTGTGGCCCGCTTTCAAAGGCGTTGAACGGTGTCTCGATGTTGGTGCTGGTGGCGGTCTGCCGGGCTTGGTGCTGGCGATTTGTGCGCAGCAACTCCAGCCTGATATGCATATTGCAATGGTCGATACGGTGCACAAAAAAACGGCGTTTCTGACGCAGGTGAAAGCTGAGCTTGGATTGGCGAATGTGACAATACATACCGCCCGCATCGAGCAGCTGCAATCCGATACGCAATACGACGTCATTACGTCGCGCGCCTTCGCCAACCTCGCGGATTTTGTTAATTGGTCGTCGCATTTGCTCGCCGATGATGGACGTTTTATTGCAATGAAAGGACAGCTACCGCACGACGAAATCGCTGCATTGCCTAGTGGTTGGGTGGTTAGCGAAATCGAGTCGCTGCAGGTGCCCGGTTTGCAGGCAGAGCGGCATCTGATTACCATTCGCCGTCTTGTTGAGCCGGACAGTGGCGCAGCGACGGCATAACGCGCTACGCCGTAATTTTCAGAAAAACACATGGCAAAAATATTTTGTGTCGCGAATCAAAAGGGCGGCGTTGGTAAAACAACGACCGCGGTCAATCTGGCGGCGGGGCTGGCGCAAATCGGTCAGCGCGTGTTGCTGGTCGACCTCGATCCGCAAGGCAATGCCACGATGGGTGCGGGCATAAATAAGGCGACGCTGAAGGAGTCAATTTACGAAGTCTTGTTGGGAATGTCCGACGTAGTCTCGGCGTGTCTGCGATCGGACAATGGCGGCTTTGATGTGCTGCCAGCCAATCGCGAACTGGCCGGCGCGGAAGTCGAAATGGTGCAGCTCGATAACCGTGAAAAACGACTGAAAGAGGCCCTCAAGCTCGTCGTCGCTGATTACGATTTCATTCTGATCGACTGTCCGCCAGCGTTATCGATGTTGACGCTGAACGGTCTGTGCGCCGCGCATGGCGTCATCATTCCCATGCAGTGCGAATACTACGCCCTGGAAGGCTTGTCAGATCTGGTCAATACGATCAAAAAAGTTCACGCGAAACTGAATCCCGATTTGAAAATCATCGGACTGTTACGCGTCATGTTCGATCCCCGCATGACACTGTCGCAGCAAGTCTCCGCGCAGCTTGAGAAGCATTTTGGTGACAAGGTATTCAAGACTCTGATCCCGCGCAATATTCGGCTCGCCGAAGCGCCGTCTTATGGCATGCCGGGTGTCAGCTTTGATCCCGCTTCCAAAGGTGCGCAAGCATATATCGCGTTTGGCGCAGAAATGGTCGAACGCATCAAATCCATGTAAAGAAAAGTATGGCAACCAAAAAACACAAAAGCGGTCTTGGTCGCGGTTTGGACGCGCTGCTGGGCGGTTCGACCGATCTGAATGATGCATTGCCTGATATTGCGGGCGCACCATCGAGTTTGTCGATTAGCATGCTGCAAGCAGGAAAATATCAACCGCGTACCCGGATGGATGAAGGTGCGCTCAATGAGCTGGCCGCATCGATACGTGCACAAGGTTTGCTGCAAGCAATTTTAGTACGGCCCGTTGCGTCACATGCGGGTGGTCAGCGCTACGAAATTATTGCCGGCGAGCGACGTTTTCGAGCTGCACAACTTGCCGGGCTGGACGAAGTGCCGGTGCTGGTGAAGGATGTTGACGATCAGGCTGCTGCGGCAATGGCTTTAATTGAAAATATTCAGCGCGAAGATCTGAATCCGCTTGAAGAAGCACAAGGTATTCATCGACTGATCAGCGACTTTGATTTTACGCATGAGCAAGCTGCCGGTGCAGTAGGCCGCTCGCGTAGCGCAGTATCAAATCTGCTGCGCTTGCTGAACCTGGCAAAGCCGGTGCAAACCATGCTGATGGCCAGCGATATCGATATGGGTCATGCGCGCGCTCTGCTGTCGGTAGATGCGGCGATGCAGATCACCCTCGCCAACCAGATCATCGCCAGGCGGATGTCGGTACGCGAAGCAGAAATACTTGTCACGCGGACCGTCAGTGAGCAGGCGCCCGCGGCAAAAACGCTGAAGACCAAATCACGCGATATTGCCCGACTTGAAGAAGCGCTATCCGATGCGTTAGCCACGTCCGTGCAGATCAAAATCAACGCCCGCAACAGAGGCCAACTTGTGATTGATTTTGCTGATCTCGATGCACTCGACGGTGTGATTGCGCGCCTTCGCATGCCGGCTTAACGCAGCTACAAGCGCGTTTCGACGGCCGCGCCGCCGCAAACTGTAAGAAACTTCCGTGCATTTGAAAATAAGCAGTAATGCGGTGGGCTAAGTATTTGACTGCATCTTCGGAAAGCCTTTATAATCCGGTGGCTTCAAATTTACCCCCTATCAAAAACCTCGCTCCGGCGAACGGCGCGTCGCTCACGCAGAGCGCCGCACCAAAGGCCTGAATCAGTATGTTGCGCGTCGTTCTAACTCAACTCGCAGCCACTCTGGTAGTCAGCCTGCTCGCTGGCGCCATCGGTAGTCTTGCAGCAGCACTGTCGGCATTAATAGGGGGCTTGTGTTGTGTCGTACCGAATGCGGTGTTTGCGTTGCGTCTGTTTGCTGCATCGAACAAGCCGGGTGGGGCAGACCCGATGGATTTTTTTATCGGTGAATTTGCCAAGATTGCATTCACGGTGGCGCTGTTGGGCGCGACAGTGTGGCTGTACCACGATCTGAACTGGCTGGCGCTCCTCGCTGCCTTCATCGTGGCAGCGAAAAGTTACATCATTTTATTATTTAGGCAATGACATGACGACTGAAGCAATTGCTGGCGCGGCTGCGGAACACGCACCGACCGCCTCCGAATACATCATTCATCACCTTGGACATCTGTCGTCCCATCACCAGGAAAAGATCGTTGATTTCTCGATCATCAACATGGACACGGTTTTCTGGTCCGTGTTCGCCGGCATCGTCGGCTGCCTGATTATGTTTCTGGCCGCCCGCAAAGCCACTTCGGGCGTGCCTGGCCGTTTTCAGGGCGCGGTCGAAATGATTTATGAAATGGTCGACGACCAGGCCAAGGCCATAGTCCACGGCGACCGCAGCTTCATCGCGCCGCTGGCGCTGACAATTTTCGTCTGGGTCGCGCTGATGAATTCGCTCGATTTTCTTCCGGTCGACATGTTTTCCTCATTGTTTTCGTTCCTTGGTGTCGAGCATATTTTCCCCCACCACCGGGTGGTGCCGACTGCCGACTTGAATGGCACTATGGGTATCGCCCTCGGCGTGTTTGCGCTGATGCTGTTCTATAACCTGAAAATCAAGGGCTTGGGTGGCTTCATCCACGAATTATTCGCAGCTCCATTCGGTATCTGGTTTGCCCCATTCAATTTGCTGCTGAACGTAATCGAATTTGCTGCCAAGACAGTGTCACTGGCGATGCGACTATTCGGCAATATGTATGCTGGTGAACTATTGTTTTTGTTAATCGCGCTACTGGGTTCTACCGCGACGGCGCTCGGCTTCGTCGGCCAGGTCTTCGCCGGTTCCATCTGGGCCATCTTCCACATTCTGATCGTGTTTTTGCAAGCCTTTATTTTCATGATGTTGACGCTGGTGTATATCGGCCAGGCACACGAGGGCCATTAACACTTGCGCGGTTTGAATTGGGTGCAAATTGGTTGCGCCATAGATTTTTGATTTGCTTTTGATTTAATTATTTACTTTAACCTTGAAGGAATTGTCATGACTGACCTCTCATTTGTAGCTCTGGCCTGCGGTTTGATTATTGGCCTGGGCGCAATCGGCGCTTGTATCGGTATCGGTATCATGGGCGGCAAGTACCTCGAAGCGTCAGCACGTCAGCCTGAACTGATGAACACGCTGCAAACGAAGATGTTCCTGCTGGCTGGTCTGATTGACGCGGCATTCCTGATCGGCGTCGGTATCGCGATGTTGTTCGCGTTCTCGAACCCATTCAAGTAACTCGAACTTTGTGGCCGCGCTCCGTGTCGGAGCCGCGGCTGACCGTATTCTGCCAAGGAAAAACACCATGAACCTCAATGCAACCTTGATTGCACAGTTCGTGGTCTTCTTTATCCTCGCCGGCTTCACGATGAAATTCGTGTGGCCGCCGTTGACGAAAGCGCTCGATGAGCGCGCCAAGAAGATCGCGGATGGTTTGGCTGCGGCCGAACGTGGCAAGGCTGAAATGGCCGCTGCCGAAAAGCGCGTCCAGGCAGAGCTGGCCTCGGCCAACGATGCAGGTCAAAAGCGGATCAGCGATGCTGAAAAGCGCGGCCAGGCCATCGTTGAAGAAGCCAAGCATACTGCTTCCGCTGAAGCCGCCCGTATTCTGGCAAGCGGCAAAGCCGAAGCCGAGCAGCTTGTGATCCAGGCACGTGAAGCATTGCGTGACCAGGTCGCGACGCTGGCTGTCAAAGGCGCTGAGCAAATCCTGAAACGTGAAGTCAATGCGTCGGTGCATGCCGATCTGTTGAACCAACTGAAGACCGAGCTGTAATCATGGCCGAACTCGCAACGATTGCCCGTCCTTATGCCGAAGCGCTGTTTCGTGTTGCCAAAACCGGCGACCTGAACACCTGGGCTACGCTGGTTGGTGAAATGGCGCAGGTTGCCGCGAACAAGGATTTCGAGGCGTTCGCCCAGAATCCGAAAATTGCGGATGCTGACGTGCAGAGTACGTTTTTATCGGCGCTGAAGTCACCTGTCGGCACCGAAGCGAACAACTTCGTGCGAATGCTGATCGAAAACGGTCGTTTGACTTTGCTTCCAGAAATCATGACGCAATTCCACGTGTTAAAAAACGCGCAGGAAGGTGCTGCCGACGCCGTGATCGTCAGCGCGTTCGAGATGTCGTCGACGCAGGTTGCCGAGCTGATCGCCACGCTGGAAAAGAAATTCGGTCGAAAGCTCAACCCGCTGGTGTCAGTTGATGACGCGCTGATCGGTGGTGTGCGCGTCGTGGTTGGTGATGAAGTGCTCGACACGTCGGTGCGTGCCAAGCTGCAGCAGATGCAGGTTGCGCTGACCGCGTAAGCCGGCCCGAGGTGTCCCTTGCGCGATCAGACGATCGCGCAAGCACAGAGAATAATTTTAGGAGTTTATATGCAGCTCAACCCATCCGAAATCAGCGAACTGATCAAGAGCCGGATTCAGGGCCTGTCCGACAGCGCTGAAATCCGCAATCAGGGTACGGTCATCTCCGTGTCCGACGGTATCTGCCGCATCCACGGTCTGTCCGACGTGATGCAGGGCGAGATGCTGGAATTCCCAGGCAACACTTTCGGCCTCGCGCTGAACCTCGAGCGCGATTCAGTCGGCTCGGTGATCTTGGGTGATTACGAGCATATCTCCGAAGGCGACACGGTTAAATGTACCGGCCGTATTCTGGAAGTGCCTATTGGCCCGGAACTGCGCGGCCGTGTAGTCAACGCGCTCGGCCAGCCCATCGACGGCAAAGGCCCGATCGATGCCAAGCTGTCGGCACCAATCGAAAAAATCGCGCCAGGCGTTATTGCTCGTCAATCGGTATCGCAGCCAATGCAAACCGGCTTGAAATCGATCGACGCGATGGTACCAATCGGTCGCGGTCAGCGCGAACTGATCATTGGTGATCGCCAAACCGGTAAGACTGCCGTGGCAATTGACGCGATCATCAATCAAAAAGGTCAGGGCGTCACCTGTATCTATGTCGCGATCGGCCAGAAGGCATCGTCGATCAAGAACATCGTGCGCTCGCTTGAGTTGCACAATGCGATGGAATACACGATCGTGGTCGCCGCGTCGGCATCCGAATCGGCCGCGATGCAGTTCGTAGCACCCTATGCCGGCTGCGCGATGGGTGAATATTTCCGTGACCGCGGTGAAGACGCATTGATCGTGTATGACGATCTGTCCAAACAAGCGGTTGCATATCGTCAAGTGTCGCTGCTGCTGCGCCGCCCACCAGGCCGCGAAGCGTATCCTGGCGACGTGTTCTACCTGCACAGCCGCCTGCTTGAGCGCGCAGCCCGCGTCAATCCTGATTACGTCGAAGCCTTCACCAAAGGTGAAGTTAAAGGTAAAACCGGCTCATTGACCGCTCTGCCGATTATTGAGACGCAAGCAGGCGACGTGTCTGCATTCGTTCCGACCAATGTGATTTCGATTACCGACGGCCAGATTTTTTTGGAGACCTCGCTGTTTAACTCCGGTGTCCGTCCTGCGATCAACGCCGGTATTTCTGTGTCGCGCGTTGGTGGTGCTGCGCAGACCAAGGTCATCAAAAACCTGTCCGGTGGTATTCGTACCGACTTGGCGCAGTACCGCGAATTGGCTGCGTTTGCGCAGTTCGCATCCGACCTCGATGCATCGACCCGCAAGCAGCTGGACCGAGGTGCACGCGTGACCGAATTGTTGAAGCAGTCGCAATATTCACCGTTGCCAATTTCGCTGATGGCTGTCTCGCTGTTTGCGGTCAACAAGGGCTACTTAGACGACGTCGAAGTCAAGAAAGTGCTGCCGTTCGAAGCCGGTCTGCATGGCTTCATGAAGTCGAGCCACGCTGCGCTGTTGCAAAAGATCGAAGACACCAAGCAGCTCGACAAGGATGGCGAAGCAGCACTGGCCGCCGCGATCGCCGACTTCAAAAAATCATTCTGATTCGCCCGAACTAAGGAGAATTCAGAATGGCTTCAGGCAAAGAAATCCGCGGCAAGATCAAAAGCGTAGAAAATACGAAGAAGATCACCAAGGCGATGGAAATGGTCGCCGCATCCAAAATGCGCAAAGCGCAGGAGCGAATGCGCGCGGCCCGGCCGTACAGCGAAAAGATCCGCAACATCGCGGCCAATCTGGCGCAGGCGAATCCGGAATACAAGCATCCGTTTATGGCGCACAAGTCAGACGCCAAACGCATTGGTGTGATCGTTGTCACGACCGACAAAGGTCTGTGCGGCGGTTTGAATACCAACGCGTTGCGTTTGTTGACGACCAAGCTGCGCGAGCTGGAAGCGCAGGGCAACAAGATCGATGCAGTGGCGATCGGTAACAAGGGCTTCGGTTTCTTAAACCGGATCGGCGCAAACGTTGTCGCTCACGCGGTGCAGTTGGGTGATACGCCACATCTGGACAAGCTGATCGGCCCGGTCAAGGTGCTGCTCGACGCGTATCACGACGGCGCATTGGACGCGGTGTATCTGGTTTATACCAAATTCATCAACACGATGCGCCAGGAAGCAACGCTTGATCAGTTGTTGCCGCTGGCTGCTGAAAAGATGGAAGGCGATAAAGGCAACCATTCGTGGGATTACATCTACGAGCCGGATGCCCAAACGGTGATCGACGATCTGCTATTGCGCTATGTTGAGGCACTGATTTACCAGTCTGTTGCAGAGAACATGGCGTCCGAGCAATCGGCGCGGATGGTCGCGATGAAGTCGGCTAGCGACAACGCCGGTAACGTGATTGGTGAGTTGAAGCTGGTGTACAACAAAACGCGTCAGGCAGCGATTACCAAAGAGTTGTCCGAGATCGTCGCAGGCGCTGCAGCGGTTTAACAAATACCTGGTCGGCGGTGGCGACAGTACGAGCCGCCACCAGACCCCAATGTTTTTAAATTTGATATTGAAGGAACGAACATGGCTGACGGCAAAATCGTTCAGTGTATCGGCGCAGTGGTGGACGTTGAGTTCCCGCGTAACGCGATGCCCAAGGTGTAT
>JAYTZV010000124.1:0-1712 GCA_043741695.1 Burkholderiales bacterium
TGGGAAACCTGCCTGTCACATTTCGGCCATCACCAATTTTTGTTTGGCGAGTTTTCGATTGCGGACGCGTATTACGCACCGGTCGTGATGCGCTTTCAGACTTACGATGTATCGCTCGCACCGGCGCTGCAGGCGTATGTCGAACGCGTGGCGGCGCACCCGGCAGTGGCACAGTGGATTGCTGAGGCCAACAGCGAGACGATGCGTGCCGCCAGGTACGATACCTATCCCGACTAGCATGCAGATTTATACCGTTGGTGGCGCAGTACGCGACACGCTGCTCGGCCTGCCCGTGAAAGACCGCGACTATGTGGTGGTGGGCGCCACGCCAGAACAGATGGTGGCGCTTGGCTACACGCCAGTGGGCAAGGATTTCCCGGTATTTTTGCATCCGCACACGCACGAAGAATATGCATTGGCGCGCACCGAGCGCAAGACTGCACCCGGTTATCGTGGCTTCGTGTTTCATGCCGATGGCGCGGTCACGCTAGAAGAAGATCTGGTGCGGCGCGACCTCACCATCAACGCGATGGCACTGTCAGAAAGCGGTGTGCTGGTCGATCCGTTTGGTGGCCGTGTCGATCTTGAGCGGCGACTGTTTCGGCATGTCTCAGACGCGTTTATCGAAGACCCGGTACGCATTCTACGAGTTGCACGATTCGCGGCGCGCTTTACGGAATTTACGGTTGAAGCATCCACCAATATATTGATGCAGCGTATGGTCGCCGCCGGTGAAGTCGATGCTCTGGTGCCGGAACGTGTGTGGCAAGAACTCGCTCGCGGCTTGATGGAGGCACAACCGTCGCGCATGTTCGCTGTGCTGCGCGCGTGCGGTGCATTGGCGCGGCTGCTGCCCGAACTCGATCGCATGTGGACGATACAGCGTCCGGATAACGACACGATTGGTGCGCACTGCATGCACAGCATCGACGAAGCGGCGCGACAAAACCTGGCGTTACCGATTCGTTTCGCTGCACTGCTGTGCAACATCGATGGCACCGGATCAGTACCGGATACTGATGCGGATGCCCAGCGCCAGCAAATCGATGCGCTCGCAGCGCGCCTGAAAATTCCCAACGAATGCCGCGACCTCGCGGTGATGACCGTGCGTGAATTGGCGTGCATCAATCAAGCGCTGAGTGCGAGCGCGACAGAGTTGGTCGGACTGATAGAGCGTTGCGACGGTCTGCGCAAGCCGGATCGTTTTCTCGACATGCTGCGCGTGGTGGAATGCAGTCAGCGCGTGCAATCGACCAAGCCGGCAATGCCGGTGACGCGCCTGTTGATCGAACTGCTTGCAGCCGCCCGCGCAGTGGATGCGGGTGAGATAGCGCTACGCTGCAAGCACAATCCGGCATTGATTCCCCAGCAGATTCGCACTGCCCGCATTGATGCCGTGAACATTGCCATTGCAACTATTCGTGGTGGCGATGCCACTCAATAGCATCGAAAACAAACCAACACTAATGATTCATATGGAAGTGTTTGTTTCCGGCGTCGAAGTTTAACAACGATACGTGGCATTGCATTGTGAATTACCGTGGCAGTCTGGCGAAGGTATCTCACATGGCTTACAATGAGATGGTGCACTGCACAACGGCGCACACACTTTGTATAGGAATCACCATGAACCGAGAAGATGCAGTTACCGCTGTGTTATCGAATCCGAGCCACTTGCCCCAGCCAGGCGAGCGCCCCGAGTCTCCCCAATC
>JAYTZV010000125.1:0-1708 GCA_043741695.1 Burkholderiales bacterium
TCATGGAAAACGGCACATGGACTCTGTTTTCGCCATCAGACACGCCAGACCTGCACGACAAGTTTGGCAAAGAATTTGAAAAAATCTACACGGCTTATGAAGCCAGAGCAGAGCGCGGCGAGATCAAGCCTGCACGCAAACTGCAGGCCACCGATATGTGGCGCAAGATGCTGTCGATGCTGTTTGAGACCGGTCACCCATGGATCACTTTTAAAGACGCCTGCAACATCCGTTCACCACAGCAGCACACGGGCGTGGTGCACTCGTCCAACCTGTGTACCGAGATCACCCTCAACACCAGCGACACCGAGACCGCCGTGTGCAACCTGGGCTCAGTCAACCTGGTTCAGCACCTGAAAACACTGCCAGATGGTGCCAAAGTACTGGACCACGACAAGCTGCAAAAAACCATCACCACCGCCATGCGCATGCTGGACAATGTGATCGACATCAATTATTACGCGGTCAAAAAGGCGCGAGACTCCAATATGCGGCATCGTCCGGTGGGTCTGGGCATCATGGGTTTCCAGGATTGCCTGCATATGATGCGCATACCGTACGCTTCGGCTGAGGCAGTGAGCTTTGCCGACAAATCGATGGAAGCAGTCTGCTATTACGCTTACTACGCATCGACAGAACTGGCTGAAGAGCGTGGTCGTTACAGTTCGTATCGCGGCTCGTTGTGGGACCGTGGCATCCTGCCGCAAGACTCGCTGAAACTGCTGATGGAAGAGCGCGGCGGATACCTTGAGTCCGATCTGTCGGAAAGTATGGACTGGACACCGCTGCGCGAACGTATCAAGCAGTTCGGCATGCGCAATTCGAACTGCGTGGCGATCGCACCGACTGCAACAATTTCGAATATCATCGGAGTGTCAGCTTGCATCGAACCGACCTATCAAAATCTGTATGTGAAATCGAATTTGTCGGGCGAGTTCACCGAGATTAACGAGTACCTGGTGCGCGACTTGAAAGTACGTGGTTTGTGGGACGAAGTGATGATCTCGGATTTGAAATATTTCGACGGCAGTCTGGCAAAGATCGATCGTATTCCGCACGACCTGCGCGCTATTTATGCGACTGCTTTCGAAGTCGAGCCGTCGTGGCTGGTCGAAGCCGCGTCGCGCCGTCAGAAGTGGATTGATCAGGCACAGTCGCTCAATATTTACATGGCGGGCGCCTCCGGTAAAAAGCTCGACGAAACTTACAAGCTGGCATGGTTGCGCGGTTTGAAGACGACCTACTATCTTCGCACTATCGGTGCCACGCACATGGAAAAGTCGACGTCGAAAACCGGTTCGCTCAATGCGGTCTCGGCCGACGGTGTCAGCAGCGGTGCGGCACTAAGTGCCTACACGACTGCAGGTGCGACGGGTGCCGAAGAGTTCGCCGGTCCTGCCTGCATGTTGCGACCAGGAGATGATGGTTTTGAAGAGTGTGAAGCTTGTCAGTAATTTGGCTCTGCGGTGTCATGTATTGCGGTGACTTGTTGTGAGGATGTACCGCAATTTTTTGTTGACACAAGTATGTGCGAGTTCGTACAGAACGAAAAAAGAATCATCGGTAACCTGAAACCAGAATAAGGAAAAGACAATGTTGAGTTGGGATGAAGAAGTAGCACCAGCCGTCAAGGCTCCGCCGGCAGCACCGGCTTCATTTTCACCATCTGCACAGCCTGTGCTGGCCACGATCGCGAGCGCGGTCGCTG
>JAYTZV010000126.1:0-5136 GCA_043741695.1 Burkholderiales bacterium
CGTCTCTGACTCGCTGCATCAACCAGGTCACTGCCTCGCGCTCATCACACCGGGTGGCCCTTGTGATTGCTCGGCGCAGTTCTGACCGCTGAAGGGTAAGCTCGGGTGGCAATAGGTTGATTGAAGCAGAGAAGGCCATAGTTAATCCAGATGGGCCGGTTGACCAGCCAGGTGCTGGCGGAATGACAGACACCGTTCGATAATGCGAGTTTATGCACTAATTGCTATGATTAATTCTGGTTATTAACAATATATTCAAAATATTATATTTTATGAGAAGATACGGCAGAATAAAATTCTTCGGAGAGCGCAGTGCTCGATAAAATCAGCAAAAAAATTCTGCATGAACTGCAAAACGACGGCCGCATCAGCAATGTCGAGTTATCGACCCGGGTCAACTTATCGCCAGCCGCCTGTCTAGAACGCGTGCGCAAGTTGCAGGAGCAAGGTTTCATTCTTGGCTACACGGCGCAGCTCAATCCCGAGATGCTGGACGTGGCGCTATTGGTGTTTATTGAGGTTGTGCTCGACCGCACCACGCCAGATGTATTTGATGCGTTCAAACGCAGCGTGCAGGTCATTCCCGATGTGCTCGAATGCCATATGGTTGCCGGCGGTTTTGATTACCTGATCAAGGCGCGGGTGCGCGACATGCATGCTTACCGTGAGTTTCTGGGAAAGTCGTTGCTGCAATTACAAGGCATACGCGAGACGCACACCTATGCGGTCATGGAAGAGGTCAAGAATACGACGCGCTTGCCGATTCGCTGATTTGCTGATGAGCTGACCCGCTGATTCAAGAGAACGGGTTATTCATCGACGTGGTGCACCTTTCAGTGTCGAATCATGCCGCGCAAAAACGGGTCGTCGTTTACATCGGTCAGGTGCTCCCGCAGCCATTTATGGGCAGGACTGCGCGCATCGCGTTGATGCCACAGCATGTCAACTTGCACGGGCGGTAATTCAAACGGGAGGTCTTTCGCGATCAGTTCGGCGCTCATCCCGGTGGCGGCGATCAGGTGGCGTGGCAGTACCATCAGCAAATCTGAATTGGCGACCACACGTCCGGCGGTGAAGAACTGGTTCACCGTCAGTAAAATGCGACGTTCGCGACCGAGGCGTTCGAGTGCCTCGCTGACCAGACCGTGCGCCCTCCCCGAAAAGCTGACCAGCAAGTGATTTGCTGCGCAAAAGGTATCGAGTGTTAATTCGGCACGCGCCAGTGGATGATGTTGGCGCATCACGCAAACATACTGACCTGAATATAACAATTCGTGCCGTATCGGGGTATCAGCTTCACCCGCCAACTGCGCCACAACGCCCGGGAAAAATCCGATTGAGAGATCGATATCGCCGCGCAGCAACATCGGTCTTGGATCACGCGTAGTCAGTTGCACCATGCGTACATTCACGCCGGGTGCATCGCGTTCGATCGCCCGCACCAGGGCAGGCAGCCACAAGGCGGCAGTGGCATCGGCCATCGCCATCCTGAACGTTGCCTGAGTGGTTGACACATCAAAGGTCGGCGGCGCCATGGCCGCCTCCAGATCACACAACGCGCGTCGCACCGCTGGCCAAAGTTCATCAGCGTGTGGCGTCGGCCTCACGCCATGCGCAGTGCGGATCAGTAATTCGTCGCCCAGTGAATCGCGCAAACGCCGCAGCGCATTCGATACCGCAGGTTGTGTCATTGCTAGCCTGTTTGCTGCGCGCGTTAAATTGCGCTCGCTCATTACGACGTCAAAGACGCGCAGCAAATTGAGATCAAGGGAAAGGAAACTCATTAGCGTCAGGCACCGGAAAACAGAAAAAGAGTATTGGCCAAGCGAATATTATCAATTTGATTTCATTCACAAAAAGTATAACTGATATGACGAATCAAAATTGGATTCATAACACTGCGGTACCTATACTGCAATGCAACAAAACAGATCAATTTCGAAAGGATCATTATGTCTATTTTTGCTTTGGCAGGTCCCGTGCAAGTCGCGTTCCCAGTATTGCGCAATGTTGGCATGACAGCGCTCGGTATGATTCGCCCATTTTTCAGTCTCGGCATGCTCATTGCCATGATCATGTTGTTCAAGCCGATGATCGTCGGCGTCGCACGCGCTGCTGTGGTGATCGTCAAGCCACGCGAATCCGTTGCAGTTCGTCGAGGCAATAGCCACTTGCGCAGCGTGAGAATGCTGAACCGGATGGCGCGGGACATGGACGCAAGTCAACCGAATGTTGCTGCTGAGTTACGATCGTTCGCGGCCCGGGATTAATGCTTCAAGTTTTTAATTGTCGTGGATGTTTGCAGTGGGACGTAAATGCGCTAACCTGCGCAGCCAGCGAAGCAGTATCGGACGAAAATTGGTCGAAGATCGGTCTAAAATCGGTCGAAAAAAAAGCCCGACGAGGACACTTACTGCAACAAAATAAAAGCGCGCCCAATTTACGGGGCGCGCTTTTTGTTTAGATCAAGCAGCAAGACGCTTTTCAAATTCCTGCCGGGTTTTCGCTAGCTCCGGTGGCAAATGATGGTGCAACTTATCGAATAGCTCCGTGTGTAGCGCCAGTTCGGCTTTCCAGGCAGTCTCGTCAATCGACGTGATTTGTGTGAACTGTTTTTCACTGAAGTCGATGCCGTTCCAGTTCAGATCGGCATAGCGCGGTGTCGTACCGAACAAATTTTCGGCACCCTGCGCCTGACCATCGATACGTTCCAGCATCCATTTCAACACCCGCATATTATCGCCAAAACCGGGCCACACAAACCGCCCTTGTTCATCAGTGCGGAACCAGTTGACGCAAAAAATTTTCGGTAAAGCAGCATTACTTGCACCGAGTTTTTTACCGATATCGAGCCAGTGCTGAAAATAGTCGCTCATGTTGTAGCCGATGAAAGGCAGCATCGCGAACGGGTCGCGCCGCACTACGCCCATCTTCCCGGAAGCGGCCGCCGTTGTTTCCGAACCCATGGTCGCAGCCATATAGACGCCTTCAGTCCAGTTGCGTGCTTCAGTCACCAGCGGGACGGTGGTCGAACGACGTCCCCCGAAAATAAAGGCCGAAATCGGCACACCGGCCGGGTCATCCCACGCCGCATCAATGACCGGATTTTGCGTTGCCGCGACGGTGAACCGTGCGTTGGCATGCGCTGCCTTGCGGCCAGTTTCTTGGGCAATCGCCGGGGTCCAGTCCTGGCCCTGCCAGTCGATCAAATGCGCTGGCGGCTCTTTGGTCAGGCCTTCCCACCAAACGTCGCCGTCATCGGTCAACGCAACGTTGGTGAAGATCGCGTTGCTGGTCAGCGATGCCATGCAGTTGGAATTGGTCGTTGCGTTGGTGCCGGGCGCCACGCCAAAATAACCGGCTTCCGGATTGATCGCATATAACCGACCGTCGGCGCCGGGTTTGATCCACGCGATATCGTCACCAATGGTGGTCACTTTCCAGCCAGCGAACCCGCTTGGCGGAATCATCATCGCAAAGTTGGTTTTGCCGCAAGCAGACGGAAACGCGGCGGCAACGTAATGTTTTTTTCCTTCTGGTGACTCAACGCCAAGGATCAACATGTGCTCGGCTAACCAACCCTGTGCGCGTCCCATGCTTGAGGCAATCCGTAACGCAAAACATTTCTTGCCCAACAACGCGTTACCACCATAGCCCGAACCGAACGACCAGATCTCGCGGGTCTCCGGATAGTGCACGATGTATTTGGTCGGGTTGCAAGGCCATGCGACATCCTTTGCGCCGGATACCAGCGGGGCGCCGACGGTGTGCACGCAAGGAACAAATTCGCCGTCGATCCCCAGTACGTCGTAGACGGCTTTTCCCATGCGCGTCATGATGCGCATGTTTACCGCCACGTAGGCCGAGTCCGATAACTCAACACCGATATGTGCAATCGGTGAGCCGAGCGGGCCCATCGAAAACGGCACCACGTATAGCGTGCGCCCCGCCATTGCACCGTCGAACAAACCATGCAGCGTCTGGCGCATTTCGATCGGATCGGTCCAGTTGTTGGTCGGGCCTGCCTCGTCTTTGCTGGCGCTGCAGATGAAAGTGCGGTCTTCAACCCGAGCCACGTCACTCGGGTCCGAACAGGCAAGATAGCTGTTCGGTCGTTTTGCCGAATCGAGTTTTTTCATCGTACCGGCCGCGACCATCTCGTTGCAAAGCCGGTCATATTCTTGCTGCGAACCGTCACACCAGACGATGCGCGCCGGTTTGGTCAGCGCCGCTACTTCGGTGACCCAGTTGATCAATTTTTGATGCTTGACATATGAGGGTGCGTTGATGCTGGCAACGCCATTCATGCGCGGTTGATTCATGCGAGAAATCTCCAAGTCGAAATAAAGCAGGTCTCCCCTTGGCTGGACCGGAAATCCTGCAACGTAATAATACGCGCCAGTGTTCCCGATTGATTCGATGACTTCAGCGAGACGACCCGTCAGGGCTGATGGTCATCGCGCACAACTCAGGCCTGTAGTCGCCGCTACCAGTTATTTCTGGCAGCCCCAAGTAACCAAGTTGAACGCTTAATTTTTCTGGCCAAGGAATTGATTTTTGTTTTTTGCCGCGCCGGTTATCGGGACACGGTAATCGGTAAAACAATCTAAATACAATAACAAGTGTACACCTCGTTTTTGCGACGATTGGTAATTTTCCGCAAGACACGCGGCGGGTCAAAAACACCCATATTAATAACGTATTCGCTGTGTGGGTCGGGAGGATTTTCGTTGCGCATGGAGTCTGTTACATTTACTCCCATGAAAATAGCGATCCTAGATGACTACCAAGATCAGGTCCGCAAGCTTGATTGTTTCAAGCTGCTCGACGGCCACGAAGTCAAAGTCTTTACGCATTCCGCCGCCGGTATTGGGCAGTTGGCAATTCGCCTTGCCGATTTCGATGCTGTGGTATTGATCCGCGAGCGGACTGCTTTCTCTGCCGCGTTACTGAAAAAATTACCGAAGCTGAAGCTAATTTCGCAAACCGGCAAAGTCACCGGCCATATCGATGTGGCTGCTGCCACAGCATGTGGCATCACCATCGCCGAGGGCGTCGGCGACCCCACGGCTCCAGCCGAATTGACCTGGGCGCTGATCATGGCTGCATCGCGGCGGATTCCAGAGTATTGCGCCA
>JAYTZV010000127.1:0-5131 GCA_043741695.1 Burkholderiales bacterium
GTCGGCACGCACATCGGTGTGTCGATATCGCACGAGGCTGGCATGTCTGTTGCGGCAATTCATCTGCATGGTCCAGTCGGTATCGATATCGTGCGGCGCGATGCGATTGCGCAGGCTGAGGCTGACTGGCCAATGCTTGCACGTGATTATCTTGGGCCTGCGGCTTCTGAACGCATCAGTCAGGCCAATCCTGCGCAACGCCTACAGATTTTTGCGACTGAGTGGACGGCGCAGGAAGCCTGTTTGAAATGCCGCGGACTCGGGCTGGTTGAATGGGATGCAACGCGTGAATCGGTTACAGAATTTGATCTGCATCCGCTGGTGCTGCCGCTGCAGTGGATCGGCATGCTCGCTGTTGAAAAACGGCGCGTATAAATTTCCAACGCGCCGATAACGTCGTTGTACTGCCTAAAAAATCAGCGACTGCGTACTTTCGAACGCACGCTCCTGCCCGGTAATCGGGTCAATAAATTTCAATGACTTCGCCAGTAATTGCAGTGGCTGACTAAAGTCTTCCTGCTCTCCCGTGATGGTCTCAGGTAGATGATGCGGATAAATCCGGTCATTCAAAATCGGCATGCCGAGTGCTTCCATTTGCACTCGCAATTGATGACGTTGACCAGTCGTTGGAGTCAACGCATACCGTGCCAACGCGCCTCGCACCGTCAGCAATTCGATGCGGGTCTCGGCATTCGCCTCACCGTCGACCACCTGCATTTGCATGAAGGAAGCGGCTTCAACTAACCGGTGGCGCACCACCATCGGTAGCATCAGTGATGGCTGCCAGCGTGCTATCGCCTCGTAGCTTTTTTGCACAGCACGTTCGCGAAACAATTTCTGGTACGCCGTACGCGTTGATGGCTGAATTGAAAACAGCACCAACCCGGCAGTTTCGCGATCGATGCGATGGATCGGTGCCAACGTATCGATACCGAGCCTGCGTTTCAAGCGCACCAGCAGGGTTTGCTGCACATAGCGCCCAGCGGGCGTCACCGGTAAAAAATGTGGCTTGTCAGCGACGACCAGATACGCGTCCTGAAACACGATCTGTTCTTCAAACGGAATCGGCATTTCCGTCGGCACGCTGCGATAGTAAAAAATTTTGCTGCGTGCGTGATACGGCGCATCGACTGACAATGCGTACCCGTTCGCATCAAACACATCACCTGCACGCAGTCGCGCATGCCAGACCGCAGGCGCAATCGCGGGAAAACGTTGTGCCAAAAAATCAATCACAAGCAGCCAAGACCCGGGCGGCAACGCGATGCAACTGGCACCAACACCATCGCGGCTCGGTGGTGTCCAATCGCTTTGCAAAGGCCTGGTCACTTGCCCGACTGATCAAGTCGGCGCGCGCGTTGTAACCGCCATTCGCCGTCGGGTTCACCGTCGTACACCTGCTCCAGCGTGGTACCGGTTTCCTGCAACTGCGTATCAAGCGCAATGCGGTTGTCGAACACGAAGCACTCGCCCTGCCAGTCTTTTTCTGCATCCGGCATGGTCTGAAAATAATTCAAAATACCGCCATCAAGTTGATAGACCTCGATACCATTGTCGTGCATCCACGCGCTGGTTTTTTCACAGCGAATACCACCGGTGCAATACATCGCAATCTTTTTTCCTTCGGCTTGCCAAGTCGGTATATTGGCGTCGATGAACGCCGGTAGATCACGAAAATGCGCGACCTGCGGATCAATCGCATTATTGAATTTACCGAGCCGGTATTCGAAGCTGTTGCGGTTGTCAATCACCACCACATTCTCGTCGGCGATCAGTTCACGCCACTGCTGCGGGCTAACGCTGATGCCGGTCTTGCGCACCGCATCGATACCATCGACACCGATAGTGACGATCTCGGCTTTTTTGTGCACCTTCATACGGCCGAACGGCGCGGTCACGCAAGCGCTGTGCTTGAACCCTATCGACGCAAAACGGAAGTCTTTCAGTAGCGCCGACTCGAACGCATCGAGCGCAGCAACTGGCCCGGCGACTACGCCGTTAATACCTTCGCTCGCCACCAGAATGCTGCCCAGCAATGACGATGTCAGCATGCGCAACTGCGCAACCAATGCATCGACGTCGTCGATCACGACGAACTGATAGAAGGCGCTGTGCACCAACTGCAGAGGCTCTGCTGGGGTGGAATGGGAAGTGCTAGTCATGGTGCCCGAATTGTCGCAGATTCTGGCGACCTACCGCCGGTATACTGCTTGCCTGATGCCCCCTCCTGCCCAGCCTGATGACCACACCAAACCTTAGCGCTTCACCACCGGCTGCCGCCATGCGTTTTATCATGCTGACTGTCCTGATCGACATGATCGCCATCGGCATCATCGTGCCGGTGTTGCCAGTGCTGGTCGGCAGCTTTGCCGGGTCAAAGTCGAGCCAGGCATTCTGGTACGGCGCAGTATCGTTCGCTTTCGGCATCGCTAATTTTTTTGCGTCACCGATCTTGGGTGCGCTGTCGGATCGTTTTGGTCGCCGACCGATTCTGCTGCTGGGCTTTTGCGGGCTGGGCCTGAATTTTTTTGCGACGGCGCTTGCCACCGCGCTGTGGATGCTGGTGGCAGTGCGACTGGTTGGTGGTGCAATGCAGGCCAATCAAGCGGTGGCGAATGCGTATGTGGCCGATATCACCGCGCCGGAAGAGCGCGCCCGCCGTTTCGGTTTACTCGGCGCGATGTTTGGTCTTGGTTTCATCATCGGCCCGGTGATGGGCGGACTTCTCGGCGCAATCAATTTGCACCTGCCTTTTTTTGTGGCAGGTGTTTTGACGCTGGTAAATCTGGCATACGGTTATTTTGTGCTGCCGGAATCACTGCCCGCAGATCGACGTCGCCAATTTACGTGGCACGCCACCAATCCACTGACCTCGCTGAAGGGGTTGACTGAGCTGAAATCGGTCGGCCCGCTAGTAGCGGTAATTGCCTGTAGCGGGCTCGCGCAATTTATTTTGTACACCTCGTGGGTATTGTTCACCACATTCAAATTTGGTTGGGGTCCAACAGAAAACGGCTGGTCACTGGCGGCAGTGGGCATTACCTCCGGACTCGTACAAGGCGTCTTACTCGGCCCTTTGTTGAAGCGTTACAGCGCGCGGCGGCTTGCGGTGCTCGGGTTGATTTCATCGACGCTGGCGTATGCGTTGTGGGGCGCTGCCACCACCGGCTGGATGATGTTTGCGATTATTTTTATTAATCTGCTTGGCGCAACTGTGAATGCATCGATGCAGAGCATTGTGTCGAGCGCGGCTGATGCGCGCAGTCAGGGGCAGACGATGGGCGCGGTCAGTGCACTGAACAGTTTGATGGCAGTAATTGCACCGGTCATCGGTGCGCCGCTGCTGGGATTGGTGTCGCATTATCCGCAAGGCGATTGGCGCATCGGCGCGCCGTTTTATTTGTGCGCTGCGCTGCAGGCTACCGCGCTCTGGCTGGCGATTGCGCATTTTCGGCGCGAGCGACTTGCAGGAGGCGCGCCGTTGGCTACGCCGTAGTGCATTAGATTTCGGCCGGCATGCCGACACCGTAGCCTTGCACGCCATCGATCAACAGTTCGCCCAGGCAGCGCCACTCTTCCTCGTTTTCGACCGATTCGGCAATCACGATTACATCGAGTCCATGCGCGACCTTGCAGATTGAATCCAGCAGCAACTGGTTGTCGCGGTGGTGCTGAATACCGCGCACAAGGCTGCCATCGATTTTCAGATAATCGAGCGTCAGCGATGACACATAGTCGAACGGCGCGAAACCACGACCGACCCGATCGATACCGAATTGCGCACCCAGCCGACGCAACCGATCGATCACCGCGCGCAAGACTTCGAGCTGATCGAGTATGCCAATTTCCGAAACCTCAAATGCGATCCGGCTTGCGGCATCGGGATCATCATGCAGCCGCGCAGTGAGCCATTCGCAGAAGTCAGTATCACGCAGTGAGGCGATTGACAGATTGACTGCAACCCGCATCGCACCATACCGTTTTTGTCGCAGGCGCATCAGTACTTCGGTAACCACAAGACGATCGATCTGCGGCATCAATCCGAGTCGTTTTGCCATCGGAATAAACGAGGCTGCGCTCAGCAGACTGCCATCATCACGCACTGCGCGCACAAGCACTTCGTACTGCAGTAAGGTCAGATGGTTAGCGCATGACAGTACCGGCTGCAAATGCAAGATACTATTTTTTTGATCTACTACGGTGCGCAAAAAATCTGCCATATGTGCGGTCGACATGTCCAACAACGCGGCCTGGCTCGACGCATGCAGATGCTGTGCATTCGGCCCTTTTGCCTGTGCAGCGCGGAGTGCGCCGTCGGCATCGACCAGCCACTGGGTAAGGCTCTGATGGTGATACAGGGCGATGCCGATATGACCGGTATCGTCACAGCTATTAGCCAAGCCGTGATCGAGCTGTTGCAAGCCGAGTGCAAGCCGTTCGCCAAACGCCAGCGCCTCGCGCTCGCTGGTCGGTGTGATCGAAATTGCAAACACGGTATCGGACCAACGCGCGATAAAGTAATCCGGACCTACATCGCTTTGTGTCGCGACCGCGATCATCGTGACAGCTTGCTTCAGCAATGACACATTTGCCAGCCGACCAAGCCGCTCCTGTGGTGATGCCAAAGCGTTCAGTGCGAAAAAGACCAGTGCACCGCTGCTGAATTCGTCACCGGCTGCCAGTAACTGCTGCAAGTGCAGTTCCAGAAAACGCCGATTCGGCAATCCGGTCTGTCGATCGCGATAAGCGTCGTCACGCAGCCGGTTGGCTGCATCCATTTGCGTATCAACCATCGTGCGCAGTGTGCTCGACAGACGGTTAAATGCCAGTACTACCGCGCGTAACTGTGGCGTCGCAGGGAGTGCATGCTCAAGCCGATAGTCGCGCTGTGACAGCGCATCAGCGTGGAGTACCACCTGTTGCAGCGGACGCAGACTGCGCATCACGATAATCCGCATTAGCAGCAATGTTAGCAACAAGATCGCGACGAACCAGCCGAGTAAGGTCACGGCACGCCGCCACGCGGTCGCCATGATCTGCCGCATATCAGTCACAGCAACCACGGTACCGACCTGCCTACCATCGATGTGCAGCGACTGCGAAAACACGGGCGCCCGGTTACGCCACGGTG
>JAYTZV010000128.1:0-5122 GCA_043741695.1 Burkholderiales bacterium
TTGTCGTCATCGAGCACTGAGAAAAAATGAAAATCGCGAATCAGTTTTGGCGATAGATATTGCGCGATAAAGCTTTCATCCTTGAAGTTACGCATCGCAAAATCGAGTGTCTTGCGCCAATCACTGCCAGCGATATCGGGAAACCACAACCTATCTTCGTCGGTAGGTTCTTCGCAGATGCGACGGATATCACGCATCATCGCAAAACCAAGCGCGTACGGATTAATGCCGCTGAAGTACTTGCTGGTAACCGGCGGTTGATAAACGACGTTGGTATGGCTCTGCAAAAACTCCATCATGAAACCATTGCCGACGACACCTTCGTCATACAGCTGATTCAATATCGTGTAATGCCAGAAGGTTGCCCAGCCTTCATTCATCACCTGCGTTTGCCGCTGCGGGTGAAAATACTGCGAAATTTTGCGGGTGATGCGAACAATTTCACGCTGCCACGGTTCGAGCAGCGGCGCATATTTTTCGATGAAGTACAGCAGGTTTTCTTGCGGCTCTGAAGGGAAGCGGTTCGGCCGATGATCAGCGGCTTGCTCCTCGCGACGCGGTAACGTGCGCCACAAGTGGTTGACCTGCGATTGCAGATACGCTTCGCGCTCCTCCTGGCGTGCGTGTTCTTTTTCAAGCGAGAGTTTGGCTGGGCGCTTGTAGCGATCAACGCCATGATTTTGTAAGGCATGGCAGGAGTCCAGTAACAGCTCAACCGCTTCGACGCCGTGTCGCTGTTCGCATTCAGTGATGTAATTTTTTGCGAACACCATGTAGTCGACGATCGCCTCGGCATCGGTCCACGCACGAAACAGGTAATTTCCCTTGAAAAAAGAATTATGTCCGTAGGCCGCATGGGCGATGACGAGTGCCTGCATCGTCAAGCTATTTTCTTCCATCAGGTAGGCGATGCACGGATCGGAATTAATTACGATCTCGTAAGCCAGACCCATCTGCCCGCGCCGATAGCCTTTTTCAGTCGACAGAAAATGCTTGCCGAACGACCAGTGGTTGTACGACACCGGCATGCCAACCGATGCATAGGCATCCATCATCTGCTCGGCATTGATGATTTCGAGTTGATTCGCATAGGTATCGAGCCCGAAATTCTTGGCGACGCGCCGGATCTCGTCGTGGATGTTGTCGATTAATTCGAACGTCCATTCGGATTGATCGGGCAAGGTGTAGTGCGGCATTCTGCCAGCTTCCATCGGTGCATTCATCGTTTCACCTGTTTTTTGAACAGCTCACGAAATACCGGATAAATATCTGCCGGCGTAGCGATTTTCTGCATCGCAAAATGTTTGTGCTGGGCGGCCACCTGCAGATATTCCTGCCACAAATTTTGTGGTGCGCCGTCGGTGATTTCAACGTAGGCGTAGTACTGAACGGCTGGCATCACCTTATCGATCATCAGTTTTTTGCAAGTGACTGAATCGCTGTCCCAATTGTCACCGTCAGAAGCTTGCGCAACGTAGCTATTCCACTCACTGGCGGGGTAACGCTCTTCCATGATCTTGGAGAGTAAATGAAGCGCCGAGGAGACCACGGTTCCACCCGATTCGCGTGAATGGAAAAAATCGTTTTCATCTACCTCGGCTGCCGCAGTGTGGTGGCGAACGAAGACCACATCGATTTTTTCGTAGGCGCGGGTGAGGAACATGTAGAGCAAAATAAAAAATCGTTTTGCAGTATCTTTTTTTTGCTCGTCCATCGAACCGGAAACGTCCATGATGCAAAACATCACTGCCTGGCTCGATGGCTTCGGTACCTTGATGCGATTGCTATAGCGCAGATCGAATGGGTCAATGAACGGAATCGCCAGTAGGCGCGTGCGCAAATGGTGGATTGTCTTGCGCAATTCGGCGATGCAGATGTCATTATCTGCATCGTCTAACAACATGCGCGTCAATTCTTTTTCCGCATCACGCAGTAGTTTGCGTGAGGTGCCACCGACTGCAATGCGACGACCCAATGCGCCGCGCAATGAGCGCAGCACATGGATATTCGACGGCGTCCCGCTCATGTTGTAGCCGGCGCGGACAGACTTGAATTCCTTGGTCGAGGTTAGCTGCGTCTTGACCAGATTCGGTAGTTCGAGATCATCAAAGAAGTAATTCATAAACTCTTCTTTGGTTAGCGCAAACATGAAATCGTCTTCGCTGGTCTGATCGCTGTTACCGGCCTTGCCTTTGCCTGAGCCGCCACCGCCCTCAGGACGCTCGATCTGATCCCCTTTCAGGTAATCCTGGTTGCCGGGCTGTACGGTTTCCCACACACCGCCGCGGGCATGGCCAAAGTTTGGTTCGTTGACGTCCTTGACAGGAATGGATACCTTCTCGCCGCTTTCAATATCGGTGATCGAGCGGCCCTTGACAGCACGCGTGACCGCCTCCTTGATCTGGCTTTTGTAACGACGCAAAAATCGCTCGCGATTAACTGCGGATTTATTTTTGCCTTGCAAACGTCGATCGATCAAATGCACCAAGATTGCCTCCTGCCGCTACTCTCACTGCTATCGCCATCGATGGCAGCTGGTCCACATTGTGTTCAATTGCTTGCAATGAAAATTCACTTGCTACATTTTGCCATCATAGGACAAGAAATTCGCACGCGTGCACTACGACGATTTCCTGACACGCAGATACCATTCACAAAGCAGGCGCACCTGTTTAGCGGTGTAGCCTTTTTCGACCATGCGGGCGACGAATTCCTGATGCTTGTTTGCGTCGTCTGCACTGCCTTTTGCATTGAACGAGATGACTGGCAGTAGCTCTTCGGTATTCGAAAACATTTTTTTCTCGATGACCGTGCGCAGTTTTTCGTAACTGGTCCACGCCGGATTTTTGCCACCGTTCTGTGCTCGGGCACGCAACACAAAATTGACGATCTCATTACGGAAATCCTTCGGATTCGAAATGCCTGCCGGCTTTTCGATTTTTTCCAGCTCCTGATTCAACGAGTTGCGATCGAAACTTTCGCCGGTATCGGGGTCACGGAACTCCTGGTCTTGAATCCAGAAGTCGGCAAACGTCACGTAGCGATCAAAAATATTCTGGCCGTATTCGGAATAGCTTTCCAGGTACGCAGTCTGGATTTCCTTGCCGATGAATTCGACGTAGCGCTGCGCTAAATGTTCTTTGATATAAGCAAAATATTTTTGCTCAATCTCTGATGGAAACTGCTCGCGCTCAACCTGTTGTTCAAGAACGTACAGCAGGTGCACCGGGTTCGCCGCCACTTCGCTGGTATCGAAATTGAATACCTTCGATAAAATCTTAAAGGCGAAGCGGGTCGACAAGCCATTCATGCCCTCATCGACGCCGGCGTAGTCACTGTACTCGTGCATCGACTTTGCTTTCGGATCGGTGTCTTTCAGATTCTCACCGTCGTACACCAGCATCTTGCTGAAGATGCTGGAATTTTCTGGTTCCGCGAGGCGAGACAAAATTGCGAACTGTGCCATCATTTTCAAGGTGCCCGGTGCGCATGGTGCTTGCGACAGCGATGAGTTGCGCAGCAGCTTGTCGTAGATTTTTATTTCGTCGCTGACGCGCAGGCAGTAGGGCACTTTGACGATGTAGATACGGTCGAGAAATGCCTCGTTGTTGCGATTGTTTTTGAATGTCTTCCACTCTGATTCGTTCGAGTGTGCGAGCACCACGCCGTCGAACGGAATCGCTCCGAAACCTTCAGTGCCTTTGAAGTTACCTTCTTGTGTTGCGGTCAGGAGCGGATGCAGAACTTTGATCGGCGCCTTGAACATCTCGACAAATTCCATCAAGCCCTGATTGGCGAGGCAGAGACCGCCAGAGTAGCTGTAAGCGTCTGGGTCATCCTGTGCATATTCTTCTAACTTGCGAATATCGACTTTGCCTACCAGCGAAGAGATGTCCTGATTATTCTCGTCACCTGGCTCGGTTTTGGAAATCGCTATTTGCTTGAGAATCGATGGGTAACGACGCACGACACGGAACTGATTTATGTCGCCGTTCATTTCTTCTAGCCGCTTGACGGCCCACGGGCTCGGAATCGATCGGAGATAGCGGCGCGGGATACCATATTCCTCTTCAAGGATTGCACCATCTTCCTCTTCCTTGAAGAGGCCGAGCGGCAATTCATTTACTGGTGAGCCCTTGATCGCGTAAAAAGGCACTTTTTCCATCAGCGATTTCAGCTTCTCGGCGATCGACGACTTGCCGCCGCCAACAGGGCCGAGAAGATAGAGAATTTGTTTGCGCTCTTCCAACCCCTGTGCGGCATGGCGGAAATAGGCAACGACTTGTTCGATGACTTCTTCCGTTCCATAGAATTCGCGGAACGCCGGATATATCTTGATGACCTTGTTGGCGAAGATGCGTGACAGGCGCGTGTCGTTGCGTGTATCTATCAACTCTGGCTCGCCGATCGCTGCCAACATGCGCTCAGCGGCCGATGCGTACGTCAGCTTGTCTTTTTTGCACAGCTCTAAATACTCTTGCAAAGAAAACTCGTCTTCTCGAGTGCGCTCATACCGTGCGGCGTAGTTGTCAAAGATTTTCATGCGATATCCTTTGAGGTTAGACGATGGTTGGAGCAAGTTTGAGTTGCGTTACTTTCGCGTTGAGATCTGCGCTTGCCTGAGTAAATAATACGCGCAGTTCACAATGCACGTATCGAATCTTGCCGGCCGAAATAATTTTTTACGAATTCGTCTTTTTGTTGAGTGTCATCAACGTGTATTCGGACCGATTTGCAACCGAGTTACAAGCGAGTTCTGTTCATGTGCTGAGCGGTGCCAATGACAATTTTTTGTAAATAGTTTCGTGTAACGTGGACGCGCAAAGTTAGCTCAGCAAAATTTTTTTCTGTGGCGATTGCGTCACGCACGGATTACCCAAGCTCGATTAAATCCCCAAAAATAGCTGGCAATAAGTTGTCGGCACAAATTTTCTTTGATTGCGCTCGCTGTAAATTATCTGCGCTGCGATTTTTGATAATCGAATTTCAGTAAAGAGATATTGGAAAGTAGTTGACCGTGATGGAACAAAGCTGCATAATCTCATCTCTCTGCTGCAGACAAACACAACGCTTTGTCTGACAGGCCAAGTTACCAAAAAAGTTGTTGATCAAGTTACTCAAG
>JAYTZV010000129.1:0-5116 GCA_043741695.1 Burkholderiales bacterium
CTGAGTCAGACGGTCGTGAAACAGCATGCGATTCGGCAGGCCTGTCAAGCCGTCATGCAAGGCCATTGCCTCCATATCCCGGTGCGATTGATCGAGCGCAGCCACCAGCGGATACACCCGAATACGGATCAGCCACACGCTGCCAAAAACCAGCAACACCAGAAACGGCAGCGCGGTAAAAAACTGGCGTCGCACCGGGGCATACAATTCCACCATATCGCGTTTGATCGCCATGCCAAGGCGCGTGTTGCCGATGGGGCCAAATGCGGCCATCACGCGCTGCCGCCGAAAATCTGTGGTGATGTCGGTGGCGATTTCGCCGGAAACCGCGCGCGTCAGTGGCAGCGCTTTGCCATCCAAAAATGCGTTATACGTCCCTGATTTTTTGCGCCAGCGAAATGGAAAACAGTGCTGCGCGCCTTCGATGAGTGAGCACACCACCATGTCTCCGGTGTCTCCTTCAGCGATGGCTTCGCGATGCATGCGCGTCAATTCATCCATGCGTTGTTCGGTTACGGTGAAGCCTGAGCGACCGTTTTCATCCTGAATCGGCAGGCGTACGCGCAACAGGTAGCCATCTTTCCACAGCAGCTCTGCACCGTATTGCGTGGAAACTGGCAAGCGCTGCTCGGCATCGACGACGAATTCGCCGGCGCTTGCCAGTACATTGTTGTCATTATCGAGATATGAAAACGCCGAGAAACCGTGGCGGACAAAGGAGTTCGCCGAGATTACAAGCGGGTCTCTCATTGCCGAACGCGCAGTCTCCGGCGCAACGGCATAGTCGCGCAAGAATTTGACAATGGCGGGCCGGGTATTGATTTGCAGCGCCTTGTCGAGATGCGACGTCAACACCGTATCGAAAAAAGTGCGTTTGTCGTTGCCGACAATACGCATCTGATCCAGCAAGACTTGTTCTGAACGTCCTTGCGACAAGCCGAACGCGACCAGCGCGACGACTGCAACAATTAACGTCACCAGAATATCGATTGTGCGATAGATGGCGCGGGATGCATCTTCTTTGCTATCTGCCGTATTCCATGCTGCCGCACGCCATGCACCCCAGATACTCAACGAAAGCAGCACGAACATCGCTGCACTTGACCACGGCATCGGCTTTGCATCTGGCACGAGATACAGGTAATCCAGGTTGATGATGTAGCCCAGTAATCCGAGGGTGCCGATACCGGCGACGATGGCCGTACCTGCCTGCAGCAGGTAACCGCGCTGTAGTGTTTCGAGGCGCGACAGCACAATCAGCAAGATACCCGACACGGCAATTGCCGCGATGGTGCTGGGGCTCATGTGAGTGCCGCCTGCAGGCAAAACCTGAATCGAATCCCAAGGGATGAATTGCAGCGGCCACATCATTCCCACCGCGCTGACGGCGATCAAGATCACACCCGCCAGCAGCTGGCACTGACGCTGGCGCTTCAACGCGACAACTTTCCCCGCGGCGAGAGCGGCACCTGCCACCATAAAACACAATGCCGAACTAATTGCCATCGGCACCGAACCGGCAAACAGCATCTTCCATTGCAGCGCTGCCGTCACCCATCCAATCATTGCCACCAAACCCGATAGCAAAACGAGTAAGCCGAAAAAAAAGGAGGTGCGCGAATTGATCAGCGCGTGCGGGTGTTTCACTATCGTTATTGCCATTTGCATCCCATGCGGTACGGTACCGTGCACTAATGTAGTGGCAAAGCGGTTATTCTGAAAGCGAAAAACGTTCACGCACTGCTGCGGTAATGCACTCCATACAAGCGCACGAACCCAAGCGCGCTCAACAACGTGCCACCCAAGACAAAAATTCAATGTGAAGGCCGCCGTATGGCAACCTTGTTTGCAGAAAAAAAGCATCAGAGCACTGCGCTCGGCGTAGCATTATTTTCTACCTTCTTGTTTCTATTCCTACCCATGCCCAGCCACGCCACTGAAGAACCAGAATTTCAAATCGTCAAAAAAATTGGCGATATCGAGTTGCGGCAGTATGCGGGCTATACCGTGGCTGAAGTAGTGGTTCCCGGACCGGCCAGCGAAGCAGGAAGCCAGGCGTTCCCGGTTCTGGCGGGCTACATCTTCGGCAAGAATAAAGGTGACCGCACACTCGCCATGACCGCGCCGGTGACCCAAACTGCAGTGCCCGTGAAACTGGAGATGACTGCGCCGGTTACCCAGACCGCTGCACCTGAAGGCTTTGTCGTGCAATTTGTATTGCCGAAAGGTGTGACGCTTGCCAACGCACCTGAACCACTCGACACGCGCATTCATCTGCGTGAAGTTGTTTCGTATCGAGTAGCGGTCATCCGGTATTCGGGGTTTTGGTCAGAGGCGAATTACAACTTGCATCTTGCACAGTTGCAGGCCGCTTTGCGGACCGCCAATCTGACCTGGTCAGGCGCGCCGGTCTACGCGCGCTACAACCCGCCGTTCACGCCGTGGTTTATGCGTAGAAATGAAATTTGGTTGCGCGTCCAAGAAACGGGCTGATGAGTAAGCAACATATTAAAATTAGCAAATTTTAGGTCGGGTGCTGCGACATCAAACTGACGCCGTTGGCATTACGCTTGACCTGGAATACGAGTTGGCAAAGTCGGGATCGGTGTTCGATGCCATCACCGGCTTTTTATCGACAATCGGCATTGAAACGACGACATCAATGTTGAGATTCAAATCCTGGTTGGGATAGGCGGAAACATTCGTCCTTACACGATAATCCTCCGCACTTTCAGCATCATCGACCGCTACTGCAACCGTACAGGTAAGTTCGGCCAGGCCCGGGACTTTTTTATAGGTATTGGCGTGTGCGTTGCCGACAAAGGCGATCCATTTTTTCGACGCGGTATTGCGATCCGTATGCATGACCTCCGCGATTTTTAAGGCTGCGAGATAGTTCATCGTCTCGTAGCGACGCAGGGCTGACGCATCGGTGCCGTCAGGCCCGCCTTTGTGAATCGCATAGCCCGCCTCGGTGTCGAAGGCGACAACCCGGATCTGCGCGTTCTTGGCCGCTTCCACCAGTTTTGTGAAGTTATATTGTTGCTTCAGTTGGGTGTAGGCCTCGGTCATCTCAGTGTTCTCAGGAACGGTAATAAAGTCACCCGATTCTGTCGATGTCGACGGCCCTGATTCAGCGTTACTTTTGCCAGAGGTTTCCTCGGTAAATAGCGCATTCATATGACCGTCATCCAGCGTCTTGAGGTACGTTGCCAGTGCCGTTGGAAGCGGTTGATCGGCGCCCGCGTCATGGTATTGCGTGAGCTCGGCTTGATGCATATCGGACAGGACGTGCTCGAGAAACAAGTGACTGACACCTGCTTTTTGGAGCACAGCCATGTTGTCGATTACAAACCGCTTACTAGATACATCCTCATGGTTCTCACCTATCACCATTCCTGAAGAGTTCTTCAGCACTGCCGTGATGATCTGTGCTGGGGTAGCATCCGACGCAAGCGACGATGGGACAGGCCGATTGTTGTGAGGCACGGCCCGAAAAGGCGCCAGATAAGCGTTGGCTGCTTCCATCAATATTTTCTGAGAAACCTGCAGCGCATTTTTATCCGAGGTTACCCTCGCGAAATCCCGGACTGATAAATTCGGCGAAGGTGAGGAGCCGGAATAGAGCTGTTCGTCTTCATCGTCCGAATTGTCTAAAAAGTCTGAAACTTCCCGGCTCAGGGAGCCCGTAGGAGGATTCATGTCCTGCACTTTTCCTTTGTTGGATGGGCACGCTACTGGATGCTCTTTCTCTGCGGATGTCGCATCGACGGCTTTGGGATTGGCCGATTCAGATCCACCTCGCCAATAGTGCAACCGGAGATCAGTCTCCGCTTTGCCGCTGCGTTTGAACCCGGGTTGCGGCGATACTTTTACTGGCTGTGACGACGCACTCGGACTACACGCTTGCTTCGGTTCTGCCTCCGGCATCGAATTAGGCGAGAACAGCGGCTCTATGGAAATTCGAGGAGGTAGGGCAGAGGAATTCATCGGGTTCGTTCACGAGGTCGCTATGTCTGTGGGTAACCGCGATGTACGAGTAGTTCCAACGCGCATTCTTGGACTTCAATGCGACATCGCGATATCGCCGCGCGTCAGACAGTCACAGCCTGCTGCCTCACGCGACGATTACCAATTCATGTGGCCTGGAGGAAGGCAAATCCGCCTATCACGCGAGGGTAAAGGTCGGATCGAAATCAGAAGCCAGCGCAGCTACGAAATAGCTACGTGGGTAAAATGAAAAAGGGCTGCATCGCTGCAACCCTTTGATTGTATTGGTCGGGACGGAGTGATTCGAACACTCGACCCCTTGCACCCCATGCAAGTACGCTACCAGGCTGCGCTACGCCCCGACTGAGCACAAAGTATAGCAGAGCACTATCGCCAGTTGCGTTGCAGTTGCTGCAAAAAATGCGCAAGCCGGACCACTCCATCGCCGCTATCAACCTATCGCAAAAATCATACGACCAACTGTTTTATACTGCGCCACCAGTGTTCTTCCAAGAACCGTCACCAACCGAAAAAACTGCCATGCCGATCAAAATCAGCCATCAATTCGACGCCGGCGCTATCGAGGTCGTCAGCGCGAATTCTGCACAGCAAATCGATCTGCGCTTGCGCAAAGATAGTCATGCCGATTTCGCGCAATGGTTTTATTTTCGATTGCAGGGAGCACGCAATACGCCGTGCACGATGCGCTTGTTGAATGCCGCGCAGGCCAGTTACCCGTCCGGCTGGAAAGACTATGCAGCGGTGGCGAGCTACGATCGCGAGAACTGGTTTCGGGTGCCAACAACCTACGACGGTTCGGTGCTGACGATATCGCACACACCGGAACGCGACAGCATTTACTACGCGTATTTCGAGCCGTATTCGTGGGAGCGACATCTGCGCTTGCTCGGTCATGCTGAACAATCGCCGCGCGCGCGCTTGCTTGATCTTGGCACCACCTTGGATGGTCGTGATCTAAACGCTATTCAGGTTGGCGATGCGGCTGCGGCGAAAAAAGTATGGATCATCGCGCGTCAACATCCGGGTGAAACCATGTCCGAATGGTTTGCCGAAGGGTTGCTCGGTGCGCTGCTTGACGAAGCCAATCCGATCGCGCGACGACTTC
>JAYTZV010000130.1:0-1688 GCA_043741695.1 Burkholderiales bacterium
TTTGCGATCTCAACTTTCGGCGCGTGCGTGAGAAACCATGCTCGTGCCGAATACGCATTCATCATGGTTTCGTTGGTTGTGAAGCTTTTCGAGACAACGATAAAAAGCGTCGTTGCCGGATTGACGCGCGCCAGTACACGCGCCAGATCATGGCCATCGACATTGGAAACAAAGTGGCAGGTTAGACCATGATCCGTCTCGTCGGCAAAGGCTTCGCACACCAGTTTCGGTCCGACATACGAACCGCCGATGCCGATGTTGACGATATCGGTGATGGGCCTGCCGTCAAAACCTCGCCAGCTACCGCTGCGGATACGCTCGCTGAAAAGGTGCATTTTTTCCAGTTCGCGGTGCACTTCATGAGAGATATTCTCGCCATCAACTTGCATCGATGGGTAGCGCGGTGCGCGTAACGCGGTATGCAATACCGAGCGACTCTCGGACTGATTGATTTGCTTTCCTGAAAACATGGCATCGCGTTGTCGCTCTACGCCCTGCAAGCGTGCTGTGGAACCAAGTAACGCAATTGTCTCGGACGTAATGTGATTTTTAGCGTAATCCAGATACAGGCCAGCGGCCGATACTGAAAAATTTTTCGCTCGCTCCTTGTCAGCATCAAATCGAGAGCGAAGCATGACGCCTGACTGTTCTTCGAAATGCGATTGCAACTGCCGTGAGAGCGTACGGTACATGACGATTCCAATGCTCGCGAGAAGATGAAATGAATTACTGCGAACAAAGTTTTGCGCATTCGCCATTTTGAGATTTGATAAATCTCACCAAGTTTGGTGAATAGTTTGAGTTTTTTTACTTCAGCAAAGCCAACGAAACACACGGCTTTTATGTGCGAATTATCGGCATGGTTAATTGAGATGCTGATTCAAATTCATCGATGGCATCGACCATCCCGATCGCGTTTTCAAGGTATCGCATCAGCTCAACGACCAGACTCGGTTGATCGGTAATGTCGGTATTGAATACGACACGATCAATGACCGTCATACACTGACGAGCACGTTTGCTGGCGGACCGGGCACGCCGTTTGTCACCGACGGCATCAAGCCTTGTCCGTGGATGACACCAGTGGGTATTGGTATCGGGTATCTGACAAAAACTGATGCTGAAATCGCGGGGCGCTATGAGGCAGAACATCGCAGTAGCTTTATGAATCAAACGCGGTCGTTGAAAGCACGCTGGCGCTTCTGATTTGCAATAACTAAATGCATCTCCGCCGTCGCAGGGTTTTATTGGCATCAACCGCTTTGGAGGACAAGAATATCTAACTCGAACTCGTTGAGCGAACTGGGCCAACAATGCGACATCCGAATAAATTGCATCTGGCAATGCAATCCGTTGCAGATTGCGAACTTAGAAAAATTTCATCGAAGCGTTAAATACGAATGGCTAGCGCTCTATTTGTTCGACATCGTTGGCGAGGCGCAGGACTTCGCCACACAGTGGCTATGGAATTACTATTGAGACCGCCCGATCATGGCATTGAGCGGATTCACCCCGGCGCAGCGGCTCGCCAAGGCTGCATAGTTGCTATCTTTGCTGGCTGTGATAAATGGGGCGATTACCAGTCGGACCCGAAAATTCAAATATCCTTTTTCAAAATCGACTTCACATACGGCTTGGCGACATCTATCGCAGGGTTTTCCTTATCGAAGCGCCGGATGTCGTCCGCC
>JAYTZV010000131.1:0-1688 GCA_043741695.1 Burkholderiales bacterium
CAGCAAGCAGTCGCGGCGCAGTCGTTCGTGCTGCCACCGCTGCGTTTGACGCGCGGCGATTTTGAGGCGGCGTTTGCTGCCGCACCGCATCGCGTGTCCGGCCAGTTCAAGGTCGGTGGGCAGGAACAGTTTTATCTGGAAGGTCAGGTCGCGTATGCGATCCCCGGCGAGGATCGCGGCATGCTGGTGCTGTGCTCGACCCAGCATCCGTCGGAAATGCAGCATCTGGTCGCGCAGGCGCTGGGTTTGCAATCGCATCATGTGCGGGTTGAGTGTCGCCGCATGGGTGGTGGATTTGGCGGCAAAGAATCGCAGTCGGCGGTGTGGGCTACGGCTGCTGCTATCAGCGCGGCGCGGCTGCGTCGACCGGTCAAGCTGCGGGCCGATCGCGACGACGACATGCTGGTTACCGGCAAGCGTCATTGTTTCGACTATCAGTATGCGGCGGCATACGATGCTGATGGCCTTCTGCGCGCAGTGAAAGTTGAGATGGTTTTGCGTGCCGGTTATTCGGCCGACTTGTCAGGCCCGGTTGCTACTCGCGCGATCTGCCATGTCGACAATGCTTACTATCTGTCGGACGTCGATATCGGCGCGTTATGCGGCAAAACCAATACCCAGTCCAATACTGCCTTCCGCGGATTCGGCGGCCCGCAAGGCGCGATCGCCATCGAAATGATTTTGGATGATATCGCGCGGGCTCTGCAACTCGACGCGCTGATTGTTCGCAAGCGCAATCTGTATGCAAAAGAAGCGAACGCAGGGCGTAACCGCACCCCGTTCGGCCAGACGGTTGAGGACAATGTGCTGCATGAGTTGATCGATCAGCTCGAAGCCAGCAGCGATTATCCGGCGCGCCGTTTTGCGATCAACACCTTCAATTCCGCTAGCCCGATCATCAAGCGTGGTCTGGCACTGACGCCACTCAAATTCGGCATCGCGTTCAATGTGAATCATCTGAACCAGGCCGGTGCGCTGGTGCATGTATATGTCGATGGGTCGGTGCTGGTCACGCATGGCGGCACCGAAATGGGTCAAGGCCTCAACACCAAAGTGATGCAGGTGGTGGCGCAAGAACTCGGCGTGCCGCTGACGCAAGTGCGTACCGCTGCGACCGACACCAGTAAAGTCGCCAACACGTCGGCCACGGCGGCGTCAACTGGTGCAGATTTGAACGGCAAGGCAGCGCAGGATGCGGCGCGACAGATTCGAGAGCGATTGGTGGCGTTTGCAGCAGCGCACTTCGGCGTGGCTGCGAAGACCATCCAGTTTGCGGATAACCAGGTGCGCGTCGGTGAGAAGTCGATTCTATTTGCTGAGTTGGTTGCCAGCGCTTATCTGGCGCGCGTCCAGCTCTGGTCCGACGGGTTTTATGCCACACCCGGTTTGCACTGGGACGCCACCAGCATGACCGGCCATCCGTTTTCTTATTTTGCTTATGGTGCATCCGTGTCGGAAGTACAGATCGATACGCTGACCGGTGAATGGAAACTGCTGCGTGCAGATCTGCTGCACGACGCTGGCAAGTCGCTCAATCCGGCCATCGATATCGGTCAGGTTGAAGGTGGATTTATTCAAGGGATGGGCTGGCTGACTACCGAGCAGCTGTGTTGGAACAGTGCTGGTCGACTGACCACGCATGCACCGTCGACTTACAAGATTCCTGCCATCTCGGATTGCCCGGAAGA
>JAYTZV010000132.1:0-5059 GCA_043741695.1 Burkholderiales bacterium
GGCCACCCGTACCTTTCAGGCTATCCGGATTTTCATCAATCAAGAGCTTGAAGAACTCGAAATAGGGCTGCAGCAGGCTTACGCCCGGCTGGCGCCGCAAGGGAGATTGGTGGTGATCAGCTTTCATTCGCTGGAAGATCGCATCGTCAAGCGCTTCATGGTCGCGAAGGCCAAGGTGGCGCAGCCCGACCGCCGCCTGCCGATCCGTGCAGTTGATCTGCCGCAACCCACCATGCGCCTGATCGCCAAGTCCAAACCCTCGACTGCCGAAATTGCAGTAAATCCGCGCGCACGTTCAGCGGTGATGCGGGTTGCTCAAAAATTGAGTAGTGGAGTGGCGCTGTGAGCGGTCGTGTGAATTTGCTGGTGGTGACGATATTGGTGATTTGCGCGCTATCGCTGGTGACGGCGCAATACCAGGCGCGACAACTGTTCATCGAACTCGAACGATCGCAATCACTCGCACGCCAGCTTGATATTGACTGGGCGCAACTGCAACTTGACCAGTCCACCTTGGGCAAGCACGCCCGCATCGAAGCCAACGCGCGACGCGATTTGGGCATGGTGTCGCTGACGCCGGAGCGCATGCAATATTTGACGGCTGGTGACAAATGACACGTCTGCCGCCACGCATTAATGCTGCCAGCGCCCGCGTCGCGGCTGCCAAGGGTCGGCCTTTTTCAGCTAGCCCGGTGCTCGCACCGAAGCTATCGGTGTGGCGCTCGCGCTTCGTGTTGTTCACCTTGTTTTTAGCGTTTGCAGCACTTGCCGGTCGTGCGTTGTGGTTGCAAGGAATCTCACCCGAATTTCTGCAAAAGCAGGGCGAGTCGCGTTACACCCGTACGCTAGAATTACCTGCCACACGCGGCAAGATCACCGATCGCAATGGTCAGGTGCTCGCTTCGTCGGTACCGGTTAAGGCCATCTGGGCGATTCCCGATGATGTGAAAGATGCGCCGAAAGACAAGCTGCATCAGCTCGCCAAACTGCTCGGTATGACCGACACTGAACTCAACCACAAGCTGGATTCGGATCGTAATTTTGTCTACCTGAAGCGCCAGGTCGAAAAAGAAACCACCGACCGCATTGCCACTCTGAATATACCGGGTATCGAGACTCGCAAGGAATACAAGCGCTTCTATCCGGAAGGCGATGCGATGGCGCACGTGGTTGGTTTTACCAACGTCGAAGACGCTGGCCAGGACGGCATGGAGCTCTCCTCACAAAAAAATCTGGCAGGTACCACCGGCAGCCGCCGCGTAATCAAGGACCGTCTTGGTCATATCGTCGAGGATATCGGTGCGATTCGTGACCCGCATGATGGCCACGATCTGACTTTGTCGATCGATAGCAAAATCCAGTACATCGCGTACACGCAGCTAAAAGAAGCAGTCGAAAAATCAAAAGCCAAAGCGGGCGGCATTGTGGTGCTCGATGCAAAAACCGGCGAAGTATTGGCACTGGCAAATCTACCTTCCTACAACCCGAACAATCGTTCGATTCTGACTGGGGCGCAACTGCGCAATCGCGTACTGACTGATACGTTCGAACCCGGCTCGACGATGAAACCATTCACGGTCGCGCTGGCGCTCGATACTCACCGTATCACGCCAACGTCGACCTTCCAGACGTCGCCCGGCAACATGACCATCGGTACGGCGACGATTCATGATTCGCATGCGCACGGCATGTTAAGTGTTGCGCAAATTATCGAAAAATCATCGAACATTGGTACGGCAAAAATTGCCTTGCAAATGCCGCCACAAGAAATGTGGGAAATGTTCACCACGGTCGGTTTTGGTCAACAGCCGAAGATCGGTTTTCCCGGCGCGGTAGCCGGTCGCGTGCGGTCATTCAAATCGTGGCGGCCGATCGAGCAGGCGACCATGAGCTACGGCCACGGCATGTCGGTATCGCTCATTCAACTGGCACGTGCGTACACTATCTTTGCGAGTAATGGCGAGCTAATACCGCTGTCTTTTACCAAGCTATCTGCACCGCCGATCAGCCAACATGTGATCTCGGAAAAGACCGCACAACAAATGCGCGCCATGCTGGAAACGGTAGTCAGTCCTGAAGGCACCGCACCAAAAGCGCAAGTCCCTGGTTATCGGGTCGGTGGCAAAACCGGTACCGCACTGAAGGTTGTAGGCGGCAAGTACGTCAACAAATATGTGGCCTCGTTTGTTGGCATTGCGCCGATGTCGAATCCGCGCATTGTCGTCGCCGTGATGGTCGACGAGCCGGTTGTTGGCGGCCATTTTGGTGGCGAGATTGCCGCGCCGGTCTTCGCTGCGGTCACCGCGAATACATTGCGCGCAATGAACGTCGCACCGGATTCATCGGTCACGAATGTTGTGATGCCAGCCAACCCGCTGCAGGAGAGCATGTGAGCCTCTCGACCGAACACATCATTGACTGGCTGCGCGCGCATGCACCGCAGGCCCACCTTTCGGCGGATTCACGCCGCATTGCGGCAGGTGATGTGTTTTTTGCGTACCCTGGAGATGCTGGCGATGGTCGCTTGTTCATCGACGATGCGATCGAGCGTGGTGCGGCCGCAATTGTGTATGACGGGGCACAATTTTCTATCGACGTAACGGTGATGATTCCAGCGCTGGCAATAGCAGATCTGAAACAGTGTGCCGGCGCAATCGCCAACGCTTGGTATCAGCAGCCCGACCGCGATATGGCAGTACTCGCGGTGACCGGCACCAATGGCAAAACCTCCTGTAGTCAGTGGCTCGCAGCGGCGTGGTCGCGTCTGGCAAATCCGTGCGCAGTGATTGGCACGCTCGGCACCGGTATCGTGCGCAATGGAGTGCCTGAGCAGCTTGATGAAACGGGTTACACGACACCGGATGCGATCCTGCTGCAGCGCCGCTTGCGCGCCTTGCATGATGGCGGAGCGCGTGCGCTGGCAATCGAAGCTTCCTCGATCGGTATCGATCAAGGTCGCTTGCGCGGCCTGCATATCGATACCGCGTTATGGACCAATCTTAGCCGCGATCATCTCGATTATCACGGTGACATGGAGCGTTATCGTGCCGCCAAAATGCGGTTGTTCAGCTGGCCCGGTTTGCAGCACGCAGTCATTAATCTCGACGACGCGGTTGGATTGCAATTGCTGCAGCAGCTTCATGCGGGTGTACCAAACAGCGCAACCGGATTGTCACTGACCGGCTACACGATCACTGGTGTGAGTATTGCGGGAGTCAAGGTGCTGGCAGCCAGCGAACTCCGTAGTACCTCTGCCGGCACCTCGTTCCAACTCAACTACGACGGCCAGAGCGTAGCGCTCAAAACCAATATGGTGGGTGACTTCAACGTCAGCAATCTGCTTGGCGTGATCGGCGTTTTACTGGCGCATGGTTTTGCGCTCGCATCGATCGTCGCTGTCGTTGAAACACTGAGTGCAGTACCGGGACGCATGCAGCAATTCGGTGGCGACAATGCGCCACTGGTCGTGATCGACTATGCACACACGCCGGATGCACTCGAAAAAACGCTGGGCACATTGCGCCCTGTGGCGCAGCAACGCGGCGGTAAATTATGGTGCGTGTTCGGGTGTGGTGGCGATCGCGATGCCGGCAAGCGCCCAGCAATGGGTACAGCGGCGATGGCAGCTGATCACATTATTCTGACCAGCGACAATCCACGCAGCGAGCATCCCGCCGCCATCATCACTCAAATCCAGAGCGGTATGACATCGCCATCACCCAATGGTGCGCCAAAAGTAATAGAGGACCGCGCCGCAGCGATCCTATGGGCAGTGCGACATGCCGAGCGGACCGACGTGATTCTGCTGGCCGGCAAAGGGCACGAGACAACACAAGAAGTACGCGGCAAAAAACACCGCTTTCTGGATGCTGATCATGCTGCGCTGGCGCTGGCGACCAGAGCAACCAGCAAAGGAGCGCACTCATGAAATCGTCGCTGTTCGAATTGCAACCGCAGGTGACTGGCGCAATTGCGCATGTTGATGCCACCTTCGACGGCATTTCAACCGATAGCCGTAGCGCCACGCCCGGTACGTTATTTATCGCCTTGCGCGGTGAAAAATTTGACGCCCACCGCTATATGGGCGGCTTGGCAGAGCGCGGTGTGGCTGCGGTTGTTGTTGAGCGTTTGCCAAAAAATGTCGATCTGCCCGCACTCATCGTGCCTGACACCCGCGTCGCACTCGCAGCGATTGCACGCCACTGGCGGCGTCAATTCACGTTGCCGGTAATCGGCGTCACAGGCAGTAACGGCAAGACAACGGTCAAGGAAATGCTGGCGTCGATCCTGCACGTCGCCGCCGGTGAAAATCAGTTTTTGGCCACACGCGGAAATTTCAACAACGATATCGGCGTGCCACTCACCGTGCTGCGCTTGCACGCAGCCTGCCGCGCTGCAGTGATAGAACTCGGCATGAATCATCCGGGCGAAATTGCAGAGCTTGCAAAAATCGCGCAACCGACAGTTGGGCTGGTCAATAACGCGCAACGTGAACACCAGGAATTCATGGCTAGCGTCGAAGCGGTGGCAATCGAAAATGGCGCAGTCATTCAATCGCTTCCGTCGAACGGCACTGCCGTATTTCCGGCTGATGATCCGTTCGCATCGCTGTGGCGCGGGTATGCGAAAGAGACCGGGCGGCGCAAGGTGGTTACCTTTGGCCTGACCGATGAAGCCGATGTCAGCTGTACCTGGAAAGCCAGTGGCTTCGGTAGCGAGATGAGTGTTCGTGCGCGCACCGTTACCTTCGACGTCACGCTGATGGCGGCCGGTCAGCACAATGTGCGCAACGCGCTGGCAGCGATCGCCTGCGCTCTTGCGCTCGGCATCAAACCCGCAAAAATTGCACGCGGGTTAGCCGCGTTTGCACCGGTAAATGGTCGGCTGCAGCGCAAGCAGGCAGTCAATGGCGCGCAGGTAATTGACGACTCCTACAATGCCAATCCGGATTCAGTACGTGCCGCGATCGATGTGCTGGCGCACGCCGACGGACCTAAGGTGCTGGTGCTGGGCGACATGGGCGAGGTCGGTGGCGACGGTCGTAAATACCACGAAGAAG
>JAYTZV010000133.1:0-13767 GCA_043741695.1 Burkholderiales bacterium
AAACAAGGCGAACCACAGCAGCGACCATTGCGGAATCGACAGGCCGAGAATCGGTGCATACGGCGTTGCGCACAGGCCGTCGGCCTTGAACAAAACCGGCAGCAACGTCGCCGTTGGAATCGTGTTGAGTGCAGTCTCCAACGGATCGATGCCGCACGACACGCCAGGATGCGCTTGCACCCATAGATGCCAACCCGCAGTACCCACTCCCGCAAGTGCGGTCAATGCAGCGAGCGCCGCAGCGACTTTTCCGGAAGCGCGCGGTAGCAGCGTGCCAAGCAGACACAACAGGCCGACCAGCGCGAACGCATAACGCTGGATGATGCATAGCGGACATGGCAGCATGTGCTCGACTAGCTGCAGATACAGCCCTGCACCCAGCAGCGCGAAGCAACTGAGGGCAACGAACAGCAAGATTGATTTTGAGTTTTTCATTGGCGTGTCAAATGATTGGGTTATGAGATCGTGCAGTCTTGCGTGCAGCGGGATCGAGCGATTGGCTCAACTATCATCTCCCAGTGCCGCCAGCAATTCTGCCTGATGTTCGGCAGCCAGCGCGCCGGTCAGTTCACTGAGTTCACCGTCCATGATGAAATCGAGTTTATACAGTGTCAGATTGATGCGGTGATCGGTCATGCGGCCTTGCGGAAAATTATAGGTGCGGATGCGCTCGCTGCGGTCACCCGACCCGATCAATGACTTGCGGGTCGCGGCTTCCTTGCTTTGCTGTTCACGCACTTGCGCATCCTTGATGCGTGCAGCCAAAACCTTTAGCGCCTGCGCCTTGTTCTTGTGCTGGCTGCGGTCATCCTGGCATTCGACCACGATACCGGTCGGCAGATGCGTGATGCGCACCGCCGAATCGGTCTTGTTGATGTGCTGACCACCGGCACCTGACGCGCGATAGGTATCGATGCGTAGATCGGCAGGATTGATATCGACATCGCTGACTTCATCGACTTCCGGCATCACGGCCACGGTACAAGCGGAGGTGTGAATGCGTCCTTGCGTTTCGGTAGCCGGTACGCGCTGCACACGGTGTCCACCTGATTCGAATTTGAGGCGTGAATACGCACCCGCACCGATCAAGCGCACGATCACTTCGCGAAAGCCGCCGAGATCCGATGCGGACTCTGACACCATCTCAACCTGCCAGCGGTTACGCTCGGCATAGCGGGTGTACATGCGCAGCAGATCACCGGCAAATAACGCTGATTCGTCGCCACCGGTACCAGCGCGAATTTCGAGAAAAATATTGCGTTCGTCGTTCGGATCTTTTGGCAGCAGCATTTTTTGCAGCTCGGCTTCGACCGCTTCCATGCGTGCTTTTCCAGCGGCGATTTCTTCCTGCGCAAAGTCGCGCATATCGGGGTCATTGAGCATATCGTGCGCGGTGATGATGTCGGCGTCGGCTTCCTTGTACGTCGCATACAACGCCACTAGCGGACCAAGCTCGGCATGCTCACGGGTGAGCTTGCGATACTGGTCCATGTCGGCCGTGATCTCTTGCTGATTGAGTAGTTCGCCGAGATCTGCCAGCCGGTCGGTCAGGTGATCGAGTTTGGCGAGCATCGATGGTTTCATGATTGGGTCCTGAACGCGGGGTGAAGCAATGAAAGAAATGAGGGAAGTGCAGACGGTGCGGCCGATACAACTTGCGCAGCACGTAGAGGGCTTGCAGATGCGTCGCTAGCGGCGACTGCGAAACAGTTGTGGCAGCAGGCTGGCAAGACGGGCGCGCTCGTCGCCTTGTGCGCGGTTGAGTGCTTGCTGCGGGCCATGCAAAAATTTGGCGGTCAGGCCACGCGACAGCGCTTCCAGCACAACTTCGACCGGCTCGCCGCGCGCCAGCAGTTTGCGTGCACGTTCAAGTTCAATCAAACGCATCGCTTCGCCGCTGTCTTGCAATTCCTGGATCAACGGTACATTGACGCGATGATCGACCCAGTGCATGAATGACTGCACGCGTGTCTCGATAATAGCCTCGGCTTGTGCAACTGCTGCTTGCCGCTGTTCCAGTCCAGACTGCACCACACCACCGAGGTCGTCGACCGTATATAAAAATACGTCATCGAGCCGGCTGACTTCGTTTTCGATATCGCGCGGGACGGCAAGATCGACCATGAATATCGGTTTGTGACGACGGGCCTTGACTGCACGTTCGACCATACCCAAACCGATGATGGGCAAGGTTGATGCGGTGCACGACACCACGACATCGAATAGCGCCAGCTGGTCCGGTAGTTCCGCCAATCGGATGGCCTTTCCGCCGAAGCGGTCCGCCAATAGTTCGGCACGGTCGACGGTACGGTTGGCCACTGTGATCGACTTGGGCTTCTGCGCAGCAAAATGGGTTGCGCACAATTCAATCATTTCACCGGCACCGATAAACAGCACGTGTCGATCATGTAAGTTGTCAAAAATGCGTTGTGATAGTCGCACCGAGGCCGCCGCCATCGATACACTATGCGCGCCGATTTCTGTGGTACTGCGCACTTCTTTGGCGACCGCAAAGGTGCGCTGAAACAGCTGATGAAGATACGTGCCGAGGCCACCCGCCGCATCGGCTTGGCGCACTGCATCTTTCATCTGGCCGAGAATTTGCGGCTCGCCCAGCACCATCGAGTCGAGGCCCGACGCGACCCGAAACGCATGGCGCACTGCGGCGTCTTGCGGCAGCGCGTACAAATACGGTCGCAGTTCCGCGTGGGGCACTTGATGGTAGCCAGCCAAAAAATGCGCGGTCGAGTCGAGTGCGGCTTCGGGTCCGCCACACAGTGTGCCGACTGCATACAGTTCGGTACGGTTGCAGGTCGAGAGAATCGCCGCTTCGCCACCTGCGCCGATGCTGCCATCGCGGCTATACCATGCCCGCGCCGCCGTTACGGCATGGCCGAGCTGGTCAGCCGGAAAGGCAACCTTTTCGCGCAAAGCGACAGGAGCGGTGGTGTGGTTCAGGCCGAGGGCGAGGAGCTGCATAGGGTGGTGCGCAGACGGTGGGAAAGTACGTAATGGATTATAACTTGTGATCAACTTTGCCCGGTTAATGCGCTCATAGAGCTGTCAAGCTCGCAGATCTGCTGCCAGCGGCTGGCAGGATGATGGTAAACGAGGTGCCTACGCCGACCTCGCTGGAAAATTCAATCGTGCCGTGATGCCGTTCGACGACCGTCTTGACAAACAGGAGTCCGAGGCCGATACCGTCGTGCCGTGGCTGATCGGCGTTTTCAATGCGCTTAAAGCGGCGAAACAGCTTTGGCTGGTCTGCTGTGGCGATGCCATAGCCCTGATCGGTGATGCTGCAAACAATGGACCGGCCAGATGCGGTCTCATGCGCATGCAGTGACCAGGTAATGGTCGAGCCTGGGGGGCTGTAGTTAATCGCGTTCGACAGTAAATTACCCAGTGCCCGCGTAATCAGACCACGATCGGCCAGAATCAAACAATCATCGGCATCGGCATCTTCATCAGTTCGGTTGGCATCGTCGAACTCATTGAGCACAGTGATGCGCCGCGCTTGTGTCAGGCTCCACAATTCATCAGTGGCATCGATGACGATATCGTGAAAATCGATGTCATCGAACCGGTACTCGTTCGATTCAGCGCGTGCCAGCTGTACGAAATTATCGGCCAGGCCGAGTGTGCGGCGACTTGCTTTTTCGATCCGTGAAAATAATTCGGCGTGTGGTAATGCCGATGCTGGATCGTTCTGTAATTCGAGCAGAGCCAGAATGGACGCTTGCGGTGCGCGCATGTCGTGCGATAAAAAACGCAGCGTTTCATCACGGCTGCGCTCGGCGGATCGAATCGCGGAGATATCGACGATGCTGACAATCCATCCAGTGAGTTGATCATTGCTCGCGCGGCAGGGAGCACTGCGCACCAGCAGATCGATACCGCGTTGATTGCGAAAGTCGACGCCGGCGGCGAAGGTTGCGGCGTGCGCCGGGTCGAGCAGATTCCACCAGTTGAATTCCTGGTCAATTGATGGGTCGAGCGCTCGCGGCATGGTTTGGCCGGGCGTCGAAAACAAAAAAGGCAGCAGCGCGCCGTGGACTTTTTTTATGCCGATGCTGGCGAAATAATCGATAGCGTGAGTATTGGCGAGCAAGACATATCCGTCGATCGTGGTGACGAGCGTCGCATCGGGCAAACTGTTCAAACTGTCGGAGACGAACAGGCGCAGATCACGCACGCGCCGTACGGCGCGCTTCATCGCATTGATGTGGCGATCGAGTACGTCGGTACTGGCAGGACCGGCCGGAACGATTTCTGGCAGCAGGTGCGGCTCGCGGTCGAGCCGCTGAAATTCGCGACCCAGATAATCGATCGCTGCTTCGAGTCGCCGCCAGCTCCACAATGGATACGCCATCAGCAGCGCAATCCAAGCCGCACCTGGTGGAATCCAGTAGCCGAATCGAAACGCCGTTAGTGTTGCTGCAGCCGTCAGCAACAACAAGGCGGCAGTGACGATCAAGCCGGTGCGTGGTGACGCCAGGTAGCAGCACAGAAGCGCAATCAGCACTGGAAGGCTACTGGCAAGCGCCACCCAGAGCGGTTGCGTCGGCGTGATCGTTTTTCCATCAAGCAGACTGGCAAGAATATTTGCGTGGATTTCAACACCTGCCATGCCACCCGCTGTTCCTGTCACTGGCGTTGGATAGGAGTCGGCCATGCCGACTGCGGTCGCGCCGACCAACACATATTTGTCCGCAAAAAATGCTGCTGGTACTTCGCCACGCAAGACGGCTGCATAAGGAACTGACTTGAAATGGCCACTACCGCCGGCAAACGGTATCCACATCGGGTCAGTTTGTTGCCAGCCGCCGGTCATTGGTTGCTGCGCTGGCACGTTCGACGGCCGATGCGACGCGTGCAGATTTTCGCCGCCGATTTTCAATGCGAAATGCGGCCACAACTGTGCGCTATCGCCTTCGTACAAATGCGCTTTGCGTGTTACACCATCGCCATCGATATCCAGCGCGACATGCCCCAGACCGAATGCGGCATCGGCTAACGCAGATATCGGTAACGAGGCGACAAGTCCCTGACCGCGCTGGCTGGTAGCGATTGGTAAGACGACACGTCCGGAGCGCTGCATGGCGGCCTGCAGCGCGTTGTCGCCGGAACCCGGCGCGGGCTCTGGTTCCGAAAGAATGATATCGAGTCCGATGGTGCGCGGACGACTCGGCGCAAGCTGATCGAGCAGCTTCGCATGGAGCGTACGCGGCCAGGGCCAGCGTCCAATTTGCGCAATGCTGTAATCATCGATAGCCACGATGATGATGTCGTCGCGTGCAGGCCGACCGCTTGCGATAACCAGTTGATCGTAGATCGTTTGATCAATGCGGCCCAAGCCGTTCTGCCAGCCCAGACCTGCGGCTAATAGCAGCATCGCCATCAGCAGCAGCAACCATTCACGTAAAGCGACGTAGTTTCTGAATGTGCGGCGATGAGAAAATTTGCTGTGGTGCTCAGTCATTACTCAGCGGGCGGGTAATGTGACTGGCGGCCGCGGCAGACCTTCAGGGATGATCCACTGATCGGTGACGACAAACGCCTGTATTGCCGAGAACGGTCCGACGCTGCCATCGCGATTTTTCTGTTGGACGCGCGCGTAGTAGGTGCCGAAAGGCGGTCGCGGCAAACGTAGTTCAGCGCCCGGCGAGGTCGTGTTGTATTGCAGCCAGGTGAACTCACTATCGTGCGCCACCTGTACCCGGAATCCGGCAGCAGTCGCACTGCGCCACTTCAATGTGAACTGTTGCGGCTCGACGCTGGCAAGCCACGGGGCCGATGGTGCGTCGGCGCTTTCGTTAAGCGATGTCTGCCGCCGAAGGCTAACCGGCACCACGCGACTAAAGCCTTCAATCCCGTTTGCATCGATTGCTGCAAGGCGTAGGTAATACTCGCCCTCGACAACTTTGCCGAGCGTGATCAACGGCGTGGCAGCGCGTGTCTCGATCAGTGTATGCAGCGCCGCACTGTCGGTGGCGAGCTGCACGTGATAGGCCGCCGCACCGGCCAATGGCGTGGCGCTCAGGTTGAGCTGCGCGTTGTCTCGCAAGGCTGGCGGTGCACTGAGTTGCGGTGCAGCCAGCAACGGTACTGGCGCGCCGAGCGTCTGCTTGCTTGTGACATTGCCATAGCCAGCTTGCAGCGTCGCGCGATCCGGCGATGCGCGCCGCTCAAGCGCGATCAAGCCGTCAAACAGCGCGTGGGCAGTGCTGCCGCCGGGCAGAATCTCGACGCGAAAATGTGTGCCACGCACCGCGGCCGACGCAGAGGGCGATTGGATCTGGAAGCTCCCTTTGTTTTGTTTGAGCGGGCTGACAACCGATTCGATCGCGCCGTGCAGTATCGTGATTGACGTCCGAGGGCTACGCGTATAGCGGGTCGCGCGCAGCGTGGTGATCCGGATCAGCGTATTCGACGGAATCGAGACGCGTGAACCATCGACGACTTCCAGAGTAACGAAGCTGTTGCCGGAGGTTTCGATCTGCATGCTTTCGATGATGCGTGCACCCTCTTGCAGTCGATTCACGGTTTTGTCGACGTTGGTGACGGTCGCCGTTCCGGACAGCGCGATGACGCGCGCGTCGACCTGTTGATCGAGCAGGAGATCTGCGGGTATCTGAATCACGGTGCCGACGGCAATGCGCGTGTTATTGCTGATACCGTTCAAGCGACCCAGTGCAACCCAGTTACCCGCCGCGCCGGTGAACCGGGCAGCGATCGCCATCAATGTGTCACCCGCCTGCGTATGCACTGCAATCCCGGATACTCCGATGGTCACATCGCTGCTATCGACCGCCACAGGCTGTCCATGACCGATGCCGGGTAATAGTGCTGCACCGATCAGCACTGCATGAATCCAGCGGAGGAGGTTATTGCGCATGCTCACTCTTCACGGCAGATGGAACGGTTGGATAGCGCTTTAGACATGATACCGGCGCTCAGCTTGCCTACACGGCGACACCTTTTTTTCGGCCGGTGTCAGGTGCGACACCCGAGCCGGTCTGGTCGTGAACCACTTTACTCGGAAAGTTGTTCAAGCCGGTAACCGTAACTGTAGACCGGGGCCAGTCTAAAGCCATTTTCGGGACGTAATTTAAGTTTTGTACGGACGCGCGAAATATGGGTATCCATCGTGCGAGACGGTATTTCAATATCGCGCAGCCAAACCGCTTCGAGAATGTAAGCGCGTGACAAAGGCCGGCCCAGATTGCGGAATAGTAATAGCGCAAGGTCAAATTCTTTTTGCGTCAACTCGGCGGGTTCGCCATCCACGGTCAATCTGCCAGTACGCGGCTCGAAAATATATTGGCTGAATTGAATTTGCTCGACCGCAGTCTGGCTGGGATAAGCGCGCCGCAGCAGCGCCTGAACCCGAGCGACCAACTCGCCGCGCCGGATTGGCTTGATCATGTAATCGTCAGCACCTGCCGCGAGACCTGCAACAATGTCGTCCTCGCCAGACCGGCTGGTCATGAACAGGACTGGCAGCAGCGGCGGCAATTTCTCGCGCACCCAGCGCAACACATCGGCGCCGCTCAAGTCGGGCACCTGCCAATCGATGATCAGCATGTCGAAGTTATCTCGCCGCAGTTGGACGAGGATTTCCTTCCCACTTTGAAAAGGATGGCAGCTGTGACCGGCAGCAGCCAGCACCTGGCACACAAGATCGGTTTGAGTACGGTCGTCGTCAAGAACGGCAATTCGCATAATTATTTTAGGTAATATTTAGTTCCGAAAATCGACTATTGCATACCAATAATTCGCGGTGCGCTGTCTTGTTATCGTATCTTATAAACAATTCATGCGTCCCATAAACATTCCTTAATGTAACCGATCTAAGTATGCCGCGTTTGTTGCAAATCCGAACATTTCCAACAGACGGGCAACTTGGTTGTTCTCAAACGCTTCAAATTGATTGCTCGCACGCTACGGAATGACGATTCCTGGTGTTTGATACTACGGTGCTAGCCAACAACGAATTAAATCTCAATGTTGGATATGGCACGGCTGAAGTCGGAACAATGGACTGCGCCGGAACAGCCGCTGAATTCACTGTATCCTTAAAGCAACTATATTGATCTGTTGTAATGGTAAAACAATTACCGATAGTTTCAATTTCGTTGCTTTGGTATATACTTTAGTGACTTCAGGTTGTTTTATGGCCTTTTTGTCCGCGAGGTGTATGTAAAAAACGACTTGAAGGACGCTGTTCGTTGTTGATTGCTGGTGGCTTTTCAGAAACTCCGACCCACAAACCCGTCGACGTTTTAATTTACTGGATTCCAAAAAAATGAATAAAATTACCGAGAGGAATGCGTTCAGTTCCAGGCTGCAGACAGCCTTGCGGAACGCCAATCATCCCTCAAGCCACCCCACACATCTTGCCCGCGAGTTTAATTTCAGATTTTCGGGCAGTCCGATCACGGTCCATGCTGCACGAAAATGGCTGGTCGGTGAGTCGATTCCCACCCAAGATAAATTGCGCGCGCTGTCAACTTGGCTTGGCGTAACTGCCGAGTGGCTACGATTTGGTGGCGCAGACGACGGCGCCGCGGTGACCGCGTCAGCATCCGGCAATCCTTTCGAGTCGGCACAGAGCCGCTTGCTGAGCGAATTCATGGAGCTTGATGAGCAGCACCGCCAAATCGTTCAGGATTTTATTCATATGCTGGCAGAAAAGCGGCGTAGGCCAACGACTGACGGTACAGCCAGACCCTTGCGCGAAGTCAAGGCCGGAGTGCAAAGCTGAATTCAATGTAGTGGCTTCTGATTACCGTCTGTAGGACCGGTACAGTAGCAACTAAACGAACCGCGCAAGGTCCGGCAAGGAAGTACAACGGCGACTGCAGCATGCCTGTTGGGTGAAAACAGCGTAAGAATTTCGTGTGACGTTTTAAAAGAACATCCATTTGACTTCGAAGCAAATCGAATATCACGCGCTCGCCTTGACGACATTCTTCCCACACGGATTTGATCAGATGACTTACTGATGAAAAAGCCGCCAGCGAATAACGCGAGCGGCTTTTTATATTTGCTACGGTAATAATTGTGGTGGCCCGGGGCGGAATCGAACCACCGACACAAGGATTTTCAATCCGCCTAAACCTCCTTAAATTGCCGTTGATTAGTATTGTCGTTTTCATATAATCCGATACAAAACAGCTACTTAGCTAATTTCAATTCTTGTGTTGCGTTGATTCATGTTGCTATATGTACTCGGAAATGGGTTACATAGCGGTTACATGGAGCGATTCGGAAGGGTTGACGACGCCAACGGTAAATTTCACTGCTGGCCGGATTGCAGATCACAAATGTGCACGGGGTTTGGCTCAATCATTCCTATGGAACTCGACCGCGCGGGGCTTAGGGCTGCGTGTAACCGCCAATGGTGCGAAGGCTACACATTTCACTGCAAGCTGAATGGCAAGGCGCTGCGCCCGCCATCGGGACAATCGACCAAGCCCAAGCGGAAGCCCGCGCCTTAAAATCATTGTCGACAGCGGACAAGACCCGCGCCACGTGAAAGCAGAGGCGCTGGAAGCCAAGCAAGCCGCCCGCGATGCCCGCCACGCTGCAAAGATGGCGTAACAAGTCCACACGTGCGGGAGTCCATAACGCTTGGTGACGTGTGTCCCGAGTACGTGGCCGACCGCTCGCCGCTATGGTCCGAGCTTCACAAGCACGACCATGCGTGGATAATTCAAGCGGGTGGTGTACAACGCACACGCAGTAAGAAGCTGACTGAACCCGGGCCGCGTGCATCGCTGACGAACGTGCGGCTAGTTGACCTTACGGCGGGGCGCATCGTGGCATGGGCCAAAGTGGAAGCCAAAACCCGGGCCACCCGTGCGCGCCTTGCCTTGCGGTTGTTAAAAGCCTGCCTGTTCTGGTGTGCCGCCCATCCAACCTATGCCGGAATCAGTGCAGGCAACGCTGCCCAAAGCAAGAAAGCCCGAGAAAGCCTTAGTCGCATCAAGGTTAAAAACGACGTTATTCAGCGTGAGCAATTGCTCGATTGGTTTGCAGCGGTCCGCAAGATTGTAAGCCCAGTAGTCAGCGCTTATCTGCAATGCCTGCTTCTCACTGGAGCAAGGAGTGAAGAATTAGCACGGCTGAAATGGGAGGACGTGGATTTCCAGTGGAACAACCTGAAGCTGAATGACAAAGTAGAAGATTTCCGCATGTTGCCGTTGACTCCTTACGTATCGTCGCTACTGTCTGAGTTGAAGCGCCAGAATGAAACGCCGCCCAATGTTCGCAAGCTGCGCCGCCTCGAAACACAAGATAAGCTTTGGAAGCCTTCGATATGGGTTTTCAAGATTGAAACCGCTGCGGCTGGGTGATTGACTGACCCGAGTAATGCGCATCGCGGGGCGTGTGCCGTTGCTGAATTAGACGTGTAATTGCATGGCCTGCGCCGTTCGTTTACAACTTTGTTCGAATGGACCGAAACGCCTGCCGGTATCTGCCTTGCACCATGCCGAGCATAACAAGCCGTGGCAGCCGCCGAGTATGTGGGGGACCGACCGTGACCGCTGGAAGTTACCGCAATCAATTACAAGTAAGGCAGACGCGGCAGAATCAGGTTAGTCACAAAATAAAAAGCCCGCTTTTTCGGCGGGCTTGAACGCAACAAACGAGGATTTTATTTCGATGTTTTGCGGCGAGCAGCAGCGAAACCGAGCAAGCCTAGGCCAAGCAACGCAATAGTTGCTGGCTCTGGTACTGCTGAGACATTGTCAAGGACACCGTCTTGACCGTTTGTGTTGTTCGCACGACTATCATTGAAACGAAGCGTCGAATTGGCGCCATCAGCAGTGAACGAAAAGTTAAAGTGATTCAGGGCAGTTGATGTCGAATTGGCGGTAAAAGCGGTGAGCTGCGTGCCAGTGTTACCCAAAATTTCAGCGATGATTGATTGATTACCTCCGGAAGTAACTCCATAATCAAAATCAACCGAATAAATTACTCCCGCAGTGGTGGCAAACGTTTGGAACAGCGATGAGTCCGGAGCTCTGTTTTGACCGTTGAATTCGAAAAGTTGCTTTCCGTCCTTTGCTGTGCTGCCAGCGCCAAAGTAATTTCCCGCTGACAAATACCCAACACCGGCATCATTCGGATTAGTTTCAAGCCACGAAGTCGGAACTGAATATTGCGCTCCAGCAGCTTCGAAATCGCCATTTTTAATCAGGTTGGCGTTAGCGGAAGCGGCAACAGTGAGAGTGGCGACGAACATTGCAAATTTGGTACGCATAGCAACACCTTATGAAGTTTAGCGAAATTACTTTTGAAGATTTCAAATAAAAAGCATAACCCGTGCCAGAGAAAATATCCTTTTTTTATCAACGGCTTAGACTAAAGGGGGAACACGTTGGGGCTTCTTGTGTAAATTTTTCCGACAGGCAATGTTACTTTTTGAATAGTATTGTTCACAGTCGTTCCGCTAAGGCGGCAGCGTTTATCCGATTAGAGGTGCCGATTTCACCGACGTTTATCTAGACGAGCAGCGACGCAACATAAACGTCTCGCTGTTAAGTAAAAGGTTCAGAGCTGCATTCATATCCGGAACGTTCGGCTTGAAGTGCTGTAGTCCGGTCGGCCGTCGGTAAATACAGTCATTCTGTTGCACTTTGCGCGATGATTAAAGGGCTCACGAATCTTCCAGAAGATGTAGCGTTCCCCAGAATCCGGGAAAAGATTGATAAAAAATCAAAGGAAAATAAAATTTTCCGAAAAATGTATCGTAAAAAAGAGGGGAATATTGTCGAAAGACCGGAGAGATATGCAGTAGTTAGCGAATTTCCTCTGTAAAAATCAATTGCTTACCGAAGAAAACAAACGTTATTTATTTGGCGTGCTGGCTGAGGCTTAGACCGTACTGTCGACCGACTATTCGGGGGACTGCAGTGATGTGCGGTAAGGCGTAAATGGGCTGAGCTTGAAAGCGAGCCAGTTACCATTGAAGATAAATCGTTTTCGGTGATTGCTCGTCGGTATATGCGCGAAATTTTGCCGGCGTTGAGGCCACATACACAGCGTGATTACACGCAATATTGCACATTGCTCGAAGCTGTATTCGGCGCGGTGGCAATCGACAGTATTCGACCGTTCGATGTCGCTGAATATTTACGTATCCGTGGTGAGAAATCAAAGATGAATCGTCCCGGGTTTACTAGACACTTCAGAGCCTATAAATTAGGTCAACGGAGGTGTCATGAGCAAGCGATTTACGGAAGAATTCAAGATCGAAGCGGTCAAGCAGGTCACAGAGCGCAACCATCCCGTTGCAGAAGTTGCGGCGCGACTTGGTGTGAGCGGATACAGCCTATACCAATGGATCAAACGCTACAGCGTGTCACCAGTCGAGCGGGCCGTTGCTGCTGATCAGCAAGCGGAGATGCGCCAACTTAAAGCCGAATTGAAACAGGTCACCGAGGAGCGCGATATCTTAAAAAAGGCCGCTGCGTACTTTGCCAAGATGTCCGGGTGAGGTACGCATTCATCGGCGAGCATCAGTCCGAGTATCCGGTGCGACGATTATGCAAAGTATTGGCGGTACACCCAAGTGGCTTTTATGCCTGGCAGCACAAGCCGGAGTCAGAACGCACGCAAGATGATCGTCGTCTTCTCGGGCATATCAAGCAATCGTGGCTGGAAAGTGGCTCGGTGTATGGCTATCGCAAAGTCCGTGATGACCTGCGCGACCTGGGAGAGACATGTGGCAAGCATCGGGTCTATCGGCTCATGCGCAACGAGAAGCTGCGTTCACAAACAGGCTATCGCCGGCGGCCAGGATCACGTAGCGGAGCGGTCGCGATGTTGGCACCGAATCATCTTCAGCGTCAGTTTGATGTGACGGCACCGAATCGCGTCTGGGTGACCGATATCACCTACATTCGTACCCATGAGGGATGGCTATTTTTCGCAGCGGTACTTGATCTTTTTTCGCGTCAGGTGGTCGGCTGGTCAATGGGGCCACTGTATGAGTATCGTTTGGCACTATGCACCGTGGGTGCGCCTGTCGGCAATAGCCGAATCTGGTGTGCTGAGGGGTAGTAACGCTGGTGCTGAAAACGAGCGCCCGATGTTGTGGTTCTCGGCGAATCAACAATGGGCGGGAACAGATTGAGCAGGAAATCGCCGTTGCACGTATGGAAGCAGAACATGAGGCGATACCTAAGTCGCTCGAAGAGAGCTTAGAAATTCATAAGACTTCAAGCGCTAAACTGGATTCTTTAGCTGAGACCATTGAAAGGGCTAACTCACCAAAAGAGCGCAATTTAGAACGCTTGATTGGTTTCGCGTTGGCTATTTGCGCATCGTTGGCTGCCGCGTTGATTTGGTGGTTCGTGACTGGCTCGTTTCCAATACTTAAGTCATAAAATCCTTCGCCATTGGTCGAATCGGTCGTTCAACAACGTGGGCTGAAGCTGGTAGGGTGCGAGTAAAGTTACTGATTTAGGGCACTTTCGTGTCTATGGCTCGTCGTCTGGAATTGCAAAACACTGAGCAACAGTTGTCTTCGCAATCGGGCCACTTTCCCAGCGTTGTTCGACCGCAAATACTACACTGGCCCTACATGATGCCAATCCCGAGATTGGAAAACAAAAAGAGCTACAAGCCGAAGCGTGTAACTCTCTGATTTTCCAGAAATTTCTTGGTGGCCCGGGGCGGAATCGAACCACCGACACAAGGATTTTCAATCCTCTGCTCTACCGACTGAGCTACCAGGCCAAGGCGCGCAAGTAT
>JAYTZV010000134.1:0-1665 GCA_043741695.1 Burkholderiales bacterium
GTGGTGTCGAAGCCATTTTCGTATGAAGGTCAGAAGTGCATGGACATCGCCGACGAAGGTCTGGAAGCGCTGTCGCTGCATGTTGATTCGCTCATCATCATCCTGAACGAAAAGCTTGAAGAAATTTACGAAGACGACAGCATGATCGAGTGGCTGCAGCATGCCGACGATGTGCTCAATAATGCAGTAGCCGGTATCGCCGAAATCATCAATGTACCGGGTCATATCAACGTCGACTTCAACGACGTCAAGACAATCATGGGTGAGCAGGGCAAGGCGATGATGGGTACCGCGACGGCGTCGGGCGTGGATCGTGCGCGCATCGCCGCCGAGCAGGCAGTGGCCTCGCCGCTGCTGGACGGTATCGATTTGTCGGGTGCGCGCGGCGTGTTGGTGAATGTGACTGCCAGCCGTGGTTTGAAAGGTCGCGAGATCAAGGAAGTGATGGCCACTGTGCGTGCTTTTGCTGCCGCCGATGCGTCGATCGCACAAGGCATCGCCTATGACGATTCGATGGGCGACGATATTCGCGTGACCGTGGTGGCTACCGGCCTTGGCCGTGCGCGCAAGAACGTGCAATTAGTGCAGACACCGATGCTACGTACCGGAACGCACAACGAGCCGATGGTTGCACATGCAGGTATGTCGCACAACAATCAGCAGGGTGCCTCGTTCGATGGCTTGAAAGCGCCAGCAGTATGGCGTCGTGAATCGGCCTCGGAGACAGTGCGGGCACTGGAAAAAAATGGCATGGAGACGTACGATATTCCGGCCTTTTTGCGCAAGCAGGCGGATTGAGCCGCCGAACCCACAAATTGAATTAGGCCGATGCAGTTCGGCATGATTTGGCATACTGGGCGTCTCGCTGAAATCAGTGCGACGCCCTAAATTTAATTAAGGAATTCCCATGACCGTACAAATTGGTGACCATCTGCCGGAAGGCGCGCTGGCAGAATTTATCGAAGTCGAATCGGCAGGCTGCTCGCTTGGTCCGAATACATTTGCAATCGCTGACCTGACCAAAGGCAAAAAGATTGCCGTGTTCGGTGTGCCGGGCGCGTTCACGCCGACCTGTTCGGCCAAGCATGTGCCGGGTTACTTGCAGCACGCTGCCGACTTCAAGGCCAAGGGTGTCGATGAAATCTGGTGTATTGCAGTTAATGATGCGTTCGTGATGGGGGCATGGGGTCGCGATCAAAAGGCCACTGGCACGATTCGCATGATGGCTGACGGGAATGCTGCGTTTGCTAAAGCGCTCGGGCTTGATGCTGATTTCAGCAAGAATGGTATGGGGACGCGGTCTAAGCGGTATTCGATGTTGATTGATGATGGCGTTGTTAAGCAGTTGAATGTTGAGGCGATGGGAAAGTTTGAGGTGTCGGATGCTGGGACATTGCTGGGGCAAGTTGGCTAACTATGTTGATGATTACATGCTGGCGTCCGGGTAGTGATTGACTCGTCGCTGGCATTTTTTAGTGTGCATCCATTAGATCTAGCCGGGAGCGGCATCTAAGATTTTTGTTGCTTCGGGCGAGTACCGCGCCGGGGGTGGCCCGGCAGCCACCAACTTCTTTTTGCTTCGCTGTATAGACCGGGAACATAGGTAACAGGTGTACCAGAACATGGGTAACGCTTTTGCGATGATGCCAATTCATCGCAAAGGAT
>JAYTZV010000135.1:0-5015 GCA_043741695.1 Burkholderiales bacterium
CGCAGCACCGGTGAAGCGCTCGATGAGATGGAAAATTTGATGAAGCAGCTGCCGGCCGGTTTTGGTTATGAATGGACCGGTCAGTCACTGGAAGAAAAAGCCTCCGGCTCGCAAGCGCCTGCGCTGTTTGCGCTGTCGCTACTAGCGGTATTTCTGGTGCTGGCCGCGCTGTATGAAAGTACGTCGATTCCAATTGCGGTGCTGCTGGTCGTGCCGCTCGGCATTCTCGGCGCGCTGCTTGGTGCGACATTACGCGGCTTGCCGAACGATGTGTATTTCAAGGTCGGCCTGATTGCGATCATCGGTTTGTCAGCAAAAAACGCGATTCTGATTATCGAGTTCGCGAAAGATTTGCAAGCCGAAGGCAAAGGGTTGATCGAGGCCACACTGGAAGCAGTTCATTTGCGCTTTCGTCCGATCATCATGACGTCGCTGGCGTTTATTCTCGGTGTGCTGCCGCTGGTATTGGCCACCGGTGCAGGATCTGCGAGCCAGCGTGCGATCGGTACTGGCGTGATGGGCGGTATGATCACGGCCACGGTGCTCGCTGTATTTTTGGTACCGATCTTTTTTGTCGTGATTCGCAAACTATTCAAAGGTAGCAAGCGACAGAAATATTTCGCACTGACCCAGTCCGGACACGAGCATGCGGAGCACAAAACAGAAAGCGGAGAACAGGCATGATCAAGTTTCAGCAGTCGGCATTAGCGATGGCACTAGCGGCAGCGAGCGCGTTGCTCGCAGCCTGTTCGATGAATCCGATGTATGTGCGCCCGGATGCGCCAGTTGCTGCGACTTTTGCTGGCGACGCTACCGGCGCTTCGCGGGCCGCGGCGGACATTGGCTGGCGCGAATTTTTCCCGGATCAGCGCTTGCAGGTGTTGATCTCTTCAGCGCTGGAAAATAATCGTGACTTGCGCACAGCGGCGTTACGCATTGAAGAAGCACGCGCACTTTACAACGTGCAGTCGGCTGACTTGCTACCAAATTTGAACGGTACCGCAAACGGTGTGCGATCGCGTACGCCGGGATCACTCACGCCATTTAATCGTCCGTTGGTCAGTAGCAGTTATCAGGTTGGCTTGAGCCTGGCCTCGTTCGAGCTGGATTTTTTTGGCCGCGTGCGTAGCTTGAATGATGCCGCCTTGGCATCCTATCTCGCGACAGCCGAGGCGCAGCGCTCGGCGCAGTTAAGCCTGGTCGGCGAGGTCGCCAAAGCCTATCTGGCCGAGCGCGGTTATGCCGAACAGCTGAGCCTCGCGCAACAAACATTGGATGGCCGTCAAAAAGCGTATGACCTTGCGCGTCAACGCTTCGAGGTCGGTGCTTCGTCTGAATTCGATTTGCGGTTATCAGAAACGCTGGTGCAAACCGCGCGGGTATCGCTGCTAACATTGCAACGACAACGCGCCCAATCGGAAAATGCACTGACGCTACTGGTTGGCAAACCACTGACTGATTTGCCCGCTGCGCCGATGCTGTCGAGCGAAAATATCATCACCAACATACCAGCGGGCGTGCCATCGGATCTACTGACCCATCGGCCAGATATTCTCGCCGCCGAGCAGCGATTGAAATCGACGAACGCGAATATCGGTGCTGCACGCGCTGCATTTTTTCCGCGCATTTCACTCACCGCTGCATTGGGCACGAGCAGCAATGCACTGTCGGGATTGTTCAGCGCAGGCTCGGGTAGCTGGACCTTTGCACCGCAACTGGTATTGCCAATTTTTGATGCGGGTCGTAACAGCAGTAATTTGACGCTGGCCGAAGTGCGCAAAAATTTGGCAGTAACTGACTATGAAAAAGTCATCCAGACCGCATTTCGCGAAGTCTCCGATGCGCTGGTCGCGCGTGGTCTGCTCGATGAGCAAGTCGGTGCGCAGCAAGCGGTGGTCGATGCGCAGGCACAGCGGTTAAAGCTGGCAGAGTTGCGTTTTCAAAACGGCATTGCCAGTGCACTCGATGTCGTCGATGCACAGCGCGATTTGTTTACTGCAGAGCAGGCGTTGGTGCAAACTCGCCAGCTGCGATTGACGAATGCTGTGGATTTGTATCGCGCGCTGGGTGGCGGGTTGAAGGAAACCAGCGTGGCGGCGAGCTGAGAAATTGGTGTTTCGTGGCTTCGTGGCTTGGTCGATTAGACGACTAGCTCGTTTTGATCAGCGTCTGCAGCAGCGCCATCGTGCGCACCGCCGCACCGCGATGTTGTTGCGCGAAGCGCTGCGCGCTGGCACCCATCGCCAACCGCAACGCATCGTCGCGTAGCAGCGCGCCGGCATCGCGCAACAGCGCCGTGGCATCAGCGACGCGCAATGCCGCGCCAGCGGCGACCGCATCCTCGCTGACGTCCGCAAAATTAAATGTGTGTGGTCCGAATAAAACCGGCTTGCCGACCGCGCAGGCCTCAATTGGATTCTGTCCGCCAAGCGGCAGCAGACTGCCACCGATGGCAACCAGATCACTCGCCACGCAATAGCCGAACATCTCACCCATCGAATCGCCCAGCAGCACATCGGTATCGACCATCATCGCGCCGAGCGTAGAGCGACGCTGCAGCGACAAGCCGCGCGCCGTGACCAAGGCAGCGACGGCATCAAAGCGTTGCGGATGACGTGGCACGATGATCAGCAAGGTGGACGGTGGCACGTTGCTGGCAGCGAGTGCATCGAGAATCATCGCCTCTTCGCCTTCGCGGGTGCTGGCGCACAGCAGTACCGGGCGATCACCAATTTGCTGGCGCAACTGCTGACCTAGTGCCAGCATCTCGGCGCTTGGCGACACATCAAATTTGATACTGCCGGTGACTTCTACATCGTTCACACCGAACGAGCGAATCCGCTCGGCATCACCCGAGGTTTGTGCGCCGACCCTGCGCAACTGCTTCGCTGCATCCATCATCAAGCGACCAAGTCGCCGCGCTTTTTTCAGCGAGCGTTCAGATAAACGTGCATTGACGAGCACCACCGGCACCTGTCGCACGGCGCAGCGCGCCATCAGATTCGGCCAGATTTCGGTTTCCATCAACAGACATATCTGCGGTGCATTACGCACCAAAAAACGCTCGACGGTCCAGCCAATGTCGTAGGGCAGATAGGCCTGGCGCACGCGTGCACCGTAATGCGCGAACAAGGCCGCGCCGGTCGCGCGACCGGTTGGCGTCATGTGAGTCAGTAGCAGTCGATGCGATGGATAGCTAGCCAGCAGCAAGTCGATCAACGGCTCGGCAGCGCGGGTTTCACCGACCGATACCGCGTGCAGCCAGATCAGCGGCGCAGCACTTTTTTGTTGCGGCACGAAGGCGAGACGCTCACCGATATGCTGCCGGTAGCCCGGCTCGCGTCGACCACGCCACCATAGCCGCGCCAGTACCAGCGGCAAGACCAGCCACCACACTGTCGAATACAATCGCCGCATCAGATCAGGCTGCGGCCAGTCAGCCGTTGCAGGATCGCCAGTGGACTCGCGGTGGGATCGTACTGCGCCTGCGGTGCGAGATGCAGGGTTTGCTCCAGCATGTACTGCCCCGACATCACCGCATGCGATGCCTGATCCGAAAAACAGATCCAGCTCGACCCCGGTGGAAACGCCATGGTGATTTGCTGCGCCTGCGCTTGATACGTCAGATCTGACTTCATGCCGTCATGCAGCTGCAGCATCAGATGATCGTATTCAGTGCGCAGGGTTTTGGTAATGCGCAGTGCGCGCAAGGCGCTCGCCTGCCAGGCCGAATACGGTTTCGCATGCGGCAGAAAACGCGAGGCGACGGTCTCGAATGGCTCGCCGACGCGCCACACGCGCGGCAATCCATCGGGATTAACGTTGGTGAAGACCCGCAAAATCCGCTCGCCACGATTGGGTCGCGAGACGAACGAATCGACATGCAAACGCCGATCGTCGGCGCGCCACGATTGCGCACGCGACTCGACCTGCATCGGCCGATAACTGGTTGGTGCTGCACGCAGCGCCGCCACGTAATGCGGCAGCGCACTGGCAATCAGCGTTTGTGCTTGGGTCTGAAAGCGCGCCACCATCGCGGTCAATGCAGATAGCGTGGCAGCATCTCCAAGCGCCCCTTTCAGTTGCCCGTTGCTGCCGAGGCTGATATTGCGTGCTTTTGGATCGCGTACCGATGGCGTCAGCAGACACTGTTCCTCAGCAGTGAGCGCAAATCTCAGCTGCGGAAAAAAAAGTACCTTGCCTGCTTCGAGCGCAGCGATAGCCTCCGGTTTCAGCGCATCGCCCTGCCAATTCGCTTGCTGCAGCGTCAAAATTTGCGACGGTGCCTGCGTCGCTGCTTGAGTGGGTGCCTGCGTCGATGATTGCGCCGATGCCTGCGCCGATGCTTGCGGCGATACCGAGCTTGTCTGTTCAGACGAATTTAGTGCATTCAATCCAGTCCTCTCACGCCGAATCGGCGATATCACTTTGGCGAAGGTGCGCGGCATCGAGCAGGGTATCAGTGGCAGTGCACACCGCACCAATCGATGGCGGTGCACCGGCGTCACCGAGATTGATGATTGCTGGTGACCAGTCGCCTTCGGTTTTCCAGCGCGGCGAATCGCAATACAGCTCGACCGTTGGCCGATGATACGCCGCCGCGATGTGCGTGAGGCCACTATCGAGCCCGACCACCAGTGCCGCGCGTTGCGCCAGCAGCGCCGCATCCATCATCGGTAGTGCAGGCAGTACAACGGCACCTGTGATGCGTTCGGCAAGCCAGCGCGCTTCCTGCTGCTCGGTGGCGGACCCCCACGGCAGCAGCACCGGCAGGCCGCGTTGCGCGAGATGGTTACCGAGCGCCACCCAATTCTCTGGTGCCCACTGCTTGGCTATCCGTGCGGTACCGTGAAAAAAAACAGCATAGGGTTGCAGTAGCAACCAGTGCGTCGCCGCTTCCGACAGCGGTGGCGGCTGCAGACCAAAATCTGCCGGAACATCAATGCGATAGCCAAGCGCCGCAGCCGCCACCGTGCGAGCTCGCTGCACTGCATGCGTGCGCACGCCAACTGGAA
>JAYTZV010000136.1:0-1659 GCA_043741695.1 Burkholderiales bacterium
GAGCCGGAAATCTTTAAATTGGCGCAATACTTCCGGCAGCAGCGTCAAGATCGACGCACCAATGGTCGGCCCGATCAGATTGCTGGTGCCGCCGAAGACCGCCATCGTCAAAATATCGACCGCGTTTTCAAACGCATAATTGCCGGGTCCGATGGTGAAGGTGTAATGCGCATTGAGACCGCCAGCGACTCCGGCAATGACGGCGCCGGTCACGAACGCAAACAGCTTGTACCCGGCCACGTTGATACCCATCAGGCGCGCGGCGATTTCATCTGCCTTGATCGCTTCGAAAGCGCGACCAATTTTTGAGCGACGCATGCGCGCCAGCACGAATAGCGTCAGCGCCAGTAAAAGAGCGATATGCCAGAACTCGGTTTTTTGCGGAATGCCATTGATGCCCATCGGCCCGCCGGTGATCTCAAGATTCAGAATCACCACGCGCACGACCTCACCAAATCCCAACGTTGCCATCGCCAGATACACACCCGACAAGCGCAGCGTAGGTAGACCGATTACAAGCGCCACCAGCGCTGGCAATACACCCGCGGCCAACAGAGCAACTGGAAACGACAAGCCAGTCTGCATGCTGATCAGCGAAGCCGCATACGCGCCGATACCCATGAATGCCGCATTGGCTAGCGACAGCAACCCGCAGCTCAAGGTCACGTAAATTGACAGCGCCAGCATCGCATTCACACCAATACTGAACACCACCGTGTTGTAGGTCGACCAGAATCCTTCCCACCATTCCATCATGTCAGGCTTTCCTCTCAAGTACTTTGCCGAACATGCCGGAGGGACGCACCAGTAGAATCACAAACAGCAAACCGAACGCCACCGCATCCCGAAAATCTGAAGACAGATACGCCACACTCATCACTTCGGCAAAGCCAAGGAACAAGCCGCCGATCAGCGCGCCGCGAATGTCTCCCATGCCACCTAAAATAATGACAGCGATACCTTTATGCAGCATCGGCTGACCCATGAACGGCGAGATCGCATTGAACGATAAGCCGACTAATACGCCAGCCACACCACCAAGCGCGGCGGCTGCAAACGAGGTCAGTAAAAAAAGCTGTTCTACATTGATACCAAGCAGGGCTGCCGCTTTTGGTGACTCGGCAATCGCCCGCAGCGCGCGGCCAAGTTGCGTGCGACGCATCACCACCAGCAACACCACCATCAGCACGAACGAGATAACGACAATGCCGATCTGCACTGCTGTCACATGCAGGTCGCCGATGCTGATACTTTGTTCGGGGATGGTGCCGATCGGAAAGCGCTTGTTTTCTGCGCCAAATAAACCCTGCGCCAGATTGGTCAGCATGATCGCCACGCCAATGGACGCGATCATCGGTGACAGATGCGGTGCGTTGCGCGCGCGCAGCGGCCGAAGTACGAGATAGTCAACTACGAGACCGATAAGGCCAGTGACCAGCATCGCCACCAGCAGCGCGAGCCACAACGGTAAAGCGAGTTTTTCTACCAGCAGTAAGGCCGAATAACTGCCGAGCATAAAAATCGCACCATGCGACAGATTAATTACGCCGAGCACGCCGAACACTAGCGTGAAGCCCAGCGCAAAAAGCGCGTAGACGCTGCCGAGCGATAACGCATTGAGTAATTGTTGTTCGAACATGGCCCCTGCCGGAATCGATC
>JAYTZV010000137.1:0-5001 GCA_043741695.1 Burkholderiales bacterium
CAGTGCCTGCTGTCCGATCTTCGCGTGCAGCACCTTCAAATCCGGCAACGTGTCGGATTTGCCGGCCGCGGTGCCACCGTCGAATACCTCAGCCGCGCGTTCGAGTAGCTGCTTCTTCCATTCGGTGACCTGGGTCGGATGCACCTCGATTTGTTCGGCGATCTCGATCAAGGTCTTCTCACCCCGCAAAGCCGTCAAGGCCACCTTCGCTTTGAAACTGCCTGAATGGTTCCGTCTCGTTCTCTTCGTCATGCCGTTGCTCCTGTGTTCGGCTTTTCAGCCTGAAGTGTGAAGCAAAACTACCACTTAACCCGCTGTCCGAATTCCTGGGACCACCTCTCACTATGTTGCAAAAAAAATTCAGCGATGAATTTAAAGATGCCGAAAGCATGCCCAGGCTATGCAAACGAAGTCTTCACAATCACAAAACCACCGGATGAATTATTGTTTTGACATAAACTAATTTTCCGAATGCGTGCGCAAATAGTTTATGATGCACCGCAGCATCATTATTAGCACATCGATTTATCGAAACTGCTGCATAATTTATCGCATCATTTTTTACGAGGACCTCATGCTCTATCACTTTCACGAACTGAATCGCACTTTCATGAATCCGCTGATTCAGTGGGCAGAGGCCTCGGCAAAGCTGTTTACCAATCCTGTTTCGCCGTTGGCACACACGCCGTTTGCGCAGCGTATCGCCGCTGGATATGAATTGATGTATCGCCTCGGCAAGGATTATGAAAAGCCGGAATTCGGAATCAAATCCACGACCGTTGATGGCACGGTGATCGGCATTGTCGAAGAAGCTGCCGTGACCAAGCCGTTTTGTACATTGGTCCATTTCGCAAAAAATCTCACCACGTCCGCACGCGCGGCATTAAAACAGCCGAAAGTATTACTGGTCGCGCCGCTATCAGGCCATCACTCGACACTGTTGCGCGATACCGTCAAGGCCCTGTTGCCGCAGCACGATGTCTACATCACCGACTGGACCGACGCACGCATGGTGCCTTACGCAGAAGGACCATTCCATCTGCACGACTACATTTACTACGTACAAGAATTCATTCGTAAGCTCGGCCCCGACGTACATGTGATTTCAGTCTGCCAGCCGACCGTTCCGGTGCTGGCTGCAATCGCGTTGATGGCCACCGCCAAAGACCCAAAACTGCCGAAAACCATGACGATGATGGGAGGCCCGATTGATCCGCGTAAATCACCAACAGAAGTCAATAACCTTGCCACCAAGAAGCCGTTTTCCTGGTTCGAGAACACCGTGATTTACAGCGTGCCATCGAACTATCCGGGTGCAGGCCGCAAGGTCTATCCGGGCTTCTTGCAACATGCGGGTTTTGTTGCCATGAACCCGAATCGCCACGCGCAAAGTCATTGGGACTTTTATATGCATCTGCGCCAAGGGGATGACGAGTCGGCGGAAGAGCATCGCAAGTTTTACAACGAATACAACGCAGTGCTCGACATGCCTGCCGAGTATTATCTTGAGACAATCAAGACTGTGTTCCAGGATTTTTCACTGCCGAAAGGCACGTGGGAAGTCGAAGGCAAACTGGTGCGTCCCGAAGACATCAAGACGGTTGCACTGTTCACCGTCGAAGGCGAACTGGACGATATCTCGGGTGCCGGACAAACTCAGGCTGCGCACACACTGTGCAGCGGCATTCCGGCAAAGATGAAGCAGGATTTCGTCGCACCGCAATGCGGCCACTACGGCATATTCGCGGGCCGTCGCTGGCGTGAAATGATCTGCCCGAAAATTGCCGAATTTATTCAAGCTCACGCCTAATTTTTTCAGCGTGCAAGCAAAGCCGTTCGCGTTCGCGCTGAACGGCTTTTTCATTTGTGCGCAGCCGCGTGTTTGCCAGGATAATATGGTTTTCGTTGATTGATTCCAGCCGTGCCGTCTCCCACTCCCCTCGCCGATCAAATCGAAGATCTGTTGCCGCAGACCCAGTGCACCAAGTGTGGCTATCCGGCGTGCAGACCGTATGCCGAGGCTATTGCATCCGGTGGTGCAGAGATCAATCAATGCCCGCCCGGTGGCATCGAAGGTGTGCAGCGCCTGGCGACGCTGCTTGGTCGCGTGGTCATTCCAATCAATCCCGCCAATGGCAGCGAACGTCAGCGCCCGGTCGCCGTCATCGATGAAGCAATTTGTATTGGGTGCACCTTATGCATTCAAGCCTGCCCGGTCGATGCCATCATTGGCGCCGCCAAACAAATGCATACCGTAATTAATGAACTCTGCACTGGTTGCGATTTGTGTGTCGCGCCCTGCCCGGTCGATTGCATCGCAATGGTGTCGGTGACCGAGACTACCGGCTGGCAAGCATGGTCGCAGGCGCAAGCCGATGCAGCGCGCTGGCGGCATGATTTCCGGACTACACGATTGCAGCGAGAACGCCTGGAAAACGATGCGCGCCTCGCCGCAAAGGCAGCCGCGAAATTTAAAGAGATCGAGGCGCAATCCGATTTGCCGGCCGAGGCACAGGCAGAACAGGCGCGTAAAAAGGCGATCATTCAAGCCGCCATCGAGCGCGCTCGACTGCAACGTGAAGCCCAAGCAACAACTGCAAAAAAGGATGCAACGTGAACGCTGACAAACGCCGTGAGATATTCACCCGGCTGCGCGCTGCCAACCCACAACCGGCAACCGAACTCGAATACACCTCGCCTTTCGAATTACTGATTGCCGTGCTGCTATCGGCGCAGGCAACCGACATCGCAGTCAACAAGGCCACCCGCAAATTGTACGCAGTCGCCAACACACCCGCAGCGATTTACGCGCTTGGCGTTGAAGGCTTGATTCCGTTTATTCAAACCATCGGCCTGTTTCGCAACAAAGCAAAAAATGCCATCGAAACCTGCCGGCTGATTTTGACTGAACACGCAGGCCAGGTACCACGCACCCGCGAAGCCTTGGAAGCGCTGCCCGGGGTCGGTCGCAAGACGGCGAACGTGGTACTCAATACCGCCTTTGGCGAAGCAACGATCGCCGTCGACACGCATATTTTTCGTGTGGCCAACCGCACCGGCATCGCCCCCGGCAAAACGGTTGATGCAGTCGAACACAAGTTGATGAAATTTGTGGCGCCAGAATTTTTGCAGGATGCGCACCACTGGATGATTCTGCATGGACGCTACACCTGCATTGCGCGCAAACCTCTCTGCTGGAATTGCATGATCACCGATCTCTGCGAATTTCGTGGCAAGACACCTGTTCCCGAGAAGGCAATTTGAGGGACGATGACGCGCAATCGATTGGAAGGGAGCATGATCAAGCACCCCTCGAGAATCATTTTAACGCCCGTTGTCGCTGGGCGAAATTACTACCGACGTGGTTGCGCAGTTCCGCCCGCACACGCCAATCTCTTCCTTGGTCTCACACCTGGGGACGAAAAAAATTTTCAACACGGAGACGGTGTGGCCACGCTAAGTAAGGTGGGCAAAACAACGTCGCATAACGAAATAGTGCGCCTACCGGACTGGTGCGTTTTTCAATATTGAGATGTTATAGCCAAAATTGGAGTCGACATGTTCTCACCCTCCCAGCACGATGTACGCCGGTTCTTTTGCACGACCTTCACCAAACAACGTGATCATGCGGTTTTGACGCCGATCGAAGCAATCGCGCGTGACTGGATCATGCAGCACCCGGAATACGCCGATGCACTTGGTGACGTCGATGCAGCACTCGCTGCCGATTACTCTGTCGAGCAGGGACAAGGCAACCCGTTCTTGCATCTGTCGATGCACTTATCGATTGCAGAGCAAATTTCAATCGATCAACCACCCGGCATTCGTGATGCGTTTCTTGTGCTCGCACGACGACTGGATTGCGAGCATGAGGCCCATCATCAGATCATGGAATGCCTTGGGCAAATGATGTGGGAGTCGCAGCGCAGCGGTGTGCCACCGGATGGAATCGGTTACGTGGAATGCGTAAAGCGGCGCAGTTTGCAGCGATAGGTTTAGCGCGTTTTATACCAGTAACTTTTCCTGCGCTTGAGATTCACCTTTTCGCGCGCACCCGTGTCAAAGACAAGTTCACCGATCAGACGGCTGCTCGATACGACACCGTTGAAGGTCGCTGCAGCACTTCCGGCATCTTTTGGCAGGCTCATCGAAAGATGGGTGCCGGTGCAGATCACCGGCGTCACCATCAACGGACCTGGCTCACCGTCGGAGAATTGCACCGCTGCCTGTTTACCGTCACGCGTACTGACAATACTTATTTCGATGCCCGACAAATCGCCACTCCCGGAATTGAAGTGAAGACTCGAAAAGGTACCGAAACAAAGATCCTTTGCCATCACTTCGGTCATACCAATTACAGAACAAAGCACTGCACCGATTACCGACGCTAAGATATTCATTGGCATGAACATGCTTTACCAACTCCGTGTAAGCATCGATATCTTCGTTGCGCGTCGCGAATCGCACGTGACCTGCGAACGGGCGGATTCATGTAAAAGTGCACCGGATCTCTGCGCCTGAAATGCCCACCCCACGATAAACCGGCATCCGCAGCGGCATCGACGACAGCCTGTCGCTCGCTAGCAGGAATCTGCCGCCAGTGAATATCGATTGCGTAACCTGCCTCGTGCAAACTTGTGCCGGGCGCTGCCGGCGTGGTCGAGTTCGAGGGATTCAAACGCATCTGGGTCTCGGTACTGCGGAATGCTGAGGAAAATGACACCTCGACGCCGGACTGCGCAGCATATTCCACGAAATTGTTTATCGGACCCACCATACTGCTGTCGATGTAGGTCTTGCCGAGGCCGGAAAGAATGACCGACACCAGCTCCAGTCCGAACGGGTCGACAAAACTGACGGGATTGCCACCAACATAATCGTACGTATTCAAGCCGCCATTCAACCCAATCGGATCACTCGCCACATACCGTCCCACCTGCGGATCATAATCCCGAAATCCGTTGTAGTGAAGGTTGGTTTCCCGGTCATACAACTGCCCCG
>JAYTZV010000138.1:0-32677 GCA_043741695.1 Burkholderiales bacterium
CCGGGTGCAAGAATCGGATCGTCCTGCAGGATCGGGCCGCAGTCGTTGAGGCCCACAATATCGCTGGCGGTCAGCACCTCACGCACGCCGGCAGCCGCATGCACTGCAGTCAGATCAAGCGAACGAATGGTGGCATGCGCCTGTTGCGACAGGCCAAGCGCGGCATGCAAGGTGCCCTGCAATTCGACAATGTCGTCGGTGTAGGTAGCTTCACCAAGCACGTGCAGCGTGGCAGATTCATGCGGATGCGGCGCGCCGACCTCGCCTGCATTAGCCGCGTTGATGGCCTGCATCGGCGGCTCGCTTGGCTTGTTCACGATGTCACCCGCGCAAACACATTCAATGTATTTTCTGCCATTGGCGCTGCAGTGCGCGTTTCAAGCCAGAATCGATGCAGCAGATTTTGCGCCACCGTCATTCTGTATCCGGCGGAGGCACGCATGTCCGACAAAGGTGCGAAGTCGGCTGGCAATATTGCCATGGCTGCGTGCAATGTGGCTTCGTCCCAAGCGCGCCCGGACAACGCTAATTCGGTGTGCAGCGCGCGCTTTGGCGTGGCAGCCATGCCGCCAAAGGCGATGCGCGCATTGATGATGGTGTCGCCATCGAGCGTGAATGCAAATGCGGCGCAGACCGCCGAAATATCCTGATCAAAGCGTTTGGAAATTTTGTACGTTCGAAATTGCAGACCGGTAGTGCGCTTCGGTATCCGGATCGATGCGACGAATTCACCGGGATGTAAATCTTTCTTCTGATAGCCGAGGTAAAAATCTTCGAGTGCCAAAACCCGTTGGCCGTCACGGCCGTTGAGCACGATCTGCGCGCCAAGTGCGATCAGCCACGGCATCGAATCGCCGATCGGCGAACCGTTCGCGACGTTGCCGCCGAGCGTGCCGATATTGCGCACCAGCCGCGAGGCAAAGCGCTGTCGCATCTCACCGAGCTCGTGCGGATATATATGACCAGCCGCTACATAGGCATCGTCGAGCGAGACCCCGGCGCCGATCTCGAGATGCGTTGGGGTCTCCTTGAGTTGCTTGAGTTCGGGTACCTGTCCGAGATAAACAATGTCGCCCAGCGCGCGACATTGTTTGGTGACCCAGATGCCAACGTCGGTCGAACCTGCCAGCAAGCAGGCATGCGGATGAGCGGCCAGCAGGTCAATCAATTGCGGCAGCGATCGCGGCGCGTAAAAATGCGCGCCGTCGGCTGCGTACGAAAAGGTTGTCTCGCGCTGCAGTTCTTGCAAAGCCCGCGCGACGACGATACGATCAAAGTGCACCGGTGGCAGCGTCAGCATGCGCTGTGCCGCATCGATGATCGGCCGGTAACCAGTGCAGCGGCACAGGTTTCCTGACAAGGTATCGTCGATCTGCCGACGCGACAGCGGTGCTAATTTACCCACTTGATCCAGATACAGTGCCCACAGCGACATCACGAAACCCGGCGTGCAAAAGCCGCACTGCGAACCGTGGCAATCGACCATCGCCTGCTGTACCGGATGCAAGGCACCCGAGTCTTGCTGCAAATCCTCGACCGTAAACAATGCCTTGCCATTGAGCGTCGGCAGCAACTGAATGCAGGAGTTGACCGCCCTCATCTGCATCACGCCATCCACCAACTCGCCGATCACAACGGTGCAGGCACCGCAATCGCCTTCTGCGCAACCTTCCTTGGTACCGGTGCAGTGCAATTTTTCGCGAAGATGCTGCAACACGGTGCGGGTCATTGGGGTTTGATCGACACTGTGCACAGCATTACGAAAATAAAACCGGATCGGTTCAAACATGGTGTACACCCTTTCAACTTCACCTTATCATTTGCAAGCGAGCAGGCTTATATCAGCTTGCGCATGTCTGGTATCTGCGAATCGATATCTGCAACCGACCCGGCTGGCGCTGCTTCCGCACTAGAATGGCGTTACCGCGATCGAACACCTGCAAAAAATAATCATGTGCCAGATGCCGCCGTTGTGCTTGCAAGTCATGGGAAAATTTTGATGGGAAAACTCAGTACCCACGTCCTCGATATAACGTCCGGCAAGCCAGCTGCAGGTGTCGTGGTGACGCTGTTTCGCATCGATACCACCGAGCGCACTCTGCTCACGCAGTGCGTCACCAATGCCGATGGGCGCTGCGATGCACCGCTGCTGCAAGGCGATGGATTGCAAGCCGGCCAGTACGCACTGGTATTCGAGGCAGGCGACTATTTCGCCCAACGGGTAAATTTGCCAGAGCCGCGTTTCATTGATCAGGTCACGCTCGCTTTCGGCGTCGCCAATCCCGACGAAAATTATCATGTACCGCTGCTGGTTTCGCCTTGGGCGTATTCCACTTATCGCGGCAGCTGACGCCTGCACAGCCACCCATGACCACGCGCCTTACTCTTCGCCATATCAGCAAGCGCTACCCGACCGTGGTCGCTAACGACGCGGTCGATCTGGTGGTTCAGCCGGGTGAAATTCATGCGGTGCTCGGTGAAAATGGCGCCGGCAAATCGACACTGATGAAGATCATCTATGGCGCGGTCAAACCCGATGCCGGCGAGATGCAATGGAATGGCCAGACCGTGCAGATCGCCAGTCCGGCTGCTGCCCGCGCCCTTGGTATCGCAATGGTGTTCCAGCATTTTTCCCTGTTTGATACGCTGACCGTCACCGAAAACATCGCGCTCGGTTTGCCATCAAACACGCGCCTCGATCGGCTCGCCGAACGCATCGTCGCCACTGCCGAACAATACGGTCTGGCGCTGGAGCCGCAGCGCCACGTGTACACCCTGTCGGTCGGCGAACGGCAACGCGTGGAAATCGTGCGCGCCCTGCTAACCAATCCCCAACTGCTGATCCTCGATGAACCAACCTCGGTACTGACGCCGCAAGCGGTCGGCAAGCTGTTCGATACCTTGCGCACGCTGGCCGCGCAAGGCTGCAGCATTCTCTATATCAGCCACAAGCTCGATGAAATCCGGGCGCTATGCCATACCTGCACCGTAATGCGCGGCGGTCGCGTTACGGGCACCTGTAATCCACGGCTGGAAAGCGCAGCGAGCCTGGCACGCATGATGGTCGGCAGTGCGCTGCCCGAACTCAAGGCAGGCACCGCGCACCCCGGACCGGTGGTGCTGCAGGCCCACGCGCTATCGCTGCAAAAAAGTCACCCGTTCGCGACAGAATTGCATGACATCGGTTTTGATTTGCATCGCGGCGAAATTCTTGGCATCGCGGGTATCTCGGGCAACGGCCAGCAGGAATTACTCGCCGCACTATCCGGTGAAGATTCGCGGGCAGACGCGTCCAGCGTGCTGCTTGATGGCGTGGCGATCGGGCACCTCGGTGCAGCCGCGCGTCGCCATGCGGGCCTCGCTTTTGTGCCGGAGGAGCGACTCGGTCGCGGCGCGGTACCGGACATGTCGCTGGCCGAAAATATTTTGCTGTCGCATCAAGGCAAAGATACGATTGCGTCTGGGGTGATCCGTACCGGCGCAATCGCGCGCATCGCACAAGCGGTCATCACACGCTTTAACGTCAAAGCAGGTGGTGCCCATGCCGCCGCGCGCAGTCTGTCTGGCGGCAATCTGCAAAAATTTATTGTCGGACGCGAAATCATGAGTCAGCCGCGGGTGCTGATCGTGGCGCAACCAACCTGGGGCGTCGATGTTGGCGCGGCCGCGCAAATTCATGCCGAGCTGATCGCGCTGCGCGACGCCGGTTGTGCGGTACTGGTGATTTCCGAAGAACTCGACGAGTTGTTTGCGATCGCCGACCGGCTGATGGTGATTGCCAAAGGCCGGCTTTCGCCAGCCATCGTCACCGCACAAGCCAGCGTCGATCAGATCGGATTGTGGATGAGTGGCTTGTGGGATCACGATGCAAATCCTGCGGCGGCTACCGCCACGTCGAACGAGGTGGCGCATGTTTAGACTGGAACCGCGCGCCGCACCGTCGCAACGCATGTCGCTACTGTCACCGGTGTTGGCAGTGCTACTAACCACATTGGGTGGTGCCGTGTTGTTTGTTTTGCTGGGCAAGAGTCCGATTGCCGGTCTGGCCGTATTTTTCTGGGAGCCGATCAAGAATTTGCACGGCTGGAGCGAGATCGGCGTCAAGTGCATGCCACTGATTTTATGCGCGCTTGGATACGCGATCTGCTATCGCTCTGCCGTGATGTCGATCGGTGCCGAAGGCATGCTGCTTGCCGGTGCGATTGCTGGTGGTGGCGTCGCGCTGGCCCTCGATCATGGCAGCGGTGGCGGCGCGTTGGCGATCACGCTGATTATTGCTGCCGGCATGGCCGGCGGCATGTTGTGGGCATCGATCACTGCACTGCTGAAAGACCGATTCAACACTAGCGAAATTCTGGTGTCGCTGATGCTGGTGTACGTGGCCGGGTTATTACTGAACTATCTGGTAACAGGACCGTGGCGCGATCCGATGGGATTTAATTTTCCGCAATCGAAGATGTTTTCCAGCGGTTATTTGTTGCCGATTCTGGTGTCGCATACGCGCTTGAATCTGGGTATCGTATTTGCATTGGCTGCGACGCTGGCCAGCTGGTTTTTCATGAACAAAAGCTTTGCCGGATTTCAATTGCAGGTTGGTGGCATGGCTCCGATGGCGGCGCGCTATGCCGGTTTTTCGCAGCGTCGCGCCTTGTGGACCACGCTCCTGATCAGCGGCGCCGCCGCCGGTCTGGCTGGCGTAATCGAAACCCTCGGCTCGGTCGGCCAGCTGACACCTAACATGTCGTCGGGTTACGGCTTTGCCGCCATCATTGTTGCCTATGTCGGACGGCTGCAACCGGTCGGCATTGTATTTTCCAGTTTCATCATGGCGCTGTTTTATATCGGTGGTGAACTGGCGCAGTCGCGGCTTGGCTTGCCCAACGCGATCACCGGCGTGTTTCAAGGCATGCTGCTGTTTTTTCTACTTGGCGCAGACGTGCTAATCGCCAATCACATTCGCTGGAGGGCCTGATCATGGATGCTACTTTTTCGGTACTTGCATCGGCACTGGCCGCCACCATCAATGCCGGCACGCCGCTGATGCTGGCCGCGTTTGGATTACTGCTGAATGAAAAATCGGGCGTGTTAAATCTGGGAGCCGAAGGCATGATGCTGGTTGCCGCAATCGCCGGATTTGCAGCCACCGTCGGCACCGGAAGCGCAGTGATGGGCTTCGGAGCTGGTGCGTTGGCAGGCATGGTCGCAGCCGCTTTTTTTGGCTGGATGGTGCTGTGGCTGGGTACCAATCAATATGCGACCGGTCTGGCGCTGTCTATTCTCGGTGGCGGTCTGTCGACCTTTGCCGGCATTCCATACACGGGCCTGAGTCTGCCCTCGATGAAGATGGCAGTACCGTTTTTGTCCGATCTGCCATTCGTTGGTGCAGTGCTGTTCATTCATCATCCGATGGTGTACGGCGCGCTCCTGATTTGTGCATTGCTGGCCTGGTTTTTAACCCGAACCCGCGCCGGGCTGGTGCTGCGTGCAGTGGGCGAATCACCACAATCGGCGCATGCACTGGGTTACAACGTCCGCATGATTCGCCTCGGTGCGGTGGTATTTGGTGGCGCCTGTTGTGGCCTTGCCGGCGCTTATCTGTCGATTGTCTATACGCCGATCTGGCAGGAAGGCATGACTGCCGGCAAAGGCTGGATTGCGCTGGCGCTGACCACCTTTGCCTGCTGGAAGCCGTGGCGCGTGGTGGCCGGTGCGTATCTGTTCGGCGGCGTCACAATTCTGCAATTGAATCTGCAAGGTTTCGGCGTGGACGTGGCGCCGCAGTTAATGGCGATGCTGCCCTATCTGTCGACGATCGTGGTGCTGGCACTTATTTCGCGTAATCCGCACTGGATTCGGCTGAACATTCCGGCCTCGCTCGGCAAACCGTTCACACCCTCGGCCTGACTCCTGTTGCAAGTGAATGGTCGGGCTTGGTATTTGCTTACTAAAAATTGGTTCGTAAAAAAAAGTGTCGGTCTGATCGCTGTTTTATTTCGGGGGATTTTCATGCTGGATTTTAAGAAACGCTTTAGTCTCAAATCAGGGTTGCTGATTGCTGCATCAGTGGTGCTGTTTGCTGCCTGCAGCAAAAAAGAAGAAGTCGTCGTTACCACGGCGGCACCTGCTGCACCCGCAGCACCGGCAGCGGCAAAAGCCGCGCCACTGAAAGTGGCGTTCGTCTTTATCGGACCGGTCGGCGATGCGGGCTGGACCTTCGCGCATGACGACGGCCGCAAGGCAGCGCAGGAATTTTTTGGCGATAAAGTCGTTACCACCTTCGTCGACAACGTGCCGGAAGGCGCCGATTCCGAGCGCGTCTTTCGCGACCTCGCCACGCAAGGCAACAAACTAATTTTCGGTACCTCGTTCGGCTACATGGAACCGATGCTGAAAGTTGCAAAGGAATTTCCGGATGTGAAATTCGAACACGCGACTGGTTATAAAACGGCGCCGAATATGGGCGTCTACGAAGCCAAAACCTTCGAAGGCGCGTATCTCGCTGGCGTCCTTGCCGGCAAGATGACCAAGACCAACAAGCTCGGTATGGTCGGCTCATTCCCGATTCCAGAAGTGCTGCGCAATATCGATGCGTTCACTATCGGTGCGCAGTCGGTCAATCCAAAAATTTCGACGCGCGTGGTCTGGATTTCCACCTGGTTCGACCCGGCCAAAGAACGTGATGCAGCGATGACGATGATCGGTCAGGGCGTCGACGTGCTGATCCAGAATACCGACTCGCCAGCCACGCTGAAAGCGGCCGAAGAAAAAGGTGTGTACGCGTTCGGCTGGGATTCGGACATGTCGGCCTTCGGACCGAAAGCGCATCTGGCGTCCTCGGTCATCAAATGGGCACCGTACTACGAAAAGTCGATTCAGTCGGTACTCGACGGCACCTGGAAACCGGACAATTTCTGGTGGGGTGCGAAAGAAAAAACGATGGATCTAGTGAGCGTCAATGCAGTCGTTCCGGACGACGTCAAAAAACTGATCGAGGATAAAAAAGCAGCACTCGCTGCCGGTACACTGAGTGTGTTCGCCGGTCCGCTGATCGATCAGTCAGGCAAAGAAATTGTCGCTGCAGGCAAAGACGCTGACATCGGCATGATGAAAGGCATGAACTTTTATGTGAAGGGTGTCGAGGGCTCGATTCCGAAATAATGACGTCGGCACTGCACCGTTTAAAGGGCTGCCGAATTTGTGCAGCCTTTTTTCTGCACATGATTTTCGAAAGACGAGACAGCATGGACCTTAACAATGCAACCGCACCCGATCGCCGCGACATCACTTATGTGCGCCATGCGATGCAGCTTGCCCTGCAGGCTAAGTCAGCAGGCCGCCATCCGTTCGGTGCAGTTGTGGTTGCCGCAGACGGTACTATTCTGGCCGAGGCCGGCAACAATTCCATGCCACCAGAAGGCGACCCGACCCAGCATGCCGAGCGCGTCGCTGCCGCGCTGGCCGCACAGCGCTTTGCGCCATCGGTGCTGGCGCAGGCGACGCTTTACACCAACGCAGAACCGTGCGCGATGTGCGCCGGTGCAATCTACTGGTGCAATATCGGTCGGGTGGTATATGCGATGTCGGAAGAAAAATTGCTTGAGCTAACCGGCGACCATCCGGAAAATCCGACCCTGCGCCTGCCGTGTCGTACCGTGTTTGCCAGTGGTCAGCGCAGCGTCGAAGTCATTGGTCCGGTCGCCGAACTGGTTGACGATGCAGCCGCACCGCATATTGGTTTTTGGCAGACTCCATAAGCACTCGAAGCGTAAGCAAAACAGTCGTCCTCACTACTGATTCCCTGAAGGAATGCTCCGCCCATGTCGACTTCCCTCCTCGTCAAAAATGCCCGCATGCTGGTTACGATGGATGCGACCCGCCGCGAAATTGCCGATGGTGCCGTCTTCATCCGTGACCATGTAATCGAGCAGGTCGGCCCGAGCGACACCTTGCCGCACAGCGCCGATCAGGTCATCGATGCGACCGGACATATCGTCACGCCGGGGTTGATCAACACGCACCATCACATGTTCCAAAGTCTGACGCGGGTGGTACCGGCTGCGCAAAACAACGAACTGTTCGGCTGGTTAAGTCAGCTGTATCCGATCTGGTCGCATTTGCGCGCCGACATGGTGCGGGTGTCGACGTTGACGGCAATGGCCGAATTGATGCTATCGGGCTGCACCACCAGCAGCGACCATCTGTATTTGTTTCCAAACGATTGCCGGCTCGACGACAGCATCGAAGCAGCGCAGCAGATCGGCATGCGATTTCATGCGGCGCGCGGTTCGATGAGCGTTGGGCAGTCGCAAGGCGGCTTGCCGCCGGACAGGCTGGTCGAACACGAAAACGCGATTTTGGCAGACACGCAGCGATTGATCGAGCGCTGGCATGATCCACGCCGCCATGCGATGCAGCGCATTGTGGTGGCACCATGCTCGCCGTTTTCGGTATCGCAACACCTGATGCGCGAATCGGCCGCGCTGGCGCGCAGTTTTAAGGTATCGATGCATACCCATCTGGCAGAAAACGACAACGACATTGATTACTGCCGCGCGCAATTCAACATGACCCCCGCGCAATACGCTGAAACCTGCGACTGGGTAGGGCCCGATGTCTGGCATGCGCACTGCGTCAAGCTCGACGATAGCGGCATCGCACTATTTGCCCGCACCGGTACCGGTGTGGCGCACTGCCCGTGTTCGAACATGCGGCTGGCGTCGGGCATCGCACCGATTCGCAAGATGCTAGACGCGCATGTCCATGTCGGCTTGGGTGTGGATGGCAGTGCATCGAGCGACGCCGGACACATGTTGGGCGAAGTACGGCAAGCCATGCTGTTGCAGCGCGTCGGTTTCGGGCCGGCGGCAATGTCCGCACGGCAGGCGTTGGAGATGGCCACACTCGGTGGCGCCAAGGTACTCAACCGTGATGATATCGGCGCGCTTACACCCGGCATGTCTGCCGATCTGGTGCTGTTCGATCTGAACCAGATCGGCTTTGCCGGTGCATTGCATGATCCGGTCGCTGCATTGGTATTTTGCACGCCGTCGAATGTGACCACCAGCATCATTCACGGTCGCGTGGTGGTGCGCGCTGGCCAACTCGTCACGATTGACGCAGGCGTAGTGCGCGAACAGCATAACCGGCTGGCGCAGGAACTGGTCAACGCGGCTTGAGCGCCAATCCTGTCAGCATTGATGGCACGAGACTTGCGGTACGTTCAGCACGGATGTGTCCCTGTGAAGGAGAGCGATCATGACCAGCAATTCAGAATCTGTGCAGCAGCAAGTTCAACAGCCCGAGGCTGCCTCACCGCAGCAGATCGAAGCCTACGTCAAAGCCGCGCTGGCCATTCAGGGCTACACATTTAGCGAAGCGCGCACCGCCGACGTGGTGCAGCATTTCACCCGAATCGAGCAGCTTTCACGCCCCGTGCGCGAGGCCGATTTACCGCCTGAGCAAGATGGCGCACCGATCTTCACACCATGACCGACACCGCACACGAGATTGCCCGCCAGATTCGAGATGGCCGATGCAGCGCCAGCGAGGTAATGGAAGCGGCGTTCGAGCGCATTGCCCGGCTCGACGGTCAGCTCAATTGCTTCACGCACCTGACGCAGCAACGTGCACGACAGGAAGCCGCCGCCGTCGATGCGGCCCGCCAACGCAAACAACCGCTGGGGCCGCTCGCAGGTGTGCCGTATGCGGTCAAGAATCTGTTTGATATCCAGCAGGTCGTCACCACTGCCGGTGCCAAAATTAATCTGCAACAACCACCAGCGCAATCTGATGCGCTACTGGTACAACGGCTGCAGCAGGCCGGTGCGATATTGATCGGCGCGCTCAACATGGACGAGCACGCCTACGGCTTCACCACCGAAAACCATCACTTCGGCGTGACCCGCAACCCGCATGATCCGGGCCGTATCGCCGGTGGTTCGTCCGGCGGTTCGGCAGCAGCCGTGGCCGCCGGGCTGGTACCACTATCGCTCGGCTCGGACACCAACGGCTCAATCCGGGTGCCGGCTTCGCTGTGCGGCATTTTCGGGCTGAAGCCAACGTATGGTCGCCTGCCGCGCTCGGGGACATATCCGTTTGTGCACAGCCTCGATCACCTGGGTCCGTTTGCTGCCAGCGCTGCTGAAATGACTGCGATCTACAACGTGCTGCAGGGTACCGACCGGCAGGATGCGGCCTGTGCGCAGCGTGCTATCGAAATTGTCGAGCAAGGTGGAACACAACCACTGCGCGTTGGTGTGCTCAGAGGCTGGTTCCACGACTGGGCCGGCGAGGCGGCACGAGAGGCGGTAACGCGCGTTGCACGTGCACTTGGCGCGCAGGATGACGTCATTCTTGCCGGCGCCGAGCGCGCGCGCAGTGCTGCTTTTTTAATCACCGGCGCCGAGGCCGGTACCTTGCATCGCAAGACGCTGATCAGTGATTACGACGATTACGAACCGCTGTCGCGCGACCGACTGGTGGCAGGCAGCCTGATACCGGCGACGTGGGTGGTGCAGGCCCAGCGTATCCGTCGTCAGGTGTACAACGAGGCGCTGGCGCTGTTCGATCAGTTCGATATTCTGCTGGCACCGGCAACGCCGCTACCGGCCACGCCGATCGGTGCCGAGACGATGGTTATTCAGGGCAAGACGGTGGCTACCCGTGCCAATATCGGCATCATGACGCAGCCGATTTCCTGCCTTGGCCTGCCGGTCTGTACCGTGCCGGTGTGGCCGCACGCACCAGAATCGATACCGCCATTACCGATTGGCGTGCAGGTGATCGCAGCGCCGTGGCGCGAAGATCTTTGCCTGCAGGTTGCGATGCAACTGGAAGCCGCCGGCATCGTCGGCACCCGCATACCGACGATGCTGTCGCCAACAACAACCGAGATGCAATGACTGCCACCGAAACCACTTTGATCGTCGCGGCAACGCCGTACGACTACCCGTTTTCACCGCGCCAGTCGGCATTGATGGTGATCGACATGCAGCGCGACTTCATCGAACCCGGTGGCTTCGGCGCCTCGCTCGGTAACGATATCGCGCCGCTGCAGGCGATTGTTCCCAAGGTCAGTGCGTTGCTCGATTTTGCCCGACAGCTGGGTATGCTGGTCATCCATACCCGCGAATCGCATCTGCCGGATTTGTCCGATTGTCCGCCCGCAAAACGCTTGCGCGGCAAGCCGCGGCAGCGCATCGGCGATGTGGGCAGTATGGGCAGAATCCTGATTCGTGGTGAACCCGGCAACGACATCATCGCCGCGCTCGCGCCGAAGGCAGGCGACGTCGTGATCGACAAGCCTGGTAAGGGCGCGTTTTATGCGACCGGTCTGCATGCACTGCTGCAGCAGCACGGCATCACACATTTGCTGTTGGCGGGCGTGACCACTGAAGTCTGCGTGCAGACCTCGATGCGCGAAGCCAACGATCGCGGTTATGAATGCCTGCTGGTGGAAGATGCCACCGCGAGTTATTTTCCTGAATTTAAAGAGGCGACCGTGGCGATGCTGCAGGCGCAAGGTGGCATCGTTGGCTGGACCGCGCCGCTGGCCGCACTGATCGCTGCAGCATCCAGTAGCGACGCGAGCAACACATGAACATCGAGGCTGAGACCCATACCGATACCGATATCATCGCCGTCGACTGGCTGCTGGCCGATCCAGGTATGACACCGGAACAGCACGGTGTGCAACTGCATATCGCGCAGGAACGGTTTGCCGAAGTGATCTCGACCGACGCCACCGGTACCGGGCTGATTGCGCTACCGGGTCTGGCCAACGCGCATGATCACGGCAGAGCCATCAATGCCACACCATTCGGCGGCTTCGACAAGCCGCTCGAATCGTGGCTTGCGTATCTCGGCGTCATTCCCGGTCTTGATGCGTATCGCGCAGCAGCGTGCGCGTTCGGCAACGCGGCACGCCGCGGTGTTGGTCGCGTGATGGTGCATTACACCCGGCTGCAGGGATTGACCGATCCGGTCACCGAAGCAGTCGACGTCGCCCGCGCTGCGCGCGATGTCGGCACCCATATCGGCTTCGCGGTGGCCCTGCGCGACCGCCATCCAATCACCTATGCCGACAGCGCCCATTCGCTGGCGCACTTGCCGGCGGAACTACGCGCCAGCGTGCAATCTCGGCTGGACCGCGCACCGCTGTCGCCGCACGTGCAGCTGGCGCAGGTCGACGACATCATCGCCGCCTGCGATGCGCCCGGATTCAATGTGCAGTACGGCCCGACCGGCGTGCAATGGTGTACGCCGGCGCTATTGCAGGCGATCGCACAGGCATCTGCCGACAAGCAAAAACAGGTGCACATGCATTTGCTGGAAACCCGTTATCAACGCGAATGGGCAGACCATCATTTCCCCGACGGCATCGTGCGCTATCTGCACGAGATCGGTTTGCTGAGTCCACGCCTGACACTGGCGCATTGCACCTACTGCCGTCCCGACGAATTGCTGTTGATTGCGCAAAGCGGCGCGACAATTGCAGTCAACACCAGTTCCAATCTGGGTCTGCGCTCAGGCATTGCGCCAGTGGCGAACATGCTGGCGGCCGGTTGCAGCATTGCGATGGGCATCGACGGACAAGCGCTGGATGAAGACGATGATGCGCTACGCGAGTTGCGACTGCTGTACCAGTTGCACAAGGGATGGGGATACGACAGCACCATTTCGCATGCGCAGGCATGGCAGATCGCGAGTCGGCATGGCCGCTGGAGCATTAGCGGCGTACGCAGCAACGGCACAATCGCGCGAGGCGAGGTAGCTGACCTAATCTTGCTCGATGGTGCAGCGCTGATGACGGACCGCATGTTCGACGATGTGCCGGTGCTCGATTTTGTGCTGGCGCGTGCGAAAGCCAATCATATTCGGCGCGTTATTGTGGCCGGTAAAACCATCGTCGCTGATGGCGTGGTGCTAGGCATCGATCATCCGCTGCTGATGCGCGAGATGCTGCAGGAATGTCGCGACAAGCTGCATCAAAATGGGGGATGGCGTCAGACCGTGCAGGCGATGGATCAGGCATTCAAGCCGTTTTATTCCGGTCGCCATCACCTTGGCTGCTGCTGACGTACTGCAGATCAGGTCGCAGCTTCGAGTGCATGGCCAGCCATGTAGCGGCCAATCACGTTCAGATTAAATTCAGCGCGCGGCACCTCGTACACGAGTTCACCATCGCTCATCACAACGATGCGGTCGGCCAGCGTCAGTAGTTCATCGATATCTTCACTGATCAGCAACACGGCGGTGCCGCCATTGCGCACCGCCATCAGCCGGCTCCAGGTTTCCGCCACCGCTGCAAAATCGAGTCCGAATACCGGGTTGGTGACGATCAACACATCGACGTCACGCGACAACTCGCGCGCCAGCACCGCGCGCTGCACATTGCCACCTGACAGCGTATCAATGCGCGCATCGATACCAGCGCACTTGACGTTGAACGCCCTGACGTAATCGATTGCTTGCGCATCGCGCTGCGCATTGCGCAACCACACGCCTCGTGCCAGCGGCGCAACATCGAAATTGCGCAAGGCCATATTGGCTGCTACGCTCATCGACGGCACACAGGCGTTTTTGAGTGGCTCTTCCGGCAGGCTGTACAGACGATGCCGACGCATTTCTTCGCGCGTGGCGTGATATGGCGTGCCACCAATCGCTACACTGCCACTCACAATCGGACGCTGTCCACTCAAGGCTTCCACCAGTTCGCGCTGGCCGTTACCGGAGACACCGGCAATGCCAACGATCTCACCCGGCCGCACCGCCAGCGACACGCCGCGCACAGCGAGCGTGCCTTTGTCGCCTGCCACCTGCAGCCGATCGACAACCAATTGTGCGGGCTTGAGATCAGTCTCGTTGCGCAGTAAATTCGGTGCAGGCGGCGCTTCGCCCACCATCATCTCGGCGATCTGATCGACCGTACTATCTGACGACGCCATCGTGCCGACATGGCGTCCGCGCCGCAGTACCGAAACCGTATCGCAGAAGGCGGTCACTTCGCGAAACTTGTGTGTAATCAGCAGCACCGTCAACGCGCCGGTCTGACACAAGCTGCGCAACAAACCGAGAATTTCATCGGCTTCCGAAGGTGTCAGCACCGAGGTCGGTTCATCGAGAATCAGAAAGCGGCGACGCAAATACAACTGCTTCAGAATTTCAACTTTTTGTTTTTCGCCAGCAGCCAGCATCGATGCCTGGGCATCCAGATCGATCTTGAAGGGCACCTCCTGCATAAATTGATCGAGCGCAGCGCGTTCGGCTTTCCAATTGATGCGAGCCGGCAGATTGCCTTTGGCGACGACCAGATTTTCTGCCACCGTCATCGACGGAATCAGTGTGAAATGCTGATACACCATGCCGATACGAGCGGCATCGGCATCTTTAGGCGAGGCGATTATGGTCTCGCGACCATCGATCAAAATTTGTCCGGCGTCTTGCGTATAAAAGCCAACCAGACATTTCACCAGCGTCGATTTGCCGGCACCATTTTCTCCAAGCACCGCATGAAAATCACCGGCCCGAATTTTGATCGATACGTCATCCAGCGCCACTAGCGCACCAAATTGCTTGCGCATGCCAATGACTTCGATGCTGATTGCGGTGGCGTCTGTGCTCATGAAGCGTCCTCCAGCACATCCAACACATCCAGCAACGACGCCGATACGGTGGTCGCTCCGAACACGCCACCCTGCATCTGCACCATGCCGATGGCCGCACGATGATGTTCAATATCGGTCGCACCACACGCGTCTTCGACCAGCAGACATTCAAAGCCGCGATCATTTGCTTCGCGCATTGTGGTGTGCACGCACACATCGGTGGTGATACCGGTCAGGACCAGATTGCGAATGCCTTTTGTGCGCAGAATTAATTCAAGATCGGTCGCATAAAAAGCGCCCTTGCCCGGTTTGTCGATAATGATGTCGTGCAGGTGCGGCGCCAATTCATCAATGATGTGCCAGCCGGGCTCACCACGTACCAGAATTTTTCCGCACGGGCCAGCGTCACCGATACCGGCACCGATCTGGCAACTACGCCAGCGCTTGTTGGCAGGCAGGTCGGACAAATCGGCACGGTGCCCTTCGCGGGTATGCACGATGGTGTAGCCGCCTGCACGCATCTTCGCCAGCAGTGCGGCAATCGGAGCAATTGGCGCACGTGTCAGGCCGATGTCGTAACCCATCTGCGCGACATAGCCACCCTCGCCGCAAAAATCGATTTGCATATCGATGATCACCAGCGCGGTATTTGATGGCGACAGATCGCCATCGAACGGCCAGGCATACGGTGTGGCGGTCACGAACACAGTAGTCAATCTTTGTTGTAGACGCGGGTTGGTACCGGAAAACCGCAAGCGGTGCCGTCGGTGTGCTGCACCGTGTCTTCCCACGGCAGTCGATAGGTACCAGCCATCAAATCCTGCATGTAGGTGTACGGACAGTCCTGCGCACCGCCTTTGACCGCAACGTAACCGCGGTGGCCGAACTGATAAATATTATTTTCGACACCCCAATGCGCACGCGCTTCGCGCACAAGGTCAGGACGCATTTCGCAATACACCACTTCATCGGGCCGGTTGCCGCCTTCGATCATCGGCACGCCATCGAAATTGACGAACATCGCCTCGCCCATCGAATCCCAGGTACCGTCCGAGCCCGACATGCAGACACTCGCGGTCTGCATCAGGTTGCAGAATGCGTTGGCCTGATTGGTGATTTTCCAGCTGTGACGAATCGGTGCGGTATAGCCTGCAGTGCGCAACATGATGTCGGCACCTTTGTAAGCGGCTTCGTGCGCCATCTCCGGAAACATGCCGTCGTGGCAGATGATCAGAGCAAGCTTGCTGCCGTTTGGGCCGTCACAGACCGGAATGCCGAGGTTGCCCGGCTCCCACGGCTCAACCGGAATCCACGGATGCAGTTTGCGGTAATACAGTTTGAGCGCACCGGTATCGTCGATGATCAGACCGCTGTTGTATGGATTGCCGGATAGGTTCGCTTCCATGATCGAAAAACAGCCCCACACCTTGTTATCGATGCAGGCTTGTTTGAACGCGGCGACTTCCGGGCCATCGAGCGAGACCATGATTTCGGCACTGGTGTCCATCGACAAACCATGCAGCGCGTATTCCGGGAATACCACCAGATCGAGCGATGGCATTGCGCGCTTGGCCTTGGTAACCATCGCAACGATTTTTTCTACCTGCGCAGTGATCGCCAGTTTGGTATGCGGATCAGGCAACGCAAGCTGCACCAGTCCAATCACAACGCCGTTGGGCGATTTATTCAGACCACCGAATCCACTCATGATCGCTTCCTTTTTGGCTACGCTTAATGATACTTATCGGGTCAGACTCAGCTCACCGGGCGCACCGGCAAGGGTTCTGGTTTTTGTGTTTGAGATCAGCATCAGCGCCAGTGTCAGTACATACGGTGCCGCATTGAACAGGTAATAACCGCTGGTGATGCCTACTGCCTGCAGAGCCGGACCAATCGCGCCGGCACCACCAAAAATCAGCGCGGCGGCAACACAGCGCAGTGGCTGCCAGCGCGCAAAAATCACCAGTGCAACTGCCATGAAACCTTGTCCGCTGGAGAGTGCTTCGTTCCAGCTACCGGGATACACCAGCGACAGATACGCACCGCCGACCCCAGCCATCATGCCGCCGATTGCGGTCGCCGCAATGCGCATGCGCAGCACCGGAAAACCGAGCGCGCGCGCGGCCGATTCGGCGTCGCCGACCGTGCGCAGCATCAACCCCCAGCGCGTATTGGCGAGCACCCAATGCGTAACGAACGCCAGCACAATGCCGGCGATGAACAGCGCGTTGATGTCGAGTGCTGATTGCACTTGTGGATAGCTGCTCCAGCTGCCGAAGGCGATCGAGGGCAAATTTGGCGCGGTCGGCTGCACGAATTGCTTACCGAAAAAGAATGCGAGACCGGTGCCAAACAACATCAAGCCGATGCCGATGGCAATATCGTTGACCCGTTTCAGACTGCACAGCAAACCGTGCAGTACACCTAATGCGAGCCCGGTCAAACCCGCCACCAGCACGCCGAGCCACGGCGAATTCGACAGATACGACACCGCATACGCGCTCATGGCACCCATCACCAGAATGCCTTCGAGACCGAGATTGATGCGGCCTGATTTTTCGGTAATGCATTCGCCGATGCTGACCAGCATGAATGGCGTCGACACCCGGATTGCGCCAGCAACGATCGCCAGCGGCACACTCCACAAGCCCAGATCTGTGGCTCCAGTCATGCGGTTTTCCGTGAAAAAAAACTGCGGTGGTTGAGTGTTTCCAATCCCAGTATGCAAACGAAGGCAATGCCTTGCAGGACCAGCACGGTTGCGTCCGGCATATCAAGCCGCCGCTGCAGCAAGCCACCTGCGGCATTGATGCCGCCGATCAGAATCGCTACCGGAATCACTGCCAACGGATTTTGTCGCGCGATAAACGCAATCAAAATACCGGTACTGCCATAGCCAGCAATTACGGCGGCGTTGGCCGCGCCGTGCACCGCACCAACCTCGATCGCGCCAGCGAGACCGGCCATCGCACCGCCCAGCGCGCACATCACGAGGATCCATTTATCGACGGCGATACCGACCATTTTCGCCGCGCGCTGATTGCCGCCGACCACGCGCAAAGCAAAGCCGCCAACGGTTTTCTGAACGAAAATAAAAGCGGCGATTGCCATCACTGCACCGATGACCAGACCCCAGTGCACATCAAGCCCCGGCAGGTTTGCGATCATGTTGGCGTCGCCGATCGGTTTGGTCGATGGCTTGTTCAGACTGGCCGGATCACGCAGCGGGCCTTCGACCAGATGATTGAATAGTGCGATACCGATGTACGACATCAGCAGGCTGGAGATCGTCTCGTTGACATTGCGCGCGGTTTTCATCCAGCCGCACAGTCCAATCCAGATCGCACCGGCTGCGGCTCCCGTAAATAGGAGCACAGCCTGCACCACGATCGGTGCAGCACCCAGCACCCATTGGGTCGCCACCGCGCCGACCAACGCACCCAGCACCAGCGCGCCTTCGCCACCGATGATGATCAAGCCCACTTGTGCAGGCAAGACCACGGCGAGGCTGGTCAGCATCAATGGCGCCGCGCGTTGCAGAGTGTTCTGCCACGAAAAAGCGCTCGCAAAAGCACCGTCATAAATCAGTGACCAGACTTCGAACGGGTCTTTGCCGAGTAAAAACACGAAGACGGAAAACAGGATGCACGTCAGCGCCAGCGCAGCCACTGGTACGACGCAGGCGTCGAGCATCGCGCGCCAGCGGGAGCCTGATTTGATCAGGTTCCCGCGGCTGGAATGTGCAGACGCAGCTGCAGATGCAGGAGCGATTGCAACGGTGCGCAAAGAGTTATCAACAGACATGGCAGTAATAAGAACGCGTACCCGCATCGCCACAGCGCGACACCGGCGGCATCGTCAGTGGCAACATCAGTTGCAACATCAACCAGGCATCTGTCCGATCACGCCGTCGACCAGATAGTTCATCGATTCCAGCGCAATATTATTGACTTCGTACTCGGTACCGGCGGGAATCGCCACCCCACCCTTGTTGTTCTTCAGTGGTCCTTTAAAGATGACAAATTCACCCTTCATCATTTTTGCCTTGATCGCCTCGATCTTGGTCTTGCACGCCGCCGATACGCCGGGCCCAAATGGTGACATTTTGACGAAGCCTTCCTTCAAGCCGCCACGTACAAAATTCGGATGCGGCTTGCCTTCCTGGGCCGCCTTGATGATCAGTGCATAGGGTGTCGACCAGTCCCATTCAGCGCCGGTGAGATAGCCCTTCGGTCCGAGCTTGGCTTGGCTGGCGTGATAGCCGCAGCTGAACATGCCGCGTTTTTCGGCGGTCTCGACAATCACCTTCGGACCGTCGACATGACAGGTAACCACATCGACACCTTGGTCAGCCAGACTGTTGGTGGCTTCGGCTTCGCGCACCGGCAGCGACCAGTCACCGGTAAAGATCACTTGCGTGGTGATGGTCGGGTCGACCGACCGTGCGCCGAGCGTAAATGCGTTGATGTTTTGCAGCACTTGCGGAATTGGCTTGGCTGCGATGAAGCCGATTTTTTTGCTCTTGCTGGCGTGTGCAGCGGCGACACCGTTCAGATATTGGCATTCGGCGATGTAGCCAAAATAGCTGCCCGCATTGATGGGGTGCTTGTCCTTGTTCCAGAGGCCACCGCAATGGGCGAAACGCACGGCCGGATATTTTTTGGCGACGGCGAGCACATGCGGATCAAAGTAACCGTACGAGGTCGCAAAAATCAGCGCTGCCTTGTCCTGATTGATCATCGCTTCCATGGTCTTTTGTACAGCCACCGTCTCCGGCACTTTTTCTTCTTCGACGACCTTGATGCCGGGGATTTTTTTCATCAACGCAGCGGCTTGTGCTTGCGCCTGGTTGTAGCCGAAATCATCCTTCGGTCCGACGTAGACGAAGCCGACCGTGATCGGGTTGGCGGCCAGCGCACGTTGCGCCCACAAAGGCAAACTCCCTGCTGCACCAAAGGCGACGATGGCCTTCAGCAAACGGCGACGCTGCGCATCATTTTGTTGCATGTTCTTCTCCAGATAAGTGGGATGGCTGGTCAAACTAGAAATCGAGGCGCGCATTGTTCGATGCCGCTGTCACGCGCTCATTTGAAATTAAATCTAGCAAGCTCCATGCCACTGTGCAAACAGCCCGGCAAAAATACATGCCGTATTCAATGCCGCAGCGACGCCCTCCAATCGACCTGCGCCGGACGCCCAGCCAGATGCAGTGCGGCCGTCGCCGGTGGTGTACTGGCGATCAATTTGCCAGCGCGAATCACCGCAAGCCGCGTGGCGCGTAAGCGAATCGCTTCGACCGGATCGCTCGCCTGCAACACCACAAGGTCTGCCTTGCAACCGATGGCGATACCGTAATCCTGCAAACCCAGAATCGCTGCCGGTACTGTCGTCACCGCCGCGAAGCACGCACGCATGGCGTCCTGCCCGGTCATCTGCGCCACATGCAAGGCCATGCTTGCCACGTCGAGCATGTCGCCACTCCCCATCGGATACCACGGATCCATGACGCAGTCATGCCCGAACGCCACCGCAACGCCGGCGGCCATCAATTCCGGCACGCGCGTCATGCCGCGCCGCTTTGGATAAGTATCGTGTCGTCCTTGCAAAGTAATATTGATCAGCGGATTGGCAATCGCCGCGACACCGGCTTCGCGAATCAACGGGATAAGTTTTGAGACGTAGTAGTTGTCCATCGAATGCATCGAGGTCAGATGCGAGCCGGTGACACGGCCCTGCAGACCGAGCCGTTGGGTGTGATACGCCAGCGTTTCAATGTGGCGCGACAGCGGGTCATCCGATTCGTCGCAATGCATGTCAACCCGCAAGCCACGCTCGGCCGCAAGTTCGCACAGTATGCGCACCGATTCGGCACCATCGGCCATCGTGCGCTCGAAGTGCGGAATGCCGCCAACCACCTCGACACCCATATCAAGTGCGCGGCGCACATTGTCTAACGCGCCCGCCGAACGCAGCACGCCGTCTTGCGGAAACGCGACCAGTTGCAGATCCAGATACGGCTTGACCTTGTCACGCACGTGCAAGAGCGCCTCGACGCCGAGCAGGCGCGCGTCAGATACATCGACATGCGAGCGGATCGCCAGCAATCCTTTTGCTACTGCCCAGTCGCAATACGCCAGTGCGCGCTCGACCAATGCATCTTGTGTCAGCGCCGGTTTAAGTTCGCCCCACAGTGCGATACCTTCGAGCAGCGTGCCGGACTGGTTCACCCGCGGCAGACCGTATGACAACGTCGAGTCCATGTGAAAGTGGGCATCGACGAATGGCGCGCAGACCAGCTGACCCATCGCTTCGATCGTCTGGCCCGCCTGCGCTGCCAGGGCGGGTTGCAGCGCGACGATACGTCCGGCTTCGATACCGATATCCAAACCATGGCGGCCGTCAGCCAGCGTGCAGTTGCGAATAATCAGGTCAAGCATGCAAGACTCCGGATGATGAAAAAACAGGCAGACGCCAAAATGCGCCGTGCATCAAGCATCGACACCGCAACGATTTATTTGGTACCAAACATACGGTCGCCAGCATCACCCAGACCCGGCAAAATATAGCCGTGTTCATTCAGATGATCGTCGACCGCGGCAGTGGTGACCGGCACATCCGCATGCGCTGCGCTAAATGCCGCCAGTCCTTCGGGCGCCGCCAGCAAGCACACATACTTGATCGTGACCGCGCCCGCCTGCTTCAGGCGATGGACTGCGGCGATTGCCGAATTACCAGTCGCCAGCATCGGGTCAACCACGATCACGAGTCGATCACCGATATCGTCGGGCACCTTGAAATAATATTCGACCGGCTGCAGCGTGGCAGGGTCGCGATATAACCCGACATGCCCGACCCGCGCGGCGGGCAAGACATCAAGCATGCCATCGAGCATGCCGTTGCCGGCGCGTAGAATCGAGACCAGACACAGCTTTTTGCCGCTGATGGTGGGTGCTTCCAGAATCGCCAGCGGGGTCTTGATGGTCATCAGCGTAATCGGCAGATCGCGCGTGACTTCGTAGGCCAGCATTTGGCTAATTTCGCGCAACAGGCGGCGGAAGTTATCGGTGGTGGTGTCTTCGCTGCGCATCAGCGTCAGCTTGTGCTGGATTAACGGATGTTGAATTACGTTGAGCATATCGTCCGATCAAATGAAATGAAAATGCGCGGATTAAGTACCCGGGCTGTCAACCACCAGCCATCACGCTAAAGTGCACTTCCACCGGATGGTTGTCATTGATCGGAACAATGTCTTGCGGACAGGCCGACATCACGACGATGCAGTCCATCTCTGCGCGCAGGTCCACATAGTCGCCGGGTTTCGATACGGGTGGCAACCAGTCTACGCCGCCGTCTGCGGCGACCGGAATATTCATCCAGAGGTTGAGGGGTTGCGGCACTTCACGCGCCCGCAGTTCGATGGCTTGCAGTGCCAGGCGCATGTTGTCGGCGCAGTTGTCATGGTAGCCGGTGACGCCAAGATTTCGGTATCGGTAGACGTCACATGCCGCCATGAGCGTGTCATGAATGCCGGGCGACGTGTCGGCAAGTAGCGTCATGATGGGACGACGCCGATTGGTCGCCAGCGCATCGCCGGCTATGGGCATGATGCGGTCGATCACCGCACGTGCATGCTCCATCGACAGGAACTCGCTGAAATCGGCGGTGTTGAACGCCCAGAAATCGCATACCTGACTGCCGTGCGTATTGATGATGCGAATGATGTTGCCACGGGCGAGCTTGACCGCCCTGCCGTTACGGGCAGGCACGACATACATGATGCCAAATTCGGGTGTGCCGTTAACTGAGATTGGTTCGCTCAGAGTTTTGTTGGTACCGCCGAGCTGGCCATTGTCGGCAACGCCCAGGCACGAAGAGCAAACGTGATTTTCCATTTTTGCATTCCCTATAATGTTGTTGACGCAGATTGTTCCAGGTCGGTGACGGCGAATTTTTTACCGCAAATCGATCGACGTGATTCAGACAAATTTAAAGAGATTCAGAAAAATTCAGAGAGATTCATTGGATTGGCGACGCGCTGCCAGCACGCCGCAGACCGCGCGTACGATTCCCACGTAACCGGTACACCGACACAGATTGCCGGATAACTCCAGCCGCACCCGCTCTGCATCGGCATCTGGTAGACGGATCACGATATCGCGTGCGGTAGCCAGCATGCCGGGCGTGCAGTAACCGCATTGCAGCGCATGTTCGGCAGTGAAGGCCGCGCGCAATTGCGCCATCACCGCATCGTCGTCGAAGTCTTCGATGGTGCGCACCGCAACGCCGTGGCACGACACCGCCGGGATAATGCACGAGCGCGCCGGCACGCCATCGATCATGACTGTGCAGGCGCCACAGACTCCTTGTTCGCAGCCGAGATTGGTGCCGGTAAGGTGGCGCGCTTCCCGCAGAAAATCGGCCAGGTGGGTGCGCGGTGCGACTAGCGCGTTGACTTGTTTGCCGTTGACGGTGAGAGCAAGTTGGTTCATGTCGATATTCCTTTTTTTCGTGACATTTCCGCAGCCGCGCGTTCGAGCGCCACCGCGTGCAGTTGGTATTCATAGGTATCGGGGATCAATCCTGCCGCCTGCAACTGCGCATCGGCAAAGGACCCATCCCAGCCATCGAGCAGCGGGCTCGCATCGGCAATCAGATGCGGCGTGCCATCGGTGGCACCAATCACCGCGCGTCGTACGCCACGGTTGGTATCGTCGACAAACGCAGCGATGGCTTCGGCAAATTCACCTGCCTTGCGATTGATCTTGATATAGCTCCAATGTGCTGATGCCGAAAGACGCGGTATGCGCACTGCTGTAAGCACTTCGTCTTCGCGCAGCGCAGTGGTGAAGGCACCGTCCATCCAGTCGACTTGTGCTACCTCGCGCCGACCATCCGGCCCTTCCAGCAGATAGCACGCATCCAGCAATGCCATCAAATTGATCCAGTCTGCCGCCGGATCGGCGTGCGCCAAACTGCCGCCGAACGTGCCGCGATTGCGGATCGCGCGATACGCGATGTTCGCCGCAACAAACGGCATCATGCCGCCGCTCGGGTCCGGCACCGCGCAATCTTCGATCTGCGCGTGCGTGATTGCTGCACCGAGCGTGACTGCACCGGGCGCATCGAGGCAAGCGCGCAGGCTCCCGATGGCCGCCAGATCGACCAGCAACTCCGGCTGCACCAGCCGCAGATTCAGCATCGGCCCGAAGCTCTGTCCACCGCCCAGCACCTTGCCCATGCCTGCGCTTTGGCGCAGCAGTGCGGCTGCGTCGACTAACTCATCGGGGCGCGCGTAGTCAAACTGCGCGGCTTTCATGCGGCCTCCTTGCGACGTGCCGCAGCGAGTGCTTCCACAATCACGCGCGGCGTGATCGGCAGCGTCGCTATTTCAACGCCGAGCCCGCGAAGCGCATCGTTGACCGCACTGGCGACTGCTGCGGTCGATCCGATCGCGCCGCTTTCACCGATACCTTTCTGGCCGAACTCGGTGTACGGTGCCGGTGTTTCCATGTGCTCGATGCGAATCGCCGGCACGTCGGTGGCACCGGGTAGCAGGTAGTCGGCCAGCGTTGATGCCAACGGCTGGCCTTCGTCGCTGTAGCGCATTTCTTCGTACAGCGCAGTACCGATGCCTTGTGCGGCACCACCATAAATCTGACCATCGACCACCATCGGATTGATCAGCACACCACCGTCTTCGACGATCACGTAATCGAGAATCTCCACCTTGCCAATCGCCGGGTCGACTGCCAGCACCACCGCATGACATGCATAGCTGAAGGTGCCGGTATCACGCGTGGCCTGATAGGTGGCGTTGACTTCCAGCCCACGCGGATCGACATCCAGCGGCAGCAATTGCGGCTGGCGATACCAGGTGTGCGCCAATTCGCGCAGCGTCACGCGGGCAGTCGCGCCGATGAGCGCGTCGCCTTCCCAGCGCAACGATTCAGGCGAATCACGTAACAACCATGCACCGATTTTTTGCAGTCGTTGCCGCAGTTCCTTACACGCCTGACCAACCGCGCCACCCGCCATTACGATCGAGCGCGAACCCCAGGTGCCGGTTGAATAGGGCGTCATGCCGGTATCACCCAGCAGTACCCGGCAATGTGCGGGATCGATGCCGAGTACCGTGTGCGCAATCTGCGCCAGCGTGGTTTCCATACTCTGCCCGTGCGAATGCACACCACAGCGAATTTCTAAAATACCGTCTGGTGTCAGACGCACCACCGCCGGCTCGCGCCCCGGCACCATCGGCACACCCCAGCCGTGATACACCGAGGTACCGTGCGCACCCTGTTCGCAAAATACCGCGAGACCAAATCCGATGCGCCTGCCATCGGCTTCGCCACGCGCTTGGCGCGCACGCACCGCCGGCAAGTCAATCGATTTGATCGCGCGTCGCACTGACTCGGGATAATCACCGCTGTCGAAATGTTTGCCGGTGATGTTATCGAACGGCATCTGCTGCGGCTGTACCAGATTGCGCAGGCGCACTTCGTAAGGTTCCAGCCCCGCTTCAATCGCAATCGCATCCATCACTGTTTCGATCGCGTAGCACACGCCGGTGCGGGCCACGCCGCGGTACGGCAGAATTGGCGGCTTGTTGGTGGCGACCGACCAGGTGCGGCAGCGATAGCGTTGCATCTGATACGGCCCCGGCAAAATGCTGCCGATCTGCGCTGCTTCCAGACAGGCAGAAAACGGATATGACGAGTACGCGCCTGAGTCGACCATCGCTTCGCAATCGATCGCCAGCAAGCGACCGACGCGATCGGCGTAGGCAGTGATGTCGTACGCATGCTCGCGGCAATTGGCATTGGCAGTGAGTTGTTCGCGCCGGTCTTCAATCCAGCGCACCGGGTGGCCGCAGTGCATTGCCAGCCAGCCGAGGCAGACTTCTTCCGGCAGCAAAATCCCCTTGTAGCCAAAGCCGCCGCCAACATCGGGCGAGATCACGCGGACCTGCCCTTCATCCAGACCCAGACATCCAGCCAGCCCGGTGCGATTAATATGCGGCATTTGCGCGGCGGTGTGCACGATTAGTTGATCGAGTCGGGCATCCCAGTACGCGACCACAGCGCGTCCCTCCATCGGTGCCATGCTCTGGCGCGCGGTACGCAGGCGGCGCTGCACGCGGATCGCGGCACCGGCGCAGAATTGTTCGAACTGTGCAGGCGCATCGGTGCCGACAGTGGTCTCTAAAAATACATTGTCGCCCCAGTGCGCATGCACCAGCGGCGAACCCGGCAGGCGCGCCGCGGCCATATCGACAACCGCTGGCAATTCGTCAAAATCGACCTGCACCTGCGACGCCAGATCTTCGGCTTCGGCACGCGTGGGTGCCATGCACATCGCGATCATCTCGCCGACCTGGCGTACCTTGCTGGTCGCCAGCACTGGTTGTTCGGACGACTTGAAGCCATTCAAGGCAGAGTTGGCGACGATCGGTTTGACGCCAACCAGATCGGCCAGTACGAACACTGCATCTTCTGCGCCGGGCGGTTTTTCAATGCCGAGAATCTGCGCATGCGCGACTGGACTGCGCGCAAACGCGACGTCCTGCATGCCGACCATTTGGAGATTGCCGACGTACTGTCCGCGACCGCGCAGAAAGCGGTCGTCTTCTTTGCGCGGTAAGGCCGCGCCAATACCTTTGCCGACAAACTTGTTGGATTCATTAATGATCATGGGTGCTTTCATGCGGCCAGCAATTGCGGCAGGATCGATGCGGTGGCATCGAAACGTTCGCCATTGCGCAAACAAAACAGCGGTTGCAACTGACGCGTGGCGTCGACTGTCGTGCCTTCGTTATCGGTAATGCTCCAGCGTCCGCGCTCGTCCGACAGCACCGAGATATCGGCGATGCCGCCAACGGTCAAGCGACCGATCTGATCCTGCATGCCGAGCATACGTGCGGCGTTACTGGTGACCATCGGCACCACTTGTTCCAGCGTCAAGCCCAGCGCCAGCATCGTCGTCATGGCCGACACCAGACTGAAGCGCATCTTGCCAGTGAACAGGTGCGATTCTTCGGCTTCACCATTGCCCGTGCCATTACCTGTGCCCTTACCCGTGCCCTTACCCGCTGCTGCCGGCACATCGGTGTTGTACCCATGCATATCCGCCCCGAGTGTATCGGGTAGCACGCCCGCATCGAGCACTAGACGCGCCACCTTGAAACTGAAATGCGAACCGTGGCCGACATCGATGCGCAAGCCACGCGCCACTGCTTCGCGTACCATCGGATGCAGCTTGCCATCGAGGCTGACAAAGCCGCCGGGATGACGGCTAAACGGATGCGCCAGTACATCGCCCGGCTTCATGATCTCGACCACCTGCGTCAGGATGCTGTCGGCATCGACCGGTATGCCACCCTGATGTGGCAGCGGCCACAGCTGACCAAAATGCAGATAAACCGGCAGGCTGGTGCGACGGCCGATTTCCGCCGCCGACTTCATTACCTCCACACCCCAGCGCGCAAAGCCGCCCAGCTCGGCATGCGCTTTGATACCTTTGACCAGATCGGGGTTGGCGAGCGCGACGCGCACAGTGGCGTCGATATCCACGCAATCGGGCCGGTACAACTCCGGATAAAAATGGCCTTCGAGGCCACCGACCAAATACGCCGACAAGTAAGTTAGCACCCGCGAGGTTGCCGGCTCGGCGACAAAGTGTCGAAAACCCGGCAGCGTCATGCAGCTCGGACCACCCTGATCGACCAGCGTCGTCACGCCTGACTGCACGCCGCATAAATCGGCATTCAATCCGAAGCGACCGGTGACGTGCTGGTAGACATGGGCATGCGTATCGATCAGTCCCGGCAGCACGAGACGCCCGCGACAATCGATGCGCTCGGCGCCGTCGGCGGGTAGATCGGTACCGATCGCAGCGATCCGATTTGCCTGGACCAGTACATCGCAGATCTGATCGAGACCGGAAGCCGGGTCGATAACGCGACCACCGTGTAAAAGAAGTGTGCGCATGCTGATGCCTCCCGAGACAGTAATGATGCAGTTTCAGCTGCAAGAGACATGCCAAGCGCAACATCACCAGCGATGCTGGAACAACACTTGCATTGACCATGCAAATCGCCTGCACACCGCAGGCATTATCCGACAAGGAATCTTCGTGGAAATTGAACAAAGTTTTGAGGTACCGTTCGACCGCGCGCTGGTCTGGAGCTCGTTTGGCGATACCGTCGGCATCGTCGGCTGCCTGCCCGGTGCAGCACTGACTGCGCCACCCGAGGCCGGTCAGCTGAAGTTATCCATGACCGTCAAGCTCGGGCCGATCGTCGCTGCGTTTGCCGGCGATGGGGAAATGCGCCTTGATGATGGCAGCCATACCGGTAGCGTCAGCGGCAGTGGCAGCGATCGCAAAAGCGGCTCGCGCATAAAAGGGGAAGCAGCGTTTTCACTGCATGCAATCGACGGCGTAATGCCGTCCACCCGCGTCGACGTGCGGGTCGATTACGCCATAACCGGCAGCCTTGCGCAATTCTCGCGTGCCGGCATCGTGCGCGAGCTGGCTGCACGCCTGACGACCAGCTTTGCTGACAATCTGAAAAAAAAACTGGAAGGGGAAAACAGCATGCGAGCAGTCGCGGCAATCGATCTTACCGCGCCTGAGCCACTGACAGAAACAGCAAGCGCACCGAGCCCCGTTGCACCTGGCACTCAGGCTGCGTCCGCACCATTGAATCTGAACGGTTTATTCTGGCAAATGCTAGTTGCCCGGATCAAGCGACTCTTTGCGCGAGTGCCGAAAGGCTGACTCCCTCAGCGACCATGAAAGCGCGCCAGAAACTGCCGCGCGCGTTCAGTTTTAGGCGCATCGAAAAACTCTGCTGGCGGTCCGCTTTCGACTACATAGCCGGCATCCATGAAGACAATTTTGCTGGCAACCTGCCGGGCAAATTCCATCTCGTGCGTGACGATTACCATCGTCGCACCTTCACTAGCGAGCAGCTTCATCGCGGCTAGCACCTCGCCCACCAGCATCGGATCGAGCGCGCTGGTCGGTTCGTCGAACAGCAAAATATCAGGCTTCATTGCCAGGGCCCGAGCAATGCCGACGCGCTGCTTCTGACCGCCTGACAGGCGCGAAGGAAAGCTGTCGAATTTATCCTCCAGCCCGACCCGCGTCAGCAGTTGTTCGGCTTCCTGGCGCACCGTCGCACGGTCGCGTTTTTGCACATGCAGTGGTGCTTCCATCACATTTTGCAATACCGTCAGATGCGGCCACAATGCAAAATGCTGAAATACCATACCGATGCGCGCACGCATGACTGACAAGTCGGCGTCGTTCATCTTGATGATGCCGCCCGGACGTACACCGATACGCTGACCTGACAAATGTACCGTGCCCGCATCGGGTACTTCAAGCCAGTTGATACATCGCAGCAGCGTCGATTTGCCGCAGCCGGACGGGCCTAGCAAGCACACGGTTTCACCGCGCCGCACCTGCAACGACACCTCGTGCAAAACCTGATTGCTGCCGAAGGATTTGGAGATGCCGTTCAGATTCAGCACCAGATCGGCGGGTAGGCCTGCGGCAGAATCAGCGGCAGAATCAAAGGCGATGACGGGATCAGCAAGCATGTTCACAATGTACGCTCCTGAGCGGCTCGATTAAACAGGGCCACCGCGATTTCGATCACGATGCAAATACCCCAGTAAAACAATACGGCGGTAATGAACGCCGCAAACGGAATGAAGTGGGTCGATTGAATGCCGGTCAGTTCATGCGTTAATTCCGACACCGCGATCACGGTCAGAAAGGCGCTATCTTTCAGAATCTGGATCAGCTGGTTGCCAATCAACGGCACCGAGCGCAGGATCACTGGCGGCAGCACGATCCGGCGCAGCAGCGTCACACCAGTAAAGCCAAAAGCGGCACCGGCTTCGATCATCGACTCCGGCAATTTTTGCCAGGTGCTGCGCAAAATTTCGGCCATGTAGGCGGCGTTGTACAGAATCAGCGCCAATGCGCCCGACCACCAGCTGCTGAGCCGGATGCCGAGCGAGGGCAAGCCAAAATAAATCAGATAGACGAACAACAAAAACGGCACGCAGCGCATTGCGTCCACGTAGACGGTGGCGATACGGGCGACGGCGCGACGGCGCGACATCAGCAATGGCGTCACCAGCGCACCGAGCAACAGCGAGAACACCGCACCGATCAAGACCAGCACCATTGTGTTGACGAACCCGTCAAGCACCGCAGCGCGCTCGCTCCAGATCACCAGAAAATCGGTCATCATGCGCGGCTCTCCTGCGGCTGTCGTTGTTCCAGAATGCGCTGCGCGCGTACCAGTACGAACACGATCAGGGTGTACAACACCAGCGCAAACAAAAACGGTGGCAATGGCTCGTAGGTGCGCGCGCCCACTCGCAGCGCCGCGCGGGTAATTTCAACAATGCCGATTACGGCAATCGCCGGACTCGACTTGACCTGCAGCGTCATTTCGCTAACCAGACCCGGCAAGCTCGCGCGCCAGATCTGCGGAAAAACAATCCGCTGAAAGCGTAACCGCCGCGGCATCGCAAACGCGCGTGCCGCGTCGTATTGATCCGCTGGAAAATTCAGCAACGCGCTGCGCCAGATTTCGCAATTGAACGCCGCAGTAGAAATTGTCAGCGCCAGCACGCCGGCTGGCACAGGATCAAGTGAAATACCGAATTGGGGAAGTGCAAAAAAAATCAACAAAATCAGCGTCACTGCAGGGCAGGAGCGGATGATGCTGACGTAGGCAGTCACGAGCTGGTTAAGCACTGGTACGCGGGCCCAGCGCAGCAGCGCCAGTCCCAGACCGATCGGCACCCCAAACAAAATGCTGGCGAACGAATACGAAATCGTCGCCAGCGCACTCTGCGTGATACTCCAGTAATCGTACCCGGTCATTGAAGCCGATCAGTTGATCAGGTGATTAGTTAATCAGTCGATTAGTCGATCAGTTGATCGACAGCGGCATTTTGTCGAAGGTAGTACCGAGCCATTTCTTTTGCAGCTCATACATCTGGCCACTCTTGCGCAATTCATTCAATGCGTCGTTGACCAGTTCCAGCACGCCAGCATTGCCTTTCTTGACCGCCCAGGCGATGTAGACCGGCTTGCCGATGCCCTGCCCGACCGCAAACACTTCGGCCTTGGTAGCGACCAGCGAGTTCAAATTGATCTGCGTATTGACAACCGCATCGAGCCGGCCGATCGCCAGGTCCTGATACGCTTCTGGATAGCTCTGGTATTCGACGATTTGCTTGACGCCCTTGCCGTGCTTGGCGACTAACGTCTCATTGAAAGCCTTCATATCTGCCAGCATCGCGCTACCGGTCTGTGCACCGACGACCTTGCCGACCAAATCGTCGCCAGTCTTAATGGCCGAACCTTTTTTAACGCCGTAGTACGTGGTGGACTGCGCGATCGGCATCGAGAAATCAAAGGTGTTTTTGCGCTCCGGGCTGACCAATACGGCGGTCAGGGCCATGTCAAACTTGCCGGTGGTGACGCCCGGCAGGATGCCTGGCCACGGCATGATCTGCTGCTTGATATCCAACCCAATTTTTTTCCTGACTAGCGCCAGCATGTCGTTGTCGTAGCCTGTCGGCACGCCATTTTCGACGAATTCGAACGGTTTAAAGTCGTCTTCGGTCGCAACAGTAATCGTGCCACGCGCCTTGATTTCTGCAACGGTCGCCGCGCCTGCGGGCTGCAAGGCACCGGCGACCATCACGATCGCTGCCGCCATCAAGCCGAGCTGAACGGTAACCAATCTGCGCTTGCGGGATCCAATCTGTGCCATGAACGACTCCTGAAGAAATTAGTAACCAGTCGAAAGCCTTTGACTTTGTACTGGGTGGATGGGTACTTCTGAAAAAAGGCAGCGTACTTACTAATAATTTTGGTTCAGCAAGTTGTGTGCCAATAGCGCCAGGCTGGCACGCAAAAAATTAGGCACACAACAATGCTAATCGAGGCACGGAAAACGTGCGTTTTATGCCGTAAGGGCAATTCAGGTGCGTTTTAATATCACTTTGGTGCAGCGTCACCGCAAGGCGTCGACGCCACCGTATCTTGCTCGATATAGTGATCCGACATGATAGGATGTGTACTCTTGATTAATCGCTGGAGACGTCCATGGAAGCTTTTTCTGATTCACCCGTGGCTGCGCCAGCACCCACGGTACCGCTTGGCGAAGTGCTGCATCGTGAAGTGATTGCTGCCGGCGACAAATGGTCACGCCGTATGGAGACTGGCGAATCGCTGCGCATCATCGATCTGGATGGTCAACAGGCGGTGGATTTTCTGTGCTACGCGGCGCAGCTTCCGCATGACCGTATCAACATCCCCAATACGATCAAGCTCAATGGCTCGCTGTACATCAGCAACGGCTGCAAAATTTATTCCGATCTGGCGCAGGTAATGTTCTCGATCACGGCCGATACCTGCGGGCTGCACGACACGCTCGCGGGCTGCTGCAGTAATGAAATCGATCTGCTGCGTTACGGCGTCGTCAAAACCAGAAGCTGTCGTGCAAACTTTATTGCGGAGCTGGCGAAATGGTCGATGGGGCCGACTGACATTGTTTCGAACATCAACTTTTTTATGCGCGTGAAATTTACCGAAGACGGCAGCGTCGCCATCGCGCCGTGCGTTTCCAAGCCAGGTGACTATGTCGAACTACGCGCCGAGATGCCGGTCATTGCGATGCTGTCGAACTGCCCGCAGGAACTCAATCCGGCATCCGGCTTCAGGCCGACGCCGATTGAAGTGATCGTGCACCGGTTATAAGGCGAAACGATGGTCCGCGCTACAGACACCGCGCCCGATTCCGATAGCGCATGGCGCGACACGGCGCTTGATACCCGCCCCGGATTTCTGATCCGCCGCTTGCATCAAATCCACGTCGGCCTGTTCATGGAAGAATGCGCGCCCGAAGGGATCACACCGGTGCAATACAGCATTCTCACTGCCATCCAACAGCTCGGCCCGTCCGAACAGGTGGCGCTCTCACGCGCTGTCGGCCTGGACCGTGCCAATATCGCCGATGTGCTGACGCGATTAGTGGA
>JAYTZV010000139.1:0-13539 GCA_043741695.1 Burkholderiales bacterium
GATGTGCGTGCCGGACAGCGCGTTGAACGTATCGAACGTTTTGGCAAGCAATGGGGTGTAATGGTGCACGCCGATACAGTGCCAATTGCCGCTACCGCCGGGCCTTTTGACGCCGTTGTCGTGGCAGTACCCGCCGATCAGGCAGAGCCTTTATTGTCTGTCGATCCTGCGCTGTCGGCGCAGGCGCAAACGGCCAAGCTGGTGCCATGCTGGACTTTGATGCTGGCATTTCAGCAGTCGCTCAATCTCGGCTTCGAGGGAGCGTGGGTTAGCGAATCACGACTTGGTTGGATCGCGCAAGATGCCTCCAAACCCGGACGGCGACCCGGCGAGCATTGGGTCTGTAACGCAACTTCAGCGTGGAGTATCGAGCACTTGGAAGACGACCCGGAACGGGCCAAAGAAAAATTGCTAAAGGCGTTTCATCAAGCAACCGGTACGCAAGTGCAACCGGTGCATGCAGCGGTGCATCGCTGGCGTTATGCGCAGGCCGTACAGCCTCTGGAAGGCGATTGCCTGTGGAATCCACAGTTGCAACTCGGGGCCTGCGGTGACTGGTTTGCTGCCGGGCTGGCCGGTGCCGGTCGCATTGAAAACGCCTTCCTGAGCGGGACCGCGCTGGCCGCCCTGGTTGGTTAGGTAAATCGAAGCCGTGCAGCCACGCAACCAATTTTCGTTATTGCGCGAACGTCGTTTCGGGCCATTTTTCCTGACCCAGTTTCTTGGTGCATTGAACGATAACGTCTTCAAGACCGCGTTGCTAACGGTGCTGACGTATCACGCACTAAGCTGGACGACAATGGATCCGGCGCTGCTGAACAATCTGATTCCGGGATTGTTTATCTTGCCGTTTTTATTGTTTTCAGCCACCGCCGGTCAACTCGCTGAAAAATTCGACAAGGCCCGCGTCGCGCGTGCAGTCAAGCTGCTGGAAATCGGCATCATGGCGATTACTGCGCTCGGCTGGCTCAGCCACAACCTGGCCTTGCTGATCACTGGCATTGTCGGCATGGGCATCCATTCGACGCTATTCGGTCCGGTCAAATACGCGTATTTGCCGCAGCAATTGCGCGCGGATGAGCTGGTCGGCGGTAACGGCATCATTGAGGGTGGCACGTTCGTCGGCATTCTTTTAGGCGAAGTATTGGGCGCGCTGCTGGTCGAATTGCGGCCAATCGGTGTACATCTGATTGCGTGGGGTACGCTGGTGATTGCTGTGTTGGGTTGGCTGAGTAGCCGTTCCATACCCGATTCGCCCGCCCCGGTGCCCGAGCTGAAAATCAACTGGAATCCGCTGACCGAAACCTGGCGCAATCTGCAGTTTTCAAGGCGCAATCGCCCGGTCTTTTTATCCTTGCTGGGCAACTCGTGGTTCTGGTTTTATGGCGCGATTATCCTTGCGCAGTTTCCGTTATTCGCGAAGGTGTATCTGCATGGTGATCACAGCGTATTCGTCTTGTTGCTGACGGTATTTTCGGTCGGCATCGGCGCTGGGTCGTTGTGGTGTGAGCGTCTCTCCGGTCACAAGATCGAAATCGGGCTGGTACCGTTCGGCTCGATCGGTTTGACTTTGTTTGGCATTGATCTGTTTTTTGCCAGTAGCAGTTACACCAACGCGGAGTCGGTAAATTTCAGCGGATTTCTGGCACAGCACGGCAGCCTGCGCATCTTGTTTGATTGCGTGATGATCGGCGTTTTTGGCGGGCTATATATCGTGCCCTTATTCGCATTGATTCAGACGCGTTGCGACCCACAACATTTGTCGCGCACGATTGCAGGAATGAATATTCTCAACGCGTTGTTCATGGTGGTCGCTGCACTGATCGCGTTGGTCTTGCTCAAAATGGGATGCACAATTCCCCAATTGTTCTTAATCACAGCGCTTTTGAACGCTGCGGTTGCTGTGTATATTTTTTCGCTGGTGCCGGAATTCCTGATGCGATTTATCGCGTGGTGCGTGGTGCACAGCATCTACCGTATCAAGCTGATCGATGCCCATCGTATTCCCGCAACAGGTGCGGCAGTATTGGTCTGCAACCATGTCAGCTACGTCGATGCATTGGTCATCATGGCGGCCAGCCCGCGGCCGGTGCGTTTCGTGATGGATCATCACATTTTTACGGTCCCCATCGTGTCGTGGGTATTCAAAAGCACCAAGGCGATTCCGATTGCGTCTGCCAAAGAAAATCTGCTCATCATGGAGCAGGCTTTTGTCGATATTGCGCAAGCGCTCGATGAGGGAGATCTGGTCTGTATTTTCCCGGAGGGGCGGCTGACCATCAACGGCGAACTCGGTGATTTCAAAGGTGGTATCCAAAAGATTATTGAACGTTCACCGGTGCCGGTTATTCCGATGGCGTTGCGCGGGTTGTGGGGCAGCCTGCTTTCAAAAGGCAATCGCGACATGAATGCAACCTCGCGCCGGCGTGGCGTGCAATCGCGCTTGACGTTGATTGTCGGTGAAATGCTGTCACCGGCGATTGTGACGCCCGAGCTTTTGCAAGAGCGAGTGCGCTCTCTGCGTGGTGCCACCAAATAGCGTCGTACCACATCATAATTTTCATAATGCGGCAAGTTGATTTCACAATGCGATAAATGCAATCGTACAGCATCATTTTTCCGTTTCAATGTATGGAAAAATATTTCACATCACAAAAATATAAAAGTAACTCGCTGATTTAATTGAGTTTAAATTTAGTTATATGTCTTATATAAGACTTGGTGCTCTGCAGAATAAAGCCTATCATTCTTCCATGGTGTTCCAGATTTTTATCGTAATCGCTCAGCAACCCTTAGGAGATTGACCATGGCAACTCGTGAACAGCAAATCGCGGCCCTCAAAAAAGATTGGGCAGAAAATCCACGTTGGAAAGATGTGACGCGCAACTACACAGCAGAAGATGTGGTGCGACTGCGTGGCTCGTTGCCAATCGAGCACACCATCGCCAAGCGTGGTGCAGAAAAGCTCTGGAACATGGTTACTACCGAGCCATTCGTTAATTCACTCGGTGCATTAACTGGTAACCAGGCTTTGCAGCAAGTCAAAGCGGGTTTGAAGTCGATTTATCTGTCTGGCTGGCAAGTTGCCGGTGATGCCAATATGGCCGGCGAAATGTATCCGGACCAGTCGTTGTATCCGGCCAACTCGGTACCGATGGTAGTCAAGGCGATCAACAATACATTTACCCGCGCTGATCAAATTCAATGGTCCGAAGGCAAAGATGACATCGATTTCTTTGCACCAATTGTGGCCGATGCTGAAGCAGGTTTCGGTGGCGTGCTCAATGCGCATGAATTGATGAAGTCGATGATCGCTGCGGGTGCATCAGGCGTTCACTTTGAAGACCAGTTGGCGTCGGTTAAAAAATGCGGTCACATGGGCGGCAAGGTGTTGGTGCCAACGCGTGAATTCGTCGAGAAGTTGAACGCTGCACGTCTCGCCGCTGACGTGATGGGTACCACCACGCTGGTGATTGCACGTACCGATGCAGAAGCCGCCGATTTGCTGACCTCGGATGTTGATGACAACGACAAAGCGTTTTGTACTGGCGAGCGCACCGTCGAGGGCTTTTATCGCGTTCGCGCTGGTCTGGATCAGTCTGTATCTCGCGCGCTTGCCTATGCACCGTATGCCGACCTGGTGTGGTGTGAAACCGGCAAGCCGGATCTGGCCTTTGCCAAGCAATTCGCTGATGCGGTACACGCCAAGTTTCCAGGCAAGATGCTGGCTTACAATTGTTCGCCATCGTTCAACTGGAAAAAGAATCTGGACGATGCCACCATTGCCAAATTCCAGAAGGAACTCGGCGCGATGGGTTACAAATTCCAGTTCATCACGTTGGCAGGTTTCCATTCGCTGAATTATTCGATGTTCAATCTGGCGCACGGTTATGCGCGCAACCAGATGACGGCTTTCGTCGAACTACAGGAAGCCGAATTCGCTGCAGCCGAAAAAGGCTTTACCGCAGTCAAGCATCAGCGCGAAGTTGGTACCGGTTATTTCGACGCAGTCACGCAAGCGATTCAGCAAGGCGTGTCGTCAACGACAGCATTGCATGGCTCGACCGAAGATGAGCAATTCTTTGATCGCAAGGTAGCGTAATTAACGCGATGCACAATTGATGATGTAACTGGCAGTCCAATCAGGCTGCCAAGACCATCCCCTCCCGTGTAAATTGCCGGAGGGGATTTTTCATTGCGATCGCATATTCAAATCGCACACGTGTTCCGAATCATACGTTTATTACTACTACGGCAACGAAAATGCAGCGCATCGTTGCTGCATTCGTCAGATTGCCAGCGCAGTCTACCGACAGCGCCAATCGGAAGCCGCTTCAATACCTTGAAATATTTCAAAAAAATTGATCGTGTCGTGATCTGTGTTGAAGCATCGCAGTCAGAAAAATTCGGCGTGTCGTTGGCTGATCTCATTTAACCGTACGGGCGCTGTGATAAATCAATAGATGAGCGTGATATAGTTGGATATACAGCGCGACGCATTCAAGGTCGAGCATCTAAATCAACGCGTACAAAAACGCTTGTTTTCAATTTACTGAGCATCGCAAATGCGGATTTTCAGCAATCTAAAGTTGTTGATGGCAATCGTTACTCTAGGTGCGACGGGCCATGCAGTGGCCGCTGACTTGACGGTATCGGCTGCGTCGAGCTTGACTAATGCCTTTCAAGAGATTGCGAAATCCTATGAAGCACGCCATGTCGGTACCAAAGTCGCACTTAATTTCGCTTCATCTGGCGCACTTTTGCAGCAGATTGCCAAGGGTGCCCCGGTGGATGTCTTCTCCTCGGCCGATGAAGTAACGATGGACCAGGCCCAACAGCAAGCCTTGGTGATTGCGTCAGAGCGGCACAATATCGTTCGCAACGCGCTAGTCGTGATCGCGCCTGTCCACAGCAAAATCCCGCTGAAGCGTCTGGATGATCTGTCGGCACCGGTCATTAAACGTGTTGCCATTGGTAATGTCGATAGCGTTCCCGCAGGCCGTTACGCCAAACGTGCACTGGAAGCCGCTGGCCTTTGGTCAACGGTCCACGCTAAAGCGATCACCACGCAAAACGTGCGTCAGTCGCTCGACTACGTTGCCCGCGGTGAAGTCGATGCCGGCTTTGTCTACGCAACCGATGCAGCATTGCGCAGCAACGAGGTCAAAGTGGCGTTCGATGTGCAACTCGACCCGCCGATCAGGTATGCCGCAGCAACCGTTTCAGCCAGCAGCAAGCGGGAGGAGGCAGGGCGTTTCATTCACTATCTGCTTTCGCCAGCTGCGCAGGCGATCTTTGCGCGCTATGGCTTTCGCGCACCGGCATGACGCGGTGATGCTGCAATGATGGTCGACTGGTCCGCAGTAACGCTATCGTTGAAGGTCGCCGGATGCGCGACTGTCCTCGATCTGATTGCCGGTATCGCCGTAGGCTACGCGTTGGCACGCGGTCGCTTTCCGGGACGAGACGTGCTCGATTCCCTGCTGACGCTGCCGATGGTGCTGCCACCCACGGTACTCGGCTATTACCTGCTGGTACTGTTTGGTCAGCGTGGATGGTTTGGTATCTGGCTGCATGACCAATTTGGCATCAATTTGATTTTTACCTGGCAAGGCGCAGTCATCGCTGCTGCCGTGGTGTCGTTTCCGCTGGTCTTCAAACCGGCGCGCGCGGCTTTCGAGGGTGTCGACAGCCAGTTCGAGCAGGCAGGGCGGGTGCTCGGGATTTCAGAGATGGCGGTATTTTTGCGCATTACCTTGCCGCTAGCCTGGCGCGGCATTCTGGCTGGTGCGCTACTGGCTTTCGCCCGTGCCATTGGTGAATTCGGTGCGACGCTGATGGTGGCGGGCAGCATTCCGGGTAAAACCCAGACCTTGTCGATTGCGGTATATGAAGCAGTGCAGGCGGGGCAGGACGAACTTGCCATGACGCTGGTGCTAATCACATCGGCGGTATGTGTGGCGGTGCTGCTTGGCGCTGGTCAGCTGGCGTCCGGACGACGTGCTCGATGAAAACGACGAGTTCCCATGCAGATTGACATCGATATCGGCAAGACTATGCGCACTGGCAAACGGCATTTTGCCTTGTCGACCCGCTTTAGTTCGCGCACTCAGCGCATTGTGATTCTGGGTCCGTCGGGGGCTGGTAAAAGCCTGATGCTCAAAGCGATCGCGGGTTTGATTACCCCTGAGCGAGGGCATATCCGTCTTGGTGCAATGACCTTGTTCGATAGCGAACAAAAAATCGATCTGGCCGCGCGTGAGCGTCAGGTCGGTTATTTGTTTCAGGACTATGCGCTATTTCCCCATTTGAATGTGCGACAGAATATCGGTTTCGGTCTTGCTTCCGGCTGGCGCAATCCCGCTGTGGACATGCAGGATGCGCGGCTGGATTACTGGCTCGACGCGTTTGAGTTGCGCGCGGTATCGCAGTCGTTTCCTGACGAATTGTCCGGTGGGCAGCGACAACGAACGGCATTGGCACGTGCGCTGGTTGCGCAACCCAAGGCGCTGCTGCTGGACGAGCCTTTTGCGGCACTGGATCCCTTGCTACGCGTGACAATGCGCCACGAGCTGGATGCCTTGCAGCGCAGACTGCAAGTGCCAATGCTGCTAATTACGCATGATCCCGAAGACGCCCGCGTTTTCGGTGATCAGGTTCTACAGCTTCGCGACGGTATGATCGATACCTGAAGGGCGGCAATGAGTACCGATGAGTCTCCGATCGAATTGCAAGGCGCTGTCTGGATGACGGTCGGCGGTGAAAATTTTGGCGGCAGCAGTCGTATTGTTTTGCTGGCGGCGATTGCCCAAAGCGGCTCGATCACGCAGGCTGCCAAGTCTGTCGGCATGAGTTACAAGGCGGCTTGGGACGCGATCGACAACATGAACAATCTGGCCGGCGAGCCGCTGGTTCAACGGGTCAGTGGCGGCAGGGGCGGTGGTGGTACCAGCTTGACGCGACGCGGCCAGCAGCTGGTCGACAATTTTCGCCTCATCGAACAGGCGCATCGTGAATTCGTCGCACAACTCAGCCGCCAGGCCGATGGCATCGCTGACGATTTTTTGCTGATCAAAAAAATGACATTGAAAACCAGTGCACGCAATCAATTTGCCGGCAAAGTCACTCAGGTACGGCGTGGCGCAGTCAACGACGAGATCGAGATCGAGGTCGCTGGTGGCCAGCGGATTATCGCCGTGATCACGCGCGAAAGCACCGATGCACTCGGTTTGCGCGCGGGCAGTCAGGCTTTTGCGCTGATCAAGGCGTCCTCGGTAATTCTTGTGACCGGCGGTGAGGGTGGTAAATTCTCTGCGAGAAATCACTTGTCTGGTGCGGTGTCTCGGGTGGTGCCAGGTGCGGTGAACACCGAGGTCATGCTCGAACTGGATGGTGGTGGCGTGCTCGCTGCAATGATGACCAATGACAGCAGAGACAGCCTTGGACTCGCCGTCGGTGTGCGGGCGCAGGCGATATTCAAGGCGTCAAGCGTGATTGTCGGAATCACGGATTAATTGGCTAATCAGGTCGTAATCGCGGCGGATTATTTTGCGAAAGGCGACAAGGCTGCGACCATTTGCGCGAAGATTTTTGGCGTACCTGCAATGACTTCATCCTTGTACAAATAATCGGATTCGCCAGCAAAGGTGCCGACAATTCCACCGGCTTCCGTGATCAGCAGTGAGCCCGCAGCCATGTCCCACGGCTTCAAGTCTTTTTCAAAAAAGCCATCGAGTCTGCCTGCCGCTACATACGCCAGATCCAGCGCCGCAGCACCAGGACGACGCAAGCCGGCGCATTTTTGCGTCATGATCCGAAACATCTCGATATATTCCTCCAGCCCTTTCATGTTCCGAAACGGGAAGCCAGTGCCGATCAAGGCATCTTGCATACGATCACGTTTTGTCACGCGCAGGCGTTTGTCATTGAGGTAGGCGCCCGATCCTTTAGACGCTGTGAACAGGTCATTGCGGGTCGGGTCATACACGACTGCTTGCGTAATCTGACCGCGCTGCTGGAGCGCAATCGACACGCAATATTGGGGAAAGCCGTGCATGAAATTGGTCGTGCCATCAAGCGGATCAATGATCCAGACGTTTTCATTATCGTCGTGCAAATTGGCGGAAGCGCCGGATTCTTCGGCGAGGATGGCGTGCGTTGGATACGCGGTAGTCAGAATCTCGATGATCGCCTGCTCGGCTGCCTGATCGACTTCGGTGACGAAATCGTTCGGCATTTTTTCGGTGAACTTGACGCGGTCAATATCGAATGACGCACGATTGATGATCGCAGCGGCGCGACGTGCGGCCTTGATCGCCGTATTGAGCATGGGTTGCATAGAGGTTCCGTTAAAATGGCAACGCCGCCGCGATTGGACGGAATTACTTAAATTGAAATTAATGAGCGATGCGGCGTGATATCGTCTAAACAGTGCGTCTAAACACTGCGTCTAAATGCTGCGTCCAAATAATTCGTTCAAATGGACCAATGATTTTTCCGGAAATACGCTGCGCGATGCGCCATTCTAAATGATCCCTGCACAAACCGACACGTCCGTCTTTCAACGCCTGCGATTTGTGCTGGTTGAAACCAGTCGCCCCGGTAACATTGGTGCCGCAGCGCGCGCGATGAAAACCATGGGATTTTCAGAGCTGGTATTGGTCAATCCGCGTTTTGCCGATGCAGCCATGCAAGAGGAAGCGATTGCATTTGCCAGTGGTGCGCAAGATGTATTGCAGAACGCAAGAATAGTCGGTTCGATCGAGGAAGCGTTGGCCGATTGTAATTTTGCTGCTGCCGTCAGCGCGCGTCTGCGCGAATTTTCACCTCCCGTGTTGACGCCGCGTGCAGTGGCAGGCGAGTTGGCTGCAAACACCGGTCTGCACGCCGCACTGGTGCTTGGCAATGAACGCTTTGGGCTGCCTAACGAAATCGTCGAGAAATGCAATGTGCTGATTAATATTCCGGCAAATCCGCACTACTCGTCACTGAATCTGGCGCAGGCGGTGCAAGTGGTTGCCTACGAATGTCGGATGGCTGCGTTGGGAGATGAGCAACCTCAGTCATCGATCGGATTTCATGGTGACGCTGCCGGCGTGTCGGAGATCGATGGCATGTATCAGCATCTGGAGCAGGCTTTGACGGCGATTGGTTTTCTAAAACCCGATAGCCCGAAAAAACTGATGCCCCGGCTCAAACGCCTGTTTGCCCGGACCGGACTCGAAGTCGAAGAAGTTAATATCCTGCGAGGAATCGCCAAGCAGATTCTCGCTAGACGCTGAAAAAAGTGCCGTTGGGTCGCCGCTAGAGAAGCGCACCTAATAGGCGCACAGCGCACCGCTTGCACGCATAGTTGATCACTGGCACCCGGCTCGATCGTTCGGGCCGCCCTCCGAATATTTTTTCAATCCCCCCTTTTTATTCAATTACCGGCGCAGATGCGCTTGTCGCGCATGGGCCGCACGCGCCGCACTTTTTGCGGTGGCATGTAATTTGCTGCTCGTTTTCGTGCTTATCAGGCGAATCGTCGCATTTTGCAACGGCTCGCCACGAACGTTGCCACATTTAACGCATCGCAAGCATCTCGCAGCATTGTTTGGCGGCGTGCCATTTTCCGAACACCCAGGAGTCATGATGAAGAATATTATTAATTCACTGAAAAGCGGCGACTGGATGTCGCTGCTCGCCTGCTTCTTGTATTTCGATACGGGCTTCACCGTTTGGGTAATGTTGGGACCTTTGGCACCGTTCATCAGCAAGAGCATAGTGATGACGCCGGTCGAGCAAGGGTTCCTCGTTGCGGTCCCTGTTCTTTCCGCGGCAATTCTTCGGGTCACGCTGGGTAATTTATTCCAGTCGGTGGATGGACGAAAAATTGCCTTAATGGGGATTTTTCTCTCGGCAATTCCCTCGACGGTATTGCTGGTTATGCCGGGCGAGCCGACCTACTTGACGCTGTTGCTCCTTGGTGTATTCCTCGGCATGGGTGGCGCCAGCTTTGCGGTAGCGCTGCCGATGGCCGGCAGTAACTATCCACCGAAAGTACAGGGCCTGGTGCTTGGTCTCGCTGCGGCAGGCAACATCGGTGCGGTCATTGATGGCTTCCTGTTTCCGACTCTGGCAACGCGTTTTGGCTGGCAAGCTGCCACTACCGCGGCGCTTCCTCTGCTGGCGCTGACCGCACTCGCCGTCTTTTTTTGGGCAAAAGACAGCAGCCCGAAATCAGGCAGTTTCATTCCTGCTTTCGGCGGTTTTCTGGTGACATTGGTTGGTTTGATCGGGTTGGTATTGCTGGTGCATGCGGGCATTCTCGGGCAGGGAAAAACCGGCTTGCTGTTGTTGCCATTTCTGGGAGCGCTGATCGCCATCGCAGTGTTGCCACAGCGTTATCGCGCAGTATTGAAGGAACGCGACACCTGGATCGTGATGCTGGTGTACAGCATTACGTTCGGCGGTTTTGTCGGCATGTCATCGTACGTATCGCTGTTGCTGACAACGTTGTACCAATTATCAAAAGTCGATGCGGGTTTGCTGATGGCGGCCATGGCCTTTACTGGCGCGATGGTCCGACCAATCGGCGGTTTTATCGCTGACAAGGTTACCGGCGTGCGTGCGCTGCTCGTGCTGCTCGCCGGAATTTCGATACTGGATTTTGCGTTTGCAGCGACGATGCCGCCGCTGGTTGGAGGCATTGCCTTATTGTTCGCCATGTATGCGTGCTTTGGTCTTGGCAATGGTGCAACGTTTCAGTTAGTTCCGCAGCGCTGGCAAGGCAAGACCGGTGTGATGACCGGCATCATTGGTGCGGCTGGCGGCATCGGCGGCTTTTATCTGCCCGTCGTGATGAGCATGGCGCGCGAAAGTACTGGCAGCTATCAGATGGGATTTGTCACCTTTGGCTGCTTTGCTGCACTTGCCTTTGTTCTGGTCGTCGCCGCGCGCAGTAAGTGGATGGCGTGGGCGATGTCCGGTCACATCGAGTCCGCACACTTGTCGGTGCCGACGGCAACGGGAATGGCTACTGCGGCGTCGATGAAATAAGCAGGAAAATTTTGTCGTCATCAGGTCGGCGTTACCGAGGAAATTCGGTAACGCCGTTTTTTATCTGGCACTCCCGATTGGCATGTCGGCAACCCGCTGCAGATTTCCTGCACGAACAGCACTTTCCCTGTAACTTAGGAGGTGTCAACCGGGAATCTGACTATGAACTCACACCACCAAATTCTGACCCTCGATATTGCAGGTAATCCGTTTAGCTGGTTGTCGCCCAAAGAAGCGATTCATTATTACGCGACTAACAAGGTGGCGTGGGAATTGGGGTCCGAGGATTTAGTATTCCGTGGCGGGTATCGACATGATGGCGTGCAGTCCACCATTGCTGTCAAGCCAATCATCGCCGTCGCCGGTAGCGAAATTATGGCGAAGATGCTACGCCCGCTCCCTTTGGGTGACGACAACGATTTGCTGTTTCGGCGTGATCATCACTTGTGCGCTTATTGCGCGACAAAATTTCCGCGTAATCAGCTCTCACGCGATCATCTTGTACCGAAATCCAAAGGTGGAAAAGATGTCTGGATGAATGTCGTTACCGCTTGCCGCAAGTGCAATAATGAAAAAGACTCGCGCTCGGTGGCAGAGTTTCGACCGCTGGTCTATGTTCCTTATCAGCCTTGCCGCGCCGAACATTTTTTACTGTCAGGACGGAATATTCTGGCGGACCAGCACGACTATCTGGCGGCGTCGTTGCCACGCCATAGTCGTTTGCTGTAGCGATTTTTTTGGTGGCGGGGCGATCGTATTAAAGGCGGCTGATTCTCAGCGTTGTAAAGATCATTCGCGCGTCGCCCGGCAAGTAACCATCAACGCATTGGTAGCCGCATGGACCGACGCCAGCAATTTTTTTCAATCAGCATCAACCCCAAGCGCGCATCAATCCTACCGCCAAACCTTCGAGGGAAAAATCATCGTGCGGTTGGACATGAATGGTTTTGAAATCGGGATTTTCAGGTAACAACTCAATCATGGTCTCGGATTTGCGATACCGCTTCACTGTCACATCGTCACCAAGCCGGGCGACCACGATCTGACCATTGCGCGCCTGATCGGTTTTTTTTACTGCAATCAAGTCACCGTCCAGGATGCCGGCATCGCGCATCGACATGCCGCGCACCTTGAGCAGATAATCCGGTCTCGCAGAAAAAAGAGCTGGATCAACTTGATAGGTCGCTTCGATGTGCTCCTGTGCAAGAATCGGCGAGCCGGCAGCAACGCGTCCGATCAACGGCAGACTTAACTGCATTAACGCTGAATGAGGGAGTGCAAGTTGTTGCGCGCTACGATCGACATGCATGTCACGCAGGCGAATACCGCGCGAGGTACCTGGTGCAATATCAATAGCACCTTTGCGAGCCAGCGCTTGTAGATGCTCCTCAGCTGCGTTAGCGGAACGAAAGCCTAATTCATTGGCAATCTCGGCGCGTGTGGGAGGAAAGCCCGTGTTCTGAATCGCGTCGCGAATCAATTCGAGTATTTGCTCCTGGCGAGCGGTAAGCTTGAGCATGGCAGCAGCCTGACTGGGTAAATAAACAGCCTGTAGTTTCATACAGTATTCCTGCAAGCGCAAGCAGATTCGAGGTAAAAATCGCTAATATCAGCTAGGGTCGCAGGCAAGCACCTGAATACATTGAGTTTTCCGCTATTTGCAGTTATAGTATTGGGTTTTTCCTCTTCCCACACTCGTCTTGACGCCGGGGTGGGCGATTCTTCAATCCGTCCTTAGGAGCATGTATGCGTCATTATGAAATCGTATTTATCGTCCATCCGGATCAGAGCGAGCAAGTGCCCGCGATGATCGAACGCTACAAAGCAGTCGTAGCGACCCGCAATGGCAAAGTCCATCGCGTCGAAGATTGGGGCCGCCGTCAAATGGCTTACCTGATCCAAAAATTGGCCAAGGCCCACTATGTCTGCATGAACATCGAATGCGACAACGAGACCCTGGTTGAAATCGAAACCGGCTTCAAATTCAATGATGCCGTGCTGCGCCACCTGACCGTCAAAATGAAGAAAGCCGAAACCGCTCCTTCACCAATGATGAAGGCCGTGCAGAAAGAGGACGCCGCCAAGAGCCACCGCGCCGAGGCACCTGCCGCGTAATTGTTGACAGGAGATTGTGAACAAGCTTCAGGTTGTTGCCAGCATTGTCGAACGAGAAATTTTGCGTTTTACACCCGCAGGTATCCCGATAGTGTCAGCCAGACTGCTGCACGCATCGCAACAAACAGAAGCGAAGGTTGAACGATTGACAGAGTTTGAAATTGCCGCGATTGCAGCGGGTGAGATTTCAGGCAGATTCGATCGGGCCCAGTTGGGGCAAACCTACCAGTTCACCGGTTTTCTGGCACGCAAGAATCGCAACAGTAAAAGTCTGGTATTTCACATCATTGATTTCGAACCCCTTATAGATACAGGAGCCTCACATGGCATTCGGTAAAAAATTCGACAAGAACAAGCTCAAGCTTAAAGAAAAACGCAAGCAAC
>JAYTZV010000140.1:0-4914 GCA_043741695.1 Burkholderiales bacterium
TTTCAGCACCTTTTTCAGTCGTCCCTCGCACCATCAATATCGAGTTCCTGGATTTTTCGCGTGATCGTGTTGCGACCGATACCGAGTCGAACCGCCGCATCGTTTTTACGACCATGCGTATGCTTCAGGGCGATCTTGATCAGCGCTGACTCAAATTGCCGACCCAGCGCATCCATGACTTCCGGACGTCCGGCAGTCAACATCCGCGCCGCTTCCATTTCCAGCAGGTGAATCCAGCTTTCTGGCTCACCTGCTGACTGCGGGCTAGTTGCTGCTACGTGATAGCCATTGGCCGAGCCCGGCACTGGTGCGATGGCGGCTGGCATCGCAACCGATGGTGGCGACGGCTGCGGTGGTGGTGGTGGTGGTGCAAAACTACCCCCTTCAATAAGATCGCGCGGCAAATCCTTGACTTCGACATTTTGCCCCGGTGCCATCACGGTAATCCAGTTACACAGATTTTCAAGCTGGCGTACGTTGCCCGGCAGATCAAGTCCGGCCAAAAACAACATCGCCGATTCAGTCATTCGCTTGGCATCGACACCCAATTGCTTTGCGCTCTGCGCCAAAAAATAGCGGGTCAAAATCGGAATGTCTTCACGTCGCTCGCGCATGCTCGGTAGCCGCAGGCGAATCACGTTCAATCGGTGATACAGGTCTTCGCGGAACAATCCCTCGCGCACGCGCTGTTCCAGATTCTGGTGGGTCGCTGCGATCACACGCACATTGGCTTTCAATGGCTGATGGCCACCGACGCGATAGAAATGACCGTCCGATAACACCCGCAGCAGCCGAGTCTGTAAATCAAACGGCATGTCGCCAATTTCATCGAGAAACAAAGTACCGTCCTCGGCCTGCTCGAAGCGCCCGCGGCGCGTTGCTTGCGCACCGGTGAACGCGCCGCGCTCGTGTCCGAATAATTCCGATTCCAGCAAATCTTTCGGAATCGCTGCGGTATTCAATGCAATGAACGGCTGCGACGCGCGCGGACTGTGCTTGTGCAAGGCACGTGCGACTAGTTCCTTGCCAGTGCCGGATTCACCCGTGATCAATACCGTAACATTCGATTGCGATAAACGGCCAATGGCACGAAATACATCCTGCATTGCCGGCGCCTGACCAAGAATTTCCGGTGTCTCTGCCAACACCTGTTCGACATTCGCCTCACGCAAACTCTCGTCCAGTGCCCTGCGGATCAGCTCGACGGCCTTGTCGACATCGAACGGCTTGGCAAGATATTCAAATGCGCCACCCTGAAACGCCGCTACCGCAGAATCGAGATCAGAAAACGCCGTGATGATAATGACCGGCAAACCTGGGTGACTGGACTTGACGGTTTGCAGTAGCTCCAGACCAGAGCCGCCCGGCATCCGGATATCGGATACCAATACCTGCGGTATATCATGCTGCAGCGCGTCTTTCGCATCACGTGCATTGGAAAAGCTGCGCGTTGCGAGATTTTCGCGGGCGAGCGCTTTTTCGAGCACCCAGCGAATTGATTCGTCGTCATCCACAATCCAGATTGGTTTCATAGTCGTGTCAATATCCGCGTCGTGAAACGATCATCGCGATGATCGCCAAGTCTTGTCTCGTTCGACCACACCCTGGCTCAAGGGAGTGGAATCAGTATTCGGAAATCTGTGCATCCGGGCGCGCTCTCGCATTCGATGACACCGGAATGCTGCTGCACAAATGTCTGTGCAAGCGTCAATCCGAGGCCGCTGCCGCCATCCTTGCCCGACACCAGCGGGAAAAAAATCCGGTCACGAATTTCGCTCGGGATACCTGGTCCGTTGTCCGTGATATGCAAGTCTAGTGCCAGCCGATAACGCACCTTGGCCAATGTGATCTGACGGGCTACACGCGTCTGCAAAAGCAGCTCCGCATCGCCCGCGCGAATCCGCTCGGACAATGCCTGAGCGGCGTTATGGGCAATATTGAGCACGACTTGAATCAGCTGTTCCTTGTCGCCGCGAAAATCGGGAAGCGACAAATCGTAGTCACGCCGAATCGTCAGTCCGACCGGAAACTCCGCCAGGATCAGACTGCGCACGCGTTCGCATACCTCATGGATGTTGACATCACCGACAATATGCGGGCGGCGATGCGGTGCCAGCAAACGATCTACCAAGGTTTGCAAGCGGTCGGCTTCCTTGATAATGACTTGGGTATATTCACGCAATTCTTTCAAATGACGCTCGGGCAATTCGAGTTCGAGCAATTGCGCAGCGCCGCGAATGCCGCCAAGCGGATTCTTGATCTCATGCGCGAGGTTGCGAATGAGCTCTTTGTTGGCGAGACTTTGATCGAGCAGACGCTCTTCACGATCCAGTTTCAGCTGCTGGACGTTTTCGCGCATTTCGATCAAGACCGGAGAATCGGGATTGTCCAGTGCAGTAACAGCAACGTGTATTTGCAACTGGTCGCGTCCACTACGCTCCAGGGTCAAGTCCTGACGCTTGTCGGCGAACTGCCGCTCGACCGCTTCCTGAAATATCGATTCGAGTTCTTCGCCATTCGTAAATAAATCAAACAACCGCTGTGTTTTGAGGGACTTGAACGAGGACTCCAGCATGGTCTCGGCAGCTGCATTGGCGTAGGCAATAAAGCCGTCCCGATCAAGGATAACGATGGCTGACGCCAGCAGGTCGAGGCCGACCAGGGAAGTAACAGGTATTTTCACGATGACCCAAAAAAAGAAAGGCCGCAATCAGCGGCCTCAACAGATTAAATTTAAACGACAGCGAGGACGGTTATTTTTGATTACCCAATTCACGCCTGAGCGCCTCGATATTTTTTTCGGTGCGACCGATTTCTTCTTTCATACCAGCGACGCGCTCCTGGTATTTGGCGTAGTTTCGCTCATTACCCTGTCGCTCCGGCTCGCCACCGTTGAACTCTTTTTTAAGCCCGGCCAGTTTGCCTTCTTCGGTCTTCATCTCGTCCAGCAAAATTTGGCGACGATCGTTGTCCCGGGTTTTCTGTGTCGAGCTATCGATTTTCGGGAAGTCGCCCGGCGATCCAGCCGACTTGATCGAAGCAGTTTGCGCCACCACAGGCGAACGCCGCGGCGAAGCCATTACAGTCACACTGGCCAGATCGATGCGTTTGCATCCTTTAGTGGCACCGGTATTTTTGTATTCCTTGTTGCCACGCTCGTCGACGCAGACGAATACATCAGATTGAGCATGCGCAAATTGCATGGCGAGTGATAGTAGCGCGGAGGCGAAAAGTTTGAGTTTCATAATTTCTTTTAAGTAACTTGTCTCTCGGAGATTTAGTGTAGGACAATGCGCGCCGCATTACAAACGTTGCGCACTGCAATACAGATCAATACCGCAAATGGACAACAAAAAAGGCGGGAAATTCCCGCCTTTTTTAATTTGCTACCAAACTTCGGTAGCGGTCGATCAATTTTATTGCGAATAATACATGTCGAATTCGACTGGATGGGTCGTCATGCGGAAACGCGTCACTTCCTGCATTTTCAGCTCGATATACGCATCGATCATGCTGTCGCTGAACACGCCACCACGGGTCAGGAACTCGCGGTCCTTATCAAGGTGCTCGAGTGCCTGATCAAGCGATGAGCATACGGTTGGAATCAATGCATCTTCCTCGGGTGGCAGATGATACAGATCTTTCGATGCTGCTTCGCCCGGATGAATTTTGTTCTGCACGCCATCCAGACCTGCCATCAGCAGTGCGGAAAAGCACAGGTATGGGTTTGCCAGCGGATCCGGGAAACGGGTTTCGATACGACGACCTTTTGGATTCGGCACATGCGGGATACGGATCGATGCCGAACGGTTACGCGCTGAATAAGCCAGCTTGACCGGTGCTTCGAAGCCTGGCACTAGACGCTTGTACGAATTGGTACCCGGATTGGTGATGGCATTCAAGGCGCGTGCGTGCTTGATGATGCCGCCGATGTAGTACAACGCGAATTCTGACAGACCGGCATAGCCGTCGCCAGCAAACAGGTTCTTGCCGTCTTTCCAGACCGACTGATGCACGTGCATGCCTGAGCCGTTGTCGCCAACGATTGGTTTTGGCATGAAAGTTGCGGTTTTACCGTAGGTGTGCGCCACATTCCAGACGACGTATTTCAGGTTTTGGGTCCAGTCAGCGCGCTCGACCAATGTTGAAAACTTGGTGCCCAGTTCGTTTTGACCTGCGCCAGCGACTTCATGATGATGCACTTCAACTGGAATACCCATGCCTTCCAGGATCAGCGACATTTCCGAACGCATGTCTTGCATACTGTCGACTGGAGGGACCGGGAAATAGCCACCCTTGACTGCCGGACGGTGGCCGCTGTTGCCGCCTTCGAGCTTCTCGCCGGTGCTCCATGATGCTTCTTCCGAATCGATCTTGACGAAGCAGCCATCCATGCCGACTTTCCAGCGCACGCTGTCAAAAATAAAGAATTCTGGCTCTGGACCAAAGTAGGCGGTGTCGCCCAGGCCCGATGATTTCAGATACGCTTCAGCGCGCTTGGCGATCGAGCGTGGATCACGGTCGTAGCCCTTGCCATCGGATGGCTCGATCACGTCGCACTGCATGAACAGCGTGGTTTCTTCCATGAACGGATCGATGTTTGCGGTGTTCGGATCTGGCATTAGGATCATGTCCGATGCCTCGATACCCTTCCAGCCAGCGATCGATGAGCCGTCAAAAGCATGACCGCCTTCGAACTTGTCCATATCGAAGTGTGAAACGGGCACCGTAACATGCTGCTCCTTGCCTCTGGTATCGGCGAAACGGAAATCAACGAACTTGACTTCGTTGTCTTTCACCATTTTCAATACCTCTGCGGCCGTCATTGCCATGCGAATCTCCTGTGATTGATGAATGTGGTGACAAATTTGTGAACTGGTCGTGGCTTGGATGTTTGCATAAGTCGATCTTCAA
>JAYTZV010000141.1:0-4911 GCA_043741695.1 Burkholderiales bacterium
AGAAGTTAAAGTCGGTATTCCGATTAAAGAGTTGAAAGAAATTAATAAGCAAATGACCACGGGCGAAGCGCGTGCGCGCCGCGCTAAACGCGAAATGATTGAGGCCAATTTGCGCCTTGTTATTTCAATTGCTAAAAAATATACCAATCGCGGCTTGCAATTTTTAGATTTTAATTCAAGAAGGCAATATTGGCCTGATGAAAGCGGTGGATAAGTTTGAATATCGCCGTGGCTACAAATTTTCAACTTACGCCACCTGGTGGATTCGGCAAGCGGTCTCGCGGGCGATTGCCGATCAGGCTCGCACGATTCGCGTGCCGGTGCACATGCTGGAAACCGTCAATAAACTTAATCGTATTTCGCGTCGTATCTTGCAAGAGACAGGTGTCGAAGCCGACTTGCCGACGCTGGCGTTGCACATGGAATTGCCGGAACAAAAAATCCGCGAGATCATGAAAATTGCGCGTGAGCCGATTTCGATGGAATCACCAGTGGGTGATGATGGCGATGCGCAGTTGGGTGACTTTATTGAAGACAGCGTGACTGCCAATCCGCTTGACGCGGCAGTGGGCGCATCGATGCGCTCGGCGATCAAGGAAGTGCTGGATTCACTGCCGCCACGCGAAGCGAAAATTTTGCGAATGCGCTACGGCCTCGATACGGTATCGGAACATACGCTGGAAGAAGTTGGCAAGCAGTTCGAAGTCACGCGTGAGCGGATTCGCCAGATCGAAGGCAAGGTACTGGCAAAGCTGCGTCATCCTTCACGCTCGGATAAGTTGAAAATTTTTATGGATGGGCGTTAGTCGCGCAGACTGCGTCTTTGGTAGCGTGGCCCATTGTGTAGTCAATTTCCTGGTCAGTTGCCTGATTAGTTACATGACGCGTGGTTGGTCAGTTGCACGACACTTGTTTCAAGTGCCGCGTAGTGACCGACGTTTAATGTTCCCGCGATAAATCGGCGTTAAGCGATTTAGGCTTTGCTTCGTCCCGCCGGTTATATCCCTGCACCATATCAAACCGGAACAATCGGCATTCCAGCGCGCCGTTAAAAAACGGTGTCTTGCGCGCTTCTTTCAAGCGCAATAATTTCGGTAAGCCCAAGTCCGCCGTAAACAAAAATACCTTCCATCCGGCAAAGCGCTGCTTCAAGGTCGTACCAAATGCGCTGAAAAACTGCTTCGCCAATTCATCGTCTTCGACCGAGCTATCACCGCGCACGCCGATCCGTTCACCATACGGAGGATTGGTCAGCAAAATACCGGGCACGTCGGTCAGTGGCTTGATTTCCTGTGCTTCGATTTGCTTAAGCGGCACCTCAAATGGAATGCCCGCCTGATGTAAATTATTGCGCGTCATGATGATAGCGTCGCCCGAAATATCGCTGCCAAAAATCGTCGGCTCTGAGGGAATGGGATTGGCCTTGATTGCACTTTTGATCGCCGCCCATTCTGCTGCCAGAAAGCCGTGAAATTTTTCAAACGCAAAGCTGCGGCGTGCACCGGGTGGAATACCGGTCAGCATTTGTGCGGCTTCGGCCAAAATCGTGCCGCTACCGCACATCGGATCGAATAACACCATGCCGGGCGTCCACCCTGACACGCGCAACAAGCCTGCAGCAAGATTTTCGCGCAGCGGCGCGTCACCAGTTTCCAGCCGCCAGCCGCGTTTGAACAAGGGCTCGCCGCTGGTATCGAGATAGAGCGTTACATTGCGGGCATCGATGAAGCCAACGATGCGCATATCCGGCGTTTTGGTGTCGACCGATGGTCGTTCATTGAATTGTTCGCGAAAGCGGTCACAGATTGCATCCTTGATTTTCAGCGTCGTAAATTCGAGACTTTTCAGCGGCGATTTGATCGCGGTGATATCGATACGGATCGTGCAATGCACGCTGAACCAGTCTTCCCAGGTTTGCGCCAGCGCCAGATCGTAGATATCGTTTTCATTCAGATAGCTGGCATGGGCAATGCGCATCAGCACGCGTGACGCGATGCGTGAATGCAGATTGATCTGATACGCATCGGTCAACTGCCCGGAGCAATGCACGCCGCCTGGCACCTGATTGTGGACTTTCAAGGTCGGATGATTTCCAGCGATCTCACCAAGTTCTTCAGCGAGTGCGGCTTCCATGCCGCGTGGGCAAGGACAGAAATACGAATACGGTTTGCTGTTCATTGGGGTACCTTTTGTCCGTGGTGAATTCACTGCGATCCGGCGTGATCGTCGAGATAAAAATTATTTTACGAAGTAATGCGCTGTTGGATTTTTGCGGTGAACACACGCATGCATTGATCAACGCTTCTCTAATGCGCGTTCGACAAAATCGAGCCGATCCTGACCCCAGAATCCTTCGCCATCAACGACGAACCATGGCGCACCGAACACATTGGCCGCGATTGCGGCATCGGTATGGGCGTCATATTCACTTTGCACTGCTACCGTGCCCGACGCTTTCAACAGTGCCTTGCCATCGAGTTCCTGCATCGTCGCCAGCACTATTAGCATGTCGTTATCAGCGATATTTTTTTCGTCGACCCAGACCGCCTGCATGATTGCACCTGCAAGCGTCACCGCGGTATGCGTGCCGTGTGCGAGCTTGGCGGCGATGATCAGGCGCGCAGCCGCATCACCAGAGACTGGAAAATATTTTGGTTGCAGATTCATCGGCAGCTGCAGATAGTCAGCCCAGCGCTGCATCTCCAATAGGCGATAGGCTTGACGCTGTGGTGCGCGCTGCAGCAGTGGCAATCCACCCGATACGCTGAACACTTTGCCTAGATCGCACGGTCGCAACACCACTTGCGCGCCATGCTGCTTAGCCATCGCAACGAAACGCGCATGACCAAGGTAGGCATACGGAGACTGCGGTGCAAAAAAATACTCGCATGACTTGGGCATGATGGACTCCGACGAATCAGAACGGTTTGACGATGACCAGAATCACGATTGCGACCAGCAACAGCACCGGCACTTCATTGAACCAGCGATAGAAGACGTGACTACGTTTATTGACGCCACGTTCGAATTTTTTCAGCATCGAGCCGCACGCATGATGGTAACCAATCGCTAAAATCACGAACGCCAGCTTGGCATGCATCCAGCCATTGCCCGGCCCTTTGCCAATACCGTAGCCAAGCCACAGCCACAGACCGAAGATCAGTGCAGGCACCATCAGCAACGTCGTGAAGCGAAATAGCTTTCGCGACATCAGCAGCAGACGTTCGATGGTGGCGACGTCTTGTACCGCAGCGAGATTAACGAACAGTCGCGGCAGATAGAACAGTCCCGAAAACCACGAGACGATGAAGACGATGTGGAGTGATTTAATCCAAAGCATGTTTGACCTTATTTATTTGGAGGATGAGTTCGTTTTCAAATGCGTCAAAAGCATGTAGTTCGCGCAGCGCGGAAAAAGACTCCGTTAATCGCGTCACACTGTGCCGACGTTTTTATACCTGAAATTTTTGTAATGCGCGGCCGGACTTCTCCCACGCTTTGGCAAGTGCATCGAATAAAACCTGTTTAGGATCTTTCAACGATTCCCATTGCGTCTTATCCGCAATATCGAGGGCGTTTTTGCCGTAGCGATTGCCAGCTGCTGCACGGATGGCGACTTCATCCGACAATCTCCACGCTTCGGTCATCCTCACTGGAACGACGGGCACACAACGCTGCATGCGTTGATCACCCGCGTGCTTGACTTCGGCATACCGAAACGCATGGGACTCTTTTTCTGCATCACAATGCAGAATCAAAAGATCACATGGAAATTGATGGAGCGCCGCATCGAGGCGCGACAACAAGTCGGTGCCGACCTTGCCCAAGTCGCGTACGAACTGGGATTGGAACCGCAGACCATTGAAGTGCTGTTCCACCAACCAGTCGATCATCGGCAGAAGTGCTTCGTCAGAGCTCCCATCGGTCAACAACGTGTAAGTGTAGATGCGCATGCTGAACCAGTTAGCCCTGCAATAAACTGAGCTGGGTTTTAAATACGTCATCGAGTCGAACACGACCATGCACATCCGGTAACGGGCTTCCTCGATGCCACAGAAAATCGATCAAAGCGCCAAAAACAACCTTCGATGAACCTTTCGTTTTTGATCGCCAGGTATTTTCGATGGGCTTAAAAACTGATAACGACGCACCGTCGTGCTTATAGCTTTGCCACACCACGATATCTTCAGATGCAATGGATTGAATCACTAACGGCGAGTGCGTGTCCACGATAATTTGGCGTAGCGGATTTGATTCATCCACAGGTACAGTTTTATCGACTGCCATTTGATAAAGCAATTCAACGATCGGCGGAATCCGCGCTGGGTGAATACCATTTTCGGGCTCTTCAAGGCAGATGACGCCACCGGCAGCAGCGTCTGCGCCGATCACGGCCAGCGCCAGAAAGCGAAGCGTACCATCAGATAAAGCTCTGGCCTCATGCCTGATGTTGTTGGTGGTCTCCAAATACAGCGTCTTTAACTGCCGTTTTTCATCAACGTCGACTGAGACGTTTTTCACATCGGGCAGCAGGTCGGCAAGCTGATTCGCAATCTCCTGATTTTTTTGCAAGCGATCCAGCGTTGCAGGCAAATGTTCTCCATGTTCAGAGACGGTACTTTTAGCTAAAAACTCATCGGGGCGGCGCAGGGAACTTGATTCGAGCTGCAGCAATTCCCATGATTGCATATCGCGGCGCGCAGCCAATACCGTTGGTCGCTCGATCGTGTTGATGCTGCTTAAAACCGTACGATCTGCGCGGCGTATATCGATGCTAAGTGGTGCACCTTGCGATTGGTCCTGATGAATTTTTATAACCTGAGAGGCAGTCTCGGTGTAGATGAATTCGGCCGTACTTTTTCCGACGTAGATCGATTTGAAAAACTCTTTATCCAGATCAAAACCCAGCTG
>JAYTZV010000142.1:0-4907 GCA_043741695.1 Burkholderiales bacterium
GCTGCGGATGGTGCTATTGTGGCCGACTCGCCCTTTTGCAGCTCAGCGAGCGCAGCTTCGGAATACGGCCGCTTGTCACCACGCGGGCCGGTTTTGGTAGTGCCAACCGTAGCAGAGGAAGTAACGGGTGAGGCGACGCTCGACCCTGTTGAACCATTCAACGGTCGCACCTCGACACCAGATCCGCCACCGATACTGCCGGTCTGCGCGCTACCGTTTGGTGGCAGCACGCGCAATACTTGATCGACCCGAATATCGTTAGGGTTCGACAAATTATTCCAGATTACGAGATCATGGAAATTCTGGTTGAAATCCTGCGCGATACGCAGCAGCGTTTCGCCTTTTCTGACCGTATGGTAGCCGCGCTCGTCTGCAGGTCGCGCACTAGCCGAAGGCTCGCTTGATGGGCGCACCGCACCGGACTGCGTTGCCATATCGACGACCGGCGCCGGGCGCCGGGGAGTAACGCAGCCAGCCAAGAGGCCGATGGAGGTAATGGATAAAAAGAAGGACAGGAAAGTGGATTTTTTCATTCTGCTTGAAATCAGTTTGCCGGAACGGCATTGGGTCAAACCACGCCTGGTCGCAGCGGCACAAAGTGACAATCTTCTAGCGTGCTGGTGATCCACTCAGACTGGCTGACGCGTTCAATCAATTGCAACACCTGATGTCGGGCACCTACCGGTGCAACCAATCGCCCACCAATGGACAGTTGATCGAGTAATGCTTGAGGCACTTCCAGCCCGGCTGCAGCGAGAATAATGCCGTCAAAGGGTGCCACCTGCGGGAAGCCAAGCATACCATCTCCGTAATGCAAGCGGATATTTGCAATGCGCATCGGCCGCAAATTTGATCGTGCCAATTCATGCAGCGGGCGAATCCGCTCAATCGAATACACCTCGCGTGCCACCAGTGACAGCACCGCCGCCTGATAGCCACAACCGGTACCGATTTCCAGCACTCGGTTTAATTTACCACCGTGTCGCATCACTTCGATCATGCGCGCAACAATATACGGCTGTGAAATCGTTTGATGATAGCCAATCGGAATCGATGCATCGACATAGGCTTGGGCAATTAAACCCGGCTCCATGAACAGATGACGCTGAACTTGCTCCATCGCTGCCAGAACAATTGCATCCTTCACACCCTGGCTGGCAACACGCGCGACCATCGCCTTGCGCACACTTTCCGACACCAGCGGCTGCGGGCGATCGTTGCCATTGCTGGCGCGACGCTCGTTGGTTTGTATTGGTTGCGCAGGTTGCCCATTGCGCGCCGCGTTTTGCGTCGCCGTCTGTGGCGTAGCGACCCGCGCTGACGGCCTGGACGAATTGGTGCGCACAGCCGGCGACACAACCGAAGACAGCGACAAGGGAAATCGCTTGTCTTTCTCGCTCATGCCAGACCTTGCTTCAACGCGTCAAGCTGGCGCCCGTGGGTAAGTTCAATCTGCAATGGCGTGATCGATACACAGCCTTGCGCGGTGGCATGAAAGTCAGTTCCTTCACCGGCGTCGCGTGCCTTGCCGGCCGGTCCAATCCAGAAAATGTCGCGGCCGTGCGGGTCCTTCATTTTGATGACTGGCTCGGATTTATGGCGCTTGCCCAGTCGTGTGGCTGTGATCGGGCCTAGCTCGGCATAGGGCAAATTGGGAATATTCACACTGAGCAAATACGGTTTGTCGAGCTGCTCGAATTTGCGTTGCACGATATCGCGGGCGGTTCGCGCAGCCGCGTCGAGTTCGCCCCAACCTGGGTCAACCTGCGAAAATGCGATCGACGGAATGCCGAATAAGTAGCCCTCGGTTGCCGCTGCGATCGTGCCGGAGTACAGCGTATCGTCGCCCATGTTCTGGCCTTGATTGATACCGGAAACAACCAGATCGGGAACAAACTGCAGCACACTGGTCAGCGCCACATGCACACAATCGGAGGGGGTACCGTTCACAAAATAAAATCCATTGGCCGCCTGAAAAACCGACAACGGCCGATCGAGCGTCAACGAATTGGAGGCACCGGAACGGTTGCTGTCGGGCGCCACCACAACTACTTCGGCAATAGCAGCCAACGCATCGGCCAGCGCCACGATGCCTGGTGCGAGATAACCATCATCGTTGCTGATTAATATTTTCATGATGGAGAGTTTAACCGAAGCACTGCTTTTGAATGGTCTCGGCGTGACGAATTTGCGGCATAATAAAATCTAACGGTCGTTCTATTTCAATCTCTGATCTAACCCCAGCTCCCAACGCCACGAGGAACACCACAATGCAAGCAATTGTCTGCAATAACTGGGGCCTACCCGATACGCTCACTCTCGAAGATCTCGCAGATACCGCACCTGGTCCGGGGCAGGTAGCCATCGACATTCGCGCTGCCGGTGTGAATTTTCCGGACGTACTAATTATCCAGAACAAATACCAGACTAAACCTGCGTTGCCTTTTATTCCCGGCAGCGAATTGTCCGGCGTGATCACGGCAATAGGCGACGGCGTCTCGGACTACAAAATCGGCGACAGGGTGATCGCCTTCACCTCGCAGGGCGCATTTGCCGAGCGTGTCATCGCACCAGTGCAGTCGTTGATGCCAATGCCGGCAGAAATGGATTTCGATATCGCTGCAGCGATTACGCTGACCTACGGCACCTCGCACCACGCGGTAGTCGACCGCGCCCAATTGAAGGCGGGCGAAACCATGCTGGTGCTCGGTGCTGCAGGCGGCGTCGGCTTGGCTGCCATCGAAATTGGCAAAGCGCTCGGCGCTCGCGTGATTGCCGCCGCCTCGTCCGATGAAAAGCTTCGCGTGTGCCGCGATCATGGTGCCGACCTGACCATCAACTACAGTACTCAAGACTTGCGTGAAGCGATCAAAACCGCCACCGATGGCAAAGGCCCCGATGTCGTGTATGACCCGGTTGGTGGCATTTACGCAGAGCCGGTATTTCGTTCGATTGGCTGGCGCGGCCGTTATTTGATAGTTGGCTTTGCCAACGGCGAGATTCCGAAGTTGCCGTGGAATTTAATGTTGCTGAAAGGCGCGTCTTTAGTCGGGGTATTCTGGGGCGATTTTGTGCGGCGCGAACCGGCAGAGAACCAAAAAGCGATGCAGCAACTGATGAGCTGGCTGGCCAACGGTACGATTCGCCCGCACATCTCGGCACGCTATGCGCTGGCCGATACCGCGAAAGCATTAAACGATATGGCGGCGCGCAAGGTGACTGGCAAAGTCGTTATCGTGCCATGAGCATGCATCGACCCGCCAAATTGAATTGGCTAATCAAGCATACGAGGCTTGCAAATTAACGAAAAGTTGTCTTGTAAGAATAATTGCCAGGACTTAAAGAAGAAAAAATCACCGCGGCGCGGTAATCGTCGAGCTTCGTCACAGTGGGCGCTGGCGAACCCACCTTCAACGACTCTACCGTTGGCAAATTATCTCTTTCGGGCAACATCACAACGATTGTCGCGCCAGCGATTGGTTCGTCACCAGTGACCGTCATTTCAAAATCGAGTCGCTTGCCAGTGTGGATGGTCTTCAGCTTCAGATGATTACGTAGGCGCCACCAATCGGCGACCTGGGTCGATGAGGCAAGCCAGATTTGCATGCGGCGACGTTTAATTTGTTCAATCAAACGTGGCATCGCCAAGCGCAAGGTACTGCCTTCCGCAAAATTCTGGCTGTGAACACTCAAAAATCCGAGTGAACCGGTATCGATGGCCGTGTCCAGATCATCCACCAGCGCTTGGCCAATCTGTTCAACGGTCATTTGTTGCCCGATCATATTGATATCGTCACGCTGAGTTCTTGGTAGCAAAACCAGGCTATCGTCAGGCTCGGCGCCCTCGATGCGGGCAAAGGATGGGAGGCGAAATTCTGTGCGCGCCGGATCAACTGCATGATGGCGGATACCGTATTTACGCAGCATGATTTCAGTCGTGGCGTCATACGACTCAAGTGGTGCCCGAAAACCAGTCATGCCCCGCGTATTTGTCACCAGCGCAGCCATATCCGCTTCCATGGTTTTGATCCGATTTTCCTGGACTGCGACAGGTTGACCCTTGAAACCGTTATGCACGTCAGCGTGATAACCGACATCGAAATCCTTAACCAGCGCCTGCGACACATCGCGATATTGTTTGGCTACCGAAGTCAGCACATAAAACGTCGCGCGGTAATTGAGTTCACGCATCATCGACGCAAAGCCCAATGCATTCGGAAAGCCCTGCTCCGTGTCCATCTCAATGACTTGTGCCGCAGCTTTTCCGTTCGGCCAGGCGGCAAGTACCATCTCCGGCTCGTGCTCCAGCCATTTCAGCGTATCGTCGATCAGCAGGTAGGCCGCTGCCGGATGTGACTCCCATGTCGACTCGGAAAATGCGTACGACGCGCTACGGCTTATCCCCAACTCTGTGTAGACCACCGCGCCTTCGCCGCGACGCCGGTCATCGATGATGCGCGCCCAATCCATGATGCGCGCGCCAATCATTTCTCCCTTGAGGCGAAGTGGTCGCTCGGCGGTCTTACTCATCCAGATGCGCTGTCCCGCAAGTTGTGAATACGACAGCGGTGACTCACCAGTCAAAATGAGGTTGCTGGCTTCCGGTTCAACCGGAATTTCGCCGAGCATTTTGGTACCAATGCTGTTCAAAAATTGCCAGCCTGCCCATTCCCCCTTGTCGTAGCGCGCTCCAGTCGCCCAGGTTGTCAAAATTGAGCCACCACGGTTGCGAAAAGCTGCAATTTCGGTGCGTTCTTCGTTATTGAGCGCGACCGCCGATGGCAGGATCAACACGCCATCCTTGATCATCTTCAGTTTATGGATGTCACGTATTTCCGTCACTGGCGTCTGGCGATCCTTGAAATAACTGCGCCATGGCACTAGCAACTTCTCGTAGTTTCCGCTGT
>JAYTZV010000143.1:0-4906 GCA_043741695.1 Burkholderiales bacterium
GGACATCCCCACCCCCAAATTAATTTGCACCAACCTAAGAGAGAAAGAACCCGCAAAAACCTATGTTCAAATAATATGAAGAGGGAATTTTTGGACAGAGCCCGCGATTATACCCGACAGCAATGCAGCGCCCTGATCCCGTGCGTGTCTTGGTGCAGTGCCCGATGCTTTGGTGCGGCGCGTGTCACTGATGCTGATTTGATCCGCAGTCAACGGATTGCACTAAAATGCTGGCTTTCGCTTCAATGCTGATTGCACCAATTTCCATGCCAAAAAAATCCGCTACTGCCGACGCGCCTGCATCTTTTGAGGAAGCGATGGAAGAACTTACGCGCCTGGTGGCGCAAATGGAAGCTGGCGAGTTACCGCTGGAAGCTTCGGTTGCGGCCTTTCAGCGCGGTTCCGAGCTTGTCAAATTCTGCGCAGCGCAACTTGATCGTGTCGACCAGCAGGTCAAGGTACTGGAAGCCGGCATGCTGAAACCTTTCGGTGGCGAGCTCGCGGTGGAAGGTGACGAATGACGGTCGCACAGTCTTTCGACGACTGGCAAAAGCAGCAGCAGGCGGCCACTGAAATTGCGCTGGAGCGCTTTCTGCCAGCCTCGAATCACTCCGAGCTGCGCGAGGCGATGCGTTATACCGTGCTCGGTGGCGGCAAACGCATTCGGCCCTTGCTCGTTGCGGCAGCAGCGGCGTTGTTCGATGCTGATGCGCACTGCGTGGCGCGGGCTGCCTCTGCCATCGAAATGATCCATGCGTATTCACTTGTTCATGACGACATGCCATGCATGGATGACGATGCACTGCGGCGCGGCAAGCCAACCGTGCATGTCAAATACAGCGAAGCGACCGCCTTGCTGGTGGGCGATGCGCTGCAGTCGCAGGCCTTTTTAGTGCTGGCGGATCTGCCAATCGCGCCGTCACGCTGCGTGGTGATGCTGCGTCTCTTGGCGCATGCAGCTGGTGCCGATGGTATGTGCGGCGGGCAGGCAATCGACCTCGCCAGCGTGGGCCTGCAGCTATCACTCCATGACCTTGAACACATGCATCGCCTGAAAACCGGCGCTTTATTGCGTGCTGCAGTCTTGCTCGGTGCATGGTGTGGTAAGGCGCTCACGCCCGCTGAATCGACCGCACTTGAAAACTACGCCAATGCGATTGGCCTCGCGTTTCAGGTTGTCGACGATGTGCTGGATGCGACTGCCGATTCCGCAACGCTTGGCAAAACTGCCGGTAAGGATGCGGTGGCAAACAAGCCGACCTACGTGTCGATTCTGGGCCTGGCTCAGTCGCAGCAACTTGCACAAAAATTATGCAGCGACGCATGCGATGCGATCGCTCTGTTTGGAGAAAAGGCACGACATCTGCGCGACCTCGCGGTGTTGATCGTGCAGCGGAAAGCCTAGAATGACATTGCTCGATACCTTACATTACCCTGCTGATTTGCGGCGCCTGTCGCGCCAGCAGTTGCCGACACTCGCCAAGGAATTGCGCGCTTTCGTGCTCGACTCGGTATCCAAAACTGGCGGACATTTATCGTCTAATCTTGGCACCATCGAGCTGACGATTGCGCTGCATTATGTGTTCAACACGCCGGAAGATCGGCTGGTATGGGATGTCGGCCATCAAACTTATCCGCATAAAATTTTGACGGGTCGTCGCGAGCAGATGCATACGCTGCGTCAAAAAAACGGGATCTCCGGCTTTCCGCAGCGCGCCGAAAGTGAGTACGACACTTTCGGCACCGCGCATTCCTCCACCTCAATATCAGCTGCGCTCGGCATGGCGCTCGCTGCCAAAACCAAAGGTGAGAGCCGGCATGCGGTCGCCATCATTGGTGATGGCGCGATGACTGCCGGCATGGTGTTCGAAGCGATGAACAATGCGGGCGTCTACGACGACATCAATTTGCTGGTGGTCTTGAACGACAACGACATGTCGATTTCGCCACCGGTTGGTGCATTGAATCGCTATCTGGCGCGCCTGATGTCCGGCAAATTTTATGCGGCTGCAAAAAACGTCGGTAAATCGGTGCTGCCGGGCCCGGTATTGGAATTGGCAAAACGCTTTGAAGAACACGCCAAAGGCATGGTGGTACCCGCCACGATGTTCGAAGAATTCGGTTTCAACTACATCGGCCCGATCGATGGACATGATCTCGATTCGCTGATTCCAACGCTGCAAAATCTGAAGCACTTAAAGGGGCCGCAGTTTTTGCATGTGGTGACCAAAAAAGGGCAGGGCTACAAACTGGCAGAAGCCGATCCGGTGCTGTACCACGGGCCTGGCAAATTCAATCCGGAAGAAGGCATCCAGCCTGCGAAGGCTGGCAAGATGACCTACACCCAGGTATTCGGTGACTGGCTGTGCGACATGGCCGCACACGACAAGCGACTGATCGGCATCACGCCAGCGATGCGCGAAGGCTCCGGCATGGTGCGCTTTGAAAAACTGTATCCAGAACGGTATTACGATGTCGGCATCGCCGAGCAGCATGCGGTCACGTTTGCTGCTGGTATGGCGACCGAAGGATTGAAGCCGGTACTGGCGATTTATTCGACGTTTTTGCAGCGCGGTTATGACCAGTTAATTCACGACGTTGCGCTGCAAAATCTGGATGTGACCTTTGCGCTTGACCGCGCAGGTCTAGTCGGCGCTGATGGTGCAACGCATGCGGGCAATTACGATCTCGCGTTCTTGCGCTGTATTCCGAATATGGTGGTGATGGCGGCATCCGATGAAAACGAATGTCGGCAGATGCTGACCACCGCGTATCAACATCCGGGACCGGCAGCAGTACGCTATCCACGCGGTGCCGGTATTGGTGCTGCCATCGATGCCGCGCTTGATTCACTGCCGATTGGCAAAGGCATCATCAAGCGCGAAGGTCAACGGATTGCAATCCTTGCATTCGGTACGATGGTTGCGCCGGCCCTGCAAGCGGCGGCGGGTGTCAACGCAACGGTAGCCAACATGCGCTTCGTCAAACCGCTCGACACCGAACTGGTTAAGCAACTCGCACTGTCGCATGACTTTATCGTGACTGTCGAAGAGGGCGCAATCATGGGCGGCGCGGGCAGTGCTGTTGCAGAAGCTTTGGCAGAGGCAGGTATCGTACGACCGATCCTGCACCTCGGCTTGCCCGACCGCTTCATCGATCATGGCGATGTCGCGCAACTGCTGGCCGGATGCGGACTCGATGCAGCCGGTATTACGGCAGCGATCACCAAGCGTTTTCCGTTAGATGGCTCGCCGCTTGCAGCGCAACGCGGCGCATGATGGCAGTACGGTTCGGCTGGTGTCACACCGCAGTGCGATTTAACGCACAATGTCGGCATAGCTTTGTTATGCGGTATGTTTGCCGCCACTTTTTCTGATGACACTCACCGAACTCAAATACATCGTCGCCGTCTCGCGCCAGAAACATTTTGGCCACGCGGCCGAGGCATGTTTTGTCGCGCAACCGACCTTGTCGGTTGCGATAAAAAAACTCGAAGACGAATTGGGTGTGACGATTTTCGAACGCGGTGGCACCGAGATTTCGATGACGCCACTCGGTGCGCAAATCGTCGCACAAGCCGAGCGCGTGCTGGAACAAACTGCCGCGATCAAGGAACTCTCGAAACAAAACAAAGACCCGCTCGCAGGGCAGTTCAGGCTTGGCATCATCTACACCGTCGCGCCGTATTTGCTGCCGACGCTGGTGAAGACCATGATCGAAACGGTGCCGCAGATGCCGTTGATCCTGCAAGAGCAGTTTACCGTGCGGCTGCTGGAAATGCTGCGTCAGGGTGAGCTCGATGCGGCAATCATGGCTCTGCCCTTCAACGATCATGGCTTGCTGGTGCAGCCGCTATACGACGAACCATTTGTGGTCGCGCTACCGAAGCATCATGCGTGGGCGAAGCGCGCCAGCATTACGTCCGCCGAGCTGAAAACCGAAACCATGCTGTTACTCGGTAACGGTCATTGTTTTCGCGATCAGGTGCTCGAAGTTTGTCCCGAGATGTCGCGCTTTGCAACCGGTAGCGATGGCATCGCACGCACCTTCGAAGGCTCATCGCTTGAGACGATCCGGCACATGGTCGCCTCGGGCATTGGCATCACGGTGCTGCCGCGCGCCTCGGTGCCGGACATACACGCAACCGACGGCATGCTGCGTTATGTACCGCTTGCGCCACCGGTGCCATCGCGTCGTGTCGTTATCGCCTGGCGAAAAAGTTTTACGCGCCGTGCTGCGATCGATGCGATCCAGTCAGCGGTATTGCGATGCGATATCGAGGGCGTGACCATGCTGCCGGACGCTGATTTGCTCGAAGGTTGATCGCGTTTTCATGCGACGACTCGCCCTTTACTTTCGCCTGATCCGACTCGACAAACCGATTGGTATTTTGCTTCTGCTATGGCCGACACTCTCAGCCTTATGGTTGGCATCACGCGGGCACCCCGATCCCTCGCTGGTAATGATTTTTATACTCGGCACCGTGCTGATGCGCTCGGCTGGTTGCGCGATCAATGATTTCGCCGATCGCGATATTGATCGGCATGTAGAGCGCACTGCGCAGCGGCCGCTGACGTCGGGGCTGATCCATGCGTGGGAAGCAGTAATGGTTGCTGTAGTTCTGGCGTTGGTGGCGTTCTGCCTGATTCTACCGTTGAATTTGCTGACCAAACAAATGTCGATTGCAGCGGTGATCATCGCCGGGACTTATCCGTATTTCAAACGTTTTTTTACGATACCGCAGGCTTATTTGGGGATTGCATTCGGCTTCGGGATTCCGATGGCGTATGCGGCGGTGTTGAATGTTATACCGCTTCAGGCGTGGATTCTGTTGGTTGGAAACGTGTTCTGGGCGGTGGCTTACGATACCGAATATGCGATGGTTGACCGTGAGGATGATGTGAAG
>JAYTZV010000144.1:0-13269 GCA_043741695.1 Burkholderiales bacterium
CCGAGACCGAACAGCCGCGTCATGCGTCCGCTCGGTACCGCGCGGGTGGGTTCGCCGCTGTCGTCTGCGTTGTCTAGCATTGGTCTGCTTTCAGGGCTAAATTGAGTTGGGATGTTTCTATCAGCGCCGTTGCACAGCTTCTGACATCCTGGAACGAGTAAGAATTTACTAAAAACATCTAGTGCTACCGTTACCGTATTGTATGACGGAGACTTTCCATTATGCAGAGGCGAGATCAGCGTCCATCGTGGACAGGGTGTGATAACGCCGTTAGCCTCATACGATGTCAGTGCACCGCGCACCGCGTTACCACTCGTGGCTAATTTGACCACGATCGATTCGTCGGTCGTGGCTGACAACCGCAGCATCATCAGCGGCAATGACAAAACGGTTTGGCGACAGCCGTGTGTTAACCAGTTGGGGGCAAATTCGCAGTGAAGTAGCGGCTTGCCAAAGCAGCCACTTTCAAATTTAACGAACACTCTTCAATCTGCAGCCAATCGTGTCCCGCTCCTAGTTGCCGAAACCTTGTTACAGTGCACTGCCTCGGTTTGCTTGCAGCCGCATCCAGATCTCTCCGGGTACTCAATTGATAACAGGATTTCTTATGACGAATGACCCACGCTGCTGTGGCACCGATACCTGCCTGATCAACGCCGATGGCGAATGCTGGTGTGGCCAGAAATGGGACGGCACAAAAATGTGCTTCCCGTCTCTCAATACACCAGAGGCTGACACGAATGCTGCCGCTGACGCGGAACGCGAATAACCACATCATCGCTGCCAGGCGCTGCGGTACCGGCCGGACACTGGTCGTGCATGGCACGCCCCGATGCGCTGGAGACCGATGTTGCGGCGGCATGGCCGAAGGTGCGCGGCAACTAGTGCAGGGCAAAGCCCAGTACCGACCATTCGCACGCTTTGCCAACAGGCGATATCGACCCTGCGCTGACAGTCATTTTTTTCAAAAATAGCCCTGAAATAGTGGACGCAATCGGTAGGGTCCGGCTTGAAGTCACATGCCTGATAGATAGACCGGTTGGAACATCGACATCCACGCAGTATTGAGGAGAGCCAGGCTGGTATGTCGGGAAAAATGACGTTACCTTGATAATGAGCGGTCATGACTCGCCGACTGTCGCTAACAACGCTGTCAGCTTTCCTGCGTCTACTGGCTTGACAAGATGGTGGTGAAACCCCGACGCCATGGTTTGCTTCCGGTCTGTTTCCTGGCCATAACCGGTCACGGCGATCAGGGCCGAATCAGCAGTTTCAGCTTGCGCATGCAGCTGTTGCGCCAAATCATTTCCATTGATTTCTGGTAAGCCAATATCGAGCAGGCATACATGGGGCCGCTCCGTCTTTGCTCTTTGCAGTGCTGCTCGTGCCCCATATTCCACGAACACGTCATGCCCGGATGCCTCCAACAGCATGGCAAGCATGTTTGCTGCGTCGACGTTGTCATCGACTACCAGTATGCGCAGAGCACGTGTCTTGTTTTGAGCGCCGGTCTCATTGTAGAGATGGTTATCTTGTCCCTCTTGAACTTGCAAACGCGGCAAACAGATCGTGAACTTGCTGCCTTTGCCAACGCCCCCACTTTCACAACGGACCGTTCCATCATGAAGCTCAACCAAGGTCTTTGCCAATGCCAGCCCGAGCCCAAGTCCGCCACCCGAGCGGTCTGCGGTGCGCTCGGCTTGCGCGAACAGGTCGAACGCACGCGCTACCAAACTCGGTTCCATGCCGATACCGGTATCGCTGATCTCGACAATAACGTAGGAATCATTTGCATCGGTTCGAAGCTCAATGTCGCCACCTTCGGGGGTGTACTTGGCGGCGTTATTGAGGACGTTAGTCAGCACCTGCACCAATCGCTTTTTGTCTCCCTGGATGACAGTTATCGCTGATGTCGCATGCAGCGCCAGACGGTGTCGCCGCGAACCAATTAAAGGTGCAGCCTGTTCGATCGCGTCAGTGACGATATGGCGCAGGTCGTGAGGCTCCTTGTTAAGCTCAACCAGACCCCGAGTAACGCGAGAGACGTCAAGCAAATCGTCGATAAGACTTGTCATATGCTTGACCTGACGGTCGATGATCTGACTTGTCTGGCGCACCTTTGCCTCGTCCAGCTTAACCATTTTCAAAAGTTCCGCCGCAGCGCCGATAGGCGCTAGCGGATTTCTCAGTTCATGCGCGAGCATCGCCAGGAAATCATCCTTGCGTCGGTCGGCATTTTGCATCTTTTCTACCATTGCCTTGCGTTCCGTAATGTCCGTGAATAGCAAGGCAACCTGGCGGCTTTCAGTACCACCCACGCGGGTAGCGGATACATCGAACCAGCGTCCCATCGATAGCGCTTCGCCTTCGATGCGGACCGCTTCGCCTGTTAATGCAACCCGTCCAAACGCTTCGATCCAACGGGCTTCTATCTCAGGTACAAGCTCTTTGATAGTTTTGCCTACCGTATCCTGCAGCCCGCTCTGCTGCTGGAATGCGTGATTTGTTTCAAGGTATCGGTAATCGACCGCGCGTCCAGAGGCGTCAAACAACAGTTCGATGATGCAGATCCCTTGGTCCAAGGCCTGCACCAGGGCTTGGTAAGAACCCTTCAGTGCCTCTTTATAAAGATGCTCTTCGGTAACATCCTTGCAGATCACGAGAATGCCGCGTAGACCCGAGTTGTCTTCAATCGGGCTGTAGCCGTAAGTCCACCATACGTTCTCTTGCTTGCCATGACGCATTATCGGAACCAGAGCGTTCTCATGCCACGTTGCGCCGTGCCCTGCCATGACCTGCTCGATTTCCGGGCTGATGATGTGCCAGATTACAGTCCAGCAGGATTTGCCATCCTGACCCAGCGCACTCGGATGCCTTTCGGGACCCATGGTTTCGCGGTACGCGTCGTTATAAAACTGCAGTAGCTCAGGCCCCCACCAAATGAACATGGGATGCTTGCTTGTCAGAAGCAAACGAAGATTTGTTTTTAGAACAGAAGGTCATGTTAGCGGAAGGCCAAGAGGGGTGTCGCTCCAGGCATACGCACGCATCAACGCACCCATTTCGCCTCCTCCGCTTAAAAAATCGAAGGAGGGGCTGGAGGCTGCAATTGGCAAAGTCATAGCGTTTGATTCCATGGATGGCAATAAAGCATAGGAAATGTTTGAAAGCGCATTCCCGGATTGATAACTTGTTTACATGGATTAAAAACATGTCGAAATCGAAAATGCTATAACGTGCCTGATTTTTGGCCGATGGCACACGTTACGAACGGGCTATTTTGGCCCGAACCAGACCCTCATCGCAGGCATTTTTTTATGCCTCACATGCCCAATTCTGATGGTCTCTAGCCATGCCAGTGGCCGCCCATTCGTTGAAGCCATCCATGAATTCACCTGAACTTTCACCCTAATTGATTCCAGAACACGGCCGGTGAGATTGACTGTTGAACGTCTAAGGCAAAATTTTGAGGAATGTTTTCTTCAAAACGAATCTTCAAAACGAACCTGCAACCATTTTTGGCAAATTTAACGTGAATAACGCGCCATTCCCAACGCCATCGCTGGAGACGCTTATCTGTCCACCGTGCAAGACCGTAAGCGATTTTACCAACGTTAGACCAAGTCCCAGACCGCCATGGGCTCGATCCGTTGAGCGCTCCTCCTGTGTAAATAGGTCGAATACATACGGCAGCAATTCAGCTTCAATTCCCATGCCGTTGTCCCGTATGGTTACGATGATGTCGTCAGACGACTGGGTAACGTTTAAAGAGATGATGCCGTTTTCAGGAGTAAATTTAGTAGCGTTCTGCAGCAAGTTCGCAACGACTTGAACCAGACGCTTATGGTCGCCACAAATTGCAGGCAAGTCTTGTTCGATACACGCTGTGAAGCGGTGGCGTCGGCGATCGATAAATGGACGAATCTGTTCGACTGCATCGGCGACGACCTCTTGAATAGTCAAACTGCTCTTGTCGAGTACGACCATTCCTGAATTAACGCGAGCGACATCCAGCAAATCATTGATCAGACGTGTCATGTGACCAACCTGTCTTGTAATGATGTTCCCCGCCTGCTGTACAAGCGGCTCGTCGATATTGATCCTTTTCAGAAGCTGGGCTGAAGCGCTAATGGGAGCGAGTGGATTACGCAGTTCATGCGCAAGCATTGCCAAAAATTCGTCTTTGCGTCGGTCCGCCAGCGATAATCGACGATTAATATCCTGCAGTTTTGCTTCAGCACTTTTTTGCGCTTCCAAAGACGTTTCGGCGGTCTTGCGAGCCATCAAAAGCTCTTTTTCGTAGGAGTGTCGATCACTTGCGGCAAATAAGGCAAACTGATCGAAAAGAACATTTTCACAATTCATGCGAACAATGTTGACAAGCATAGGTACGCGTGTCTTGTCATGGTGGATTAAGTCAATCTGGATTTCGGATACCGATCCTTGCATCTGCAACAGCGGCACGCAATGCGTTTGATGAAAGACCCGCCCCCCCATGGTGAACAGATCCTGCACTCGGCACTTAAGAGTTAGATCGATTGCGTTGTAGCCAAGCCAACGGCAAGCAATGTCATTGATTCGCAGGATGAGCCCGCTTGCGTCAGCCAGTAGCAACCCGCAGGCAGCGCGTTCAAACAGCAGATCCCCCGAGGGTTGCTGAGGGAGTGCAGCGCTCATTGCAAATCCAGTGTCTTTGCAAAGAACTCGTGCATCGCCGAACTGCTCGCTGCTGGCGCGCTCAAGTGTGGACAGTGACCCACATTCTCGATGATAACTAGCGAGCTGTTCTGCATTTTCTTATGCATGAACTCGCCCACCTGAATTGGCGCAATCAGGTCGTCGCTACACTGAAGCAGCAGTGTGGGCGTTGTCGACAGCGGTACATCGCCTCGATGGTCCGACAGAAAAGTCGCTCTGGCGAAATGCTGCAATATTTTAGGATCGGCACGGCAAAAGGTGTTGGTAAGTTCCTGCCCCAGATAGGGTTGATCTGGCGCACCCATGATGACTGGTGCCATGGTGCTTGACCAACCTAAATAATTGCTCTCCATTGTCATCAGCAAATCACCAATGTCATCGCTGGAAAACCCGCCAACATAGTCGCCATCGTTTATGTAGCACGGAGACGGGCCCACCATCACCTGCGCCGCAAATTTAGTCGGCGCTTTGATTGATGCCAGTAATCCAATGGTGGCGCTCACTGAATGGCCCACAAAGATAACTGGTGTGCGTGCGTACGCATCGATAATTTCGAGAAGATCGTCCGCATATCCGTGTAGTGAACTGTATTTATTCCAGTCATATTCACTCATATCGGAAGCGCCACTCCCAACAAGATCGAAGGTTATAACCCGGTATCGGTCGAGAAATTGCGGTGTCAGAAAGCGCCACATGGTTTGGTCGCATCCAAAACCGTGGGCAAAGATTATCGTGTTCTCGCCGTTACCTTGAACGCGGACATTGTTTCTGTGGGATATGTTCACTGGGATGCAATCGTTGAGGCTGCAAGAAGCCCAACAATTGTTGATTGCAGTATTTTTTTCGAGACTTGATAAACGCGATTCGTCATGATGATTTTCTTGAAAATATCGACTTTTTCCTGGATCAGCTTGTTCTTCGATATTCGAAAAAGCCAGTGTATGAGATTGCAGTGGTGGTGATATGTACGGTAGCGTACGGTTTTCCGGCGCCACATGGACTCTGGCTGCTGCGCATCAGCGCACTCCATGGACATGCTCGGAAGGGTCATGAATGATTCAATCAGCGTAAAAAGCGCACTAGTGCTTGCTGCAAGTGATTGACCTGCGATTACTATAATTTAGTGAATAAATGGCACTGTGTCCCGACGCTCGATCCGGATTCGTCGCGAACGGACATCGACCGGTTGAATCCAAGACCGAATCCCGCCATCCCTTAAATCAAAAGTTGATATCAAATCCAACAGCGGTTGGCAGGTGAATTCTGGTTTTCTACCTGTGAGCGGCATTGGCTGGGCAGCCTTACGCTTGCATCGATCTGTGGTCACGCTGAAATCAAGCTGAAATCAAGCGTGCAGAAATTAAACATCAAGCAAACATTTAACCATCAAGCCATCAAGCCACCTTGTCGAGCTTGGCAATACTCAAATCCAGCAGCTTCATGCCATGTCGACCGAAGTTGATATGCGCGCGCGCATTGCTGCCGCCACCTTCGATATCGACAATCACACCCTCACCAAACTTGGCATGCGCCACCGATTCACCGATGCGCCAGCCGAGACTTTTCTGACTCAGTTTTTGTGCGATGGCATTGGTCTGCGATGCCGGTGCATCGTCCCATGCAGCTTTCGGATGCGCGAACCAGTGGTGGGTTTGCACTTTTGGTGACAACCACTTCAATGACTCTTCGGGCAGCTCGGCAAAAAAGCGCGACTTCAAGTTGTAGCGCGTTTGGCCGTGCAGCATCCGCGTTTGCGAAAAGCTCATGTACAAGCGCCGCCGCGCGCGCGTGATCGCCACATACATCAAACGCCGCTCTTCCTCAACGCCACCTTCTTCTTGCTGCGAATTATCGTGCGGGAACAAACCTTCTTCGAGGCCGGTGATGAACACTGCATCGAACTCGAGTCCCTTGGCCGAATGCACTGTCATCAACTGCATAGCGTCTTGTCCGGCGCTGGCCTGGTTGTCTCCCGCTTCGAGCGATGCATGCGACAAGAACGCTGATAGTGGCGACATCACTGCTGGCAACGGCGCGTCAGCATCGAGCAGTTCAGTACCGTCTTGCAGCACGATAGCCTGACCAACTACGGCGTCACTTTTCGGTCCCAAAAACGCTGGCGCATCATGACCAAAACCTTCTTCTGCAACAAACAGCGTTGCCGCGCTGACTAACTGCTCCAGGTTTTCCACCCGGTCGCTACCGTCTTTTTCATTTTTGTAATGCGTTAGCAAACCACTCGCACCGAGCAGCACATCGACCATTTCCGGCAGCGGCAATTGCGCCGTCTCAAAACGCGTGCCTTCGATAATTTTGACGAAGCCGCCGAGCGATGAACCTGCCTTGCCGGTGACATACGGCACCGCTGCATAGAGCGATACATTCTGCGCCCGCGCTGCATCTTGCAATTGCTCGATCGAGCGCGCACCGATGCCGCGCGCCGGAAAATTCACCACGCGTAAAAACGCCGAATCATTGTGCGGGTTATCGATCAACTGCAAATACGCGATGGCATGCTTGACTTCAGCGCGTTCAAAAAAGCGCTGGCCGCCGTACACCTTGTACGGAATGCCGGCCGAGAACAGCGCATGCTCAATCACGCGCGATTGCGCATTCGAGCGATACAGCACCGCAATTTCGCTACGCGCTGCACCATCGGCAATCAGGCTTTTGGCTTCTTCAATAATCCACTGCGCTTCTTGCAGATCGCTGCTCGATTCGTAAATACGTACCGGTTCACCATGCCCGGCATCGGTCCGCAAATTTTTACCAAGCCGCTTGCTGTTGTTGGCAATCAGCGTGTTGGCGGTGTCGAGAATATGACCGTGCGAGCGATAGTTTTGCTCCAGCTTGATCAAATTCTGCACATTGAATTCACGCTCGAATGCGGCCATGTTGCCCACGTTCGCCCCGCGAAATGCATAAATGCTTTGGTCATCGTCACCGACTGCAAACACCGCGCCATGCTCGCCGGCCATCAGCTTCAACCAGTTGTATTGCAGGTTGTTGGTGTCTTGAAATTCATCGACTAGAATATGTTTGAAGCGCGATTGATAATGTTCGCGCAGCGGCTGATTGCGGCTCATCAGCTCGTACGTGCGCAGCAGCAGTTCAGCAAAGTCGACCACGCCTTCGCGCTGGCATTGATTGTCGTAGTAGTCGTACAGCTCGACCATACGGCGATTGTAATCATCCACCGCATCGACATCTTTAGCGCGCAAGCCCTGATCTTTTGCGCCGTTGATGAAGTACATCAAATTGCGTGGCGGATATTTTTCATCATCGACATTCAGCGCTTTCAACATGCGCTTGATCATCGACAGTTGATCTTGCGAATCGAGAATCTGAAAGGTTTGCGGCAAACCGGCGTCGCGATGATGCGCGCGCAGCAGCCGATTGCACAAGCCATGAAAGGTACCGATCCACATGCCGCGCGTGCTGATCGGCATCATTGCCGACAGGCGTACCGTCATTTCTTTTGCGGCCTTGTTGGTGAAAGTGACTGCGAGAATACCGTTGGGTGCGACTTGCCCGGTTTGAATCAGCCACGCGATGCGAGTCGTCAGCACGCGGGTTTTGCCGGAGCCGGCACCAGCCAGAATCAGCGCGGGCTGAGCGGGCAAGGTGACGGCGGCGAGTTGTTCGGGATTGAGATTGTGGAGGAGGTTTTGCATCCCTGATTATAACGTCCGGGGTTTAGGGCGCGTCGCTACCAATCGGATTAAAAACTGCGGCTGCGTGACTGTTGCTGGCAGCAAAATCGTGGCCGGCCAATCGATTACCAACCATGACCAATCCATTTCTTTGCAACCATACCGCCAATATTTTGGTCATCATCCTTTTTGCGCTTTCGTTCTCATGCATTTTTTCAGGTTTTTGGCTCAGCCGCAGTCATTGCTAACTCTGAAAACCCAGCCGGATGCAGCAGCATATACAGCGATGCATTCACCGTTTGCGGCGCATGTTCATCAGGATGTTTCAACACATGCTGCAAATCGTGCAGGCCCAACCTTGTCTTTCCAGCCCACAGCGTGGCGTCGGCTTGCAGTACGTGCCGTGCGCTCGCCGCCTGTGCAAGCTCGGTGTCGTTGCTTACCGGCGGCGTTGCTGCGAGCTGCGCAGCGCGCGCCGCCACTGTTGCCAGCGCGGCCTCACGGTAGCGCGCAACTTCCGCTTCATCGTCGGCTGCGTGCTTGCCGACCATGCTACCGTCGACGAGCCATTTGGCAAGATGACTCAAATTTTGCCGACTGACTTCACCCCAAATGTGACCGCGCTTTTGATGGTCATGCTTGTGATGGTCACGTATGTGATCGTCAACAGCTAGCTCGAAATCCATTGGATTGTCGAGCATCGTCTGTGCTGCCTGCACAGTCGCCGATGCATACTGCGTTGCATGCGCAACGATGTCTTTCAATGCTGCCGTATCGAGATGCTTGTGCTGCCTCCAGAGTTGATTATCAGCGACCAGCGTCGCTGCAGCTGCAGCCACTGCCACTTTTCGCTTGATGTTGTCATCGGTATGCGTTGGTGCACCGGGCTGCTGTGCATCGCGTTGCTGTGCCGCAGCCAGCGCCGGATCGCGTTTATTTTTTAGCCAGCCGATCAGGCTGAAGTGGGCTGGCGAAGCATGCGAACTACCGGCCGTATCAGGGACTTTCGATGTGGCTGAATGGTCATCGGCATGTTGCTGTTTTTTTGCCTGGCCAGGCGGCTGCCAGTGGGTTGCGGCATGGTCTGATTCTGACTCCGAGAACATCTCTTGCGAGCGTTGCGCGATGTCATTATTGATGTGGTGTCTCATGATGCCTCCCTAAAATTGCGTGCAATTTGATGGCGGTTGAATGGTGATGGACGACGGCGATTGATAACGGCGACTGATGACGGCGATTGATTACGGCAACTGATAAAAGAGATCGGGTCCCGGCGAGCGTCAACAGTGGACCTTGTGAATGTTGACCGAGTCCACATTGACAGCATCTTGAGCGTTGATTACAGCAGCGCCAAATCATTACGCATCGAATGACTACGTATTGACTGAATCACTGTCAACTGAATCGGTATCAACTGAATCACTATCAACAGAATCTGCATCAGAGTCATCGTCTGCCAACAACCCGGACGCACCCATCGCTTCCAACTCAGCACGCACCCGGCCAGGTATCGCGTTCGGATCAACCGCATTTGCTGCCATCAGCGCGGCTGCAGCATTGGCTTGATCCATTGCGGCGACCAAATCACGCTTCCAGATTTGTCCATCGATCGCACCACCGCTGGCAAGGCCATCCGCAATCTTGAACGTGTTGGGATGCTGCAGCAGGAAGGTCGCTGCGGCTATCGTATCCGGTGCATTTTTCTCGGGGTGATCGACCACGTTTTGCAAGTCTTGCGCGGTGATGCCGTTTTTGCCGACCCACAGGCTGGCATCGTCGAGCAAGGTCTGCATTGCCTGTGTTGCCTCAGGGCCGTCGTCTGCATAGCCGGTGGTATCGAGCGGTGTGTTCATATCAACCGCGTTTCCTGCCATCGGCACCGTTGCTGCGTTGGCTTGATCAATCGCCGCCACCAGATCGCGCTTCCAGATTTGTCCGTCGATTGCACCACCGCTGGCGAGGCCGTCCGCCATCTTGAACGTGTTCGGATGCTGCAGCAAGAAGGTGGCCGCTGCCACGGTATCCGGTGCATTTTTCTCGGGGTGATCGACCACGTTTTGCAAGTCTTGCGCGGTGTTGCCGTTTTTGTTGACCCACAGGCTGGCATCGTCGAGCAGAATTTGCATGGCCTCGGTGGCCTCGGGACCATCGTCTGCATAGCCGGTGGTATCGAGCGGCAAATTCGGTATCGATGCAAGCAGCGCTGCTGCAATATCTTCTGACCCCGACCCACCTTTGCTTGCCGCTTCGATGGCTGAATCGATCAGTGCAGGCGCATCGGTACGTGCGAGCGCGGCACCAAGTTTCAGCCTGGTGGCATAGTCGCTGCTGGCTGACGTAGCACCACCACTGCTGACATTACCTGGCGGTGTCAGCGTGCTGGCGTCGTTAAAACTTTCCGGATGCTGCAGCATGTACAGCGCCGCTACCACCGTTTGCGGCGGATGCGCGGTTGGGTTGCTCAATACCTTTTGCAGGTCTGCTGCCGACAGGGTTAATTTGCCCTTCCATAAATCGGTATCGTCTTGCAATACCTGGCGCGCTTCAACCGCTGCTGTGTTACTGCGCGGTTGACTACTTTGCTGCTGCACTTGCAGAATCTGCCGCGCCAATTGCGCCCGTGCAGCGGCCGCTTCCAGTGCCAGTTGCATAAAATGCGCCAGCGCTTCTTCATCGGTTGGCATGCCTTTATGGCTGGCTGCATGCGCTTGTGTCGCGCGCACATTTTTGGCGTACACAATCAAGTCCTGCTTCCAGACTTGCCCATCGACCGCACCTGCGGTGTTGGCGCCATCGGCTTTACGAAATTCAGCCGGATGCTCGATCAGCGTTTGCGCCGCATCGACCGTTGCAGGCGGATGCTGCGATGGATGCGCAACGATGTCGTACAAATCTTCCGTCGCAAGATAAATTCTGTTTTGCCAGAGTTGCACATCATTGGCTAACACTTCGGCGGCAGCAGCCGATGCCTCTTCGGCAGACTGGCCCCATACGACCTGATGGCCAGGCGCCGACTGGTTCGATTTTTCTGCATGTGCGTGCTGCCGTTGCACCAATCCCAACATCGCCAGCAACCAGATCGGCGCATTATTTTTTAACCAGCCGACGACTGCATGGCTTTCGGTTGCCGATAGGCCGGTGGTGTTACCCGCTGTGGTGGCAGCTGTGTTGGAAGCTGTGTTAGCAGCGACACGCTTGCTGACTCGATCGCCATTCAAGTGGTGTTGGCGACGCAAAATATAGTCGTCGGCGATTTCGCCGCCATTCAGTGATGCGCCACCGCGTGTTGTTTCGTCACTCGTCATTGGAAGCCCGACAACGCCGGTGTTGCAGTGCAAAGTCAGCGCATTAATTTGAGCACTCTGGTCATCTGTAATTGCAATATTCGTTTTCATCATGGCGTATCCAATAATTGAATCGCAGCACTGTCCCGCTTTTTACAGCCTGCAATTTGGTTTTGATGCACTTCGAATTGATAAATACCACTTACTTTTTTTGACACCGCGCGATCCAGACTTAAATCGTTTTATGTCTCGCGCTGCCTAAAAAACCAAACATACTGCGATGAAGATGTGTGCACTTCATGCTGACCGCACCTGCTATCCCTGACGTGAAAGAACGCACTGAAAAATTAGATATAGTTGGAAATCAGGCTCGAACTTAAATTGCCGTTTTGATCCAGCACACCGAGATCTGCCAACTCACCCCAGTGAGCAATAAGGTATTGCGCAGCAGCTTTCTCGTTCGCAGGCGCAGGGTGATAACCTTGCGCTATTAAAAGAATTTCAGCTCGGCTCCGCGAATCATGCTCTGCGTAAAAGTTCGCTACCTTCGAGCGCCAGATAGTGCCCATCGCGTCTTCCATTTTGGTAGGTAATTGCGCATCTGGTACCAGCGTCGTTCCGGCCTGCGTCATCCTGTTCTCGTCAAATACGGTACCGTTTTCGTTCATCATCGTGAACACCGTCGCGCTATTTCGTATGTCCAACAACCACCCGATTCCAGCCGCCTGTTTTGGCGTGATACGCGGATCCTGCAACAGACTCATCAACCTGGCACTGGTGGGAGATACACCAGCTACGAAGAGGCCACCCGCTGGGAGTGATTTCAAGGCATCCACCGCATCCCTACCATTACGAATGAGTCCTCCGGGAGTTCCGTCGCCGCGACCGGCGTAGGAATGATCAGTTGCCAATATCGGTGCCGGTGATGGCGCTGGTGTTGCTGATATTGCCGGCGGTGATGGCCGCCCCCCTTGTGTTGGCTTTGGTGTTGGCTTTGGTGTTGGCTGTGGTGTTGCCTGCGATGTTGACTGCGATGTTTGCTGTGGTGTTGGCTGAGGTGTTGCCACATCGGTTGGCTTTGGCGTCGCTGCCACTGTTGGGCTAGGTGTTGCTGCCACCGTTGGAGCGGGTGTTGCTGCCGTTGGCGGCACTGTTGCAAGTGGAACTGACGAAGCGGCCGCTGCACCTCGCAGTGTTTGCAACGTAAATGGTTTATCGATAGTCGTAAATTTTGCTATTTCATTGTTCCTGTTGTGAGCTACCAGCCATAGACATGCTTTCACTTCTTTCTCCGAAGCGAGCGTGCGGTTCGGCGTCATGCCGTTCGTAGCTACCCCGTTGATTTCCGCCCAGTTAATAGCATCACCGGTGAGGAAAAGTGCGGTATGGGGTCCCGCCAAGTCATCAAATACCTCGGCGACGGTTTCTGCCGGTTTGGTATTTTTATAGTTCACTGGAGCCGGTGCGCCAGCAGCCGCGATCATCTTGTCTTTAACCAGAAGTCCGGCCCCTGGTTCATGCATTGCCTTGACTTCAGCGTCGTCCTTATGGGCCACCATCCATTGGGCTGCAGCGCGCTCATCGGCGGTCGGCAAACCTGAACCTGGTTGTCCTTCTTGGCCATCTGCGATTTG
>JAYTZV010000145.1:0-1606 GCA_043741695.1 Burkholderiales bacterium
TGCGCTTCGCTTTTATCGCTGATGCGGTAATTGAATTCGGTCACATTGCGTGGTCCGACCAGTTCGCAAAAGCGTCGGAAGCTGCCGCGCTCTTCCGGAATCGTCACGGCAAACACGGCTTCACGCGCTTCGCCGACGTCGGCGCGCTCGGCAACAAAACGCAGGCGGTCAAAGTTCATGTTGGCACCGCAGGCAATCGTGATCAGCGTCTGATTTTTGATCGGCTTTTTTGTCTTGCGTGCACGCTCGACATACGCTTTGGCTCCGGCAATTGCCAATGCACCAGCGGGTTCAAGAATGCTGCGCGTGTCTTGGAATACATCCTTGATGGCAGCGCAGACTGAATCGGTATCGACGATGATAATTTCATCAACCAGTGCTTTGGTCAGGCGGAAGGTTTCTTCACCGACCAGCTTGACTGCAGTGCCATCTGAAAACAAACCGACATCGGTCAGTGTTACGCGTCGGCCTGCCTTGATGCTGCGCGCCATCGCGTCGGAATCAGATGTTTGCACGCCGATGATCTTGATGTCCGGTCGCACCGCCTTGACATATGCTGCCACACCAGCGATCAAGCCTCCACCACCGATGGCGACAAAAATCGCGTGGATCGGGCCGGGATGCTGCCGCAGAATTTCCATACCAATCGTGCCCTGACCGGCGATTACATCGGGGTCGTCAAAAGGATGCACGAAGGTCAGCTTCAACTTTTTTTCAAGCGTCAACGCATGCGCATAGGCATCGCTGTACGAGTCCCCGAACAGCACGACTTCACCACCGCGTGCCTTAACCGCATCAACCTTGACCGGTGGCGTGGTGGTTGGCATCACGATTACGGCACGGCATCCAAGTTTGGCCGCGCTCAGCGCCACACCCTGCGCGTGATTGCCAGCAGACGCGCAGATCACGCCGCGTTTCATTTGTGCTGGTGGCAAATGTGCCATCTTGTTGTACGCACCGCGCAGCTTGAAGCTGAACACGCTTTGCATATCTTCGCGCTTGTAATAGATCTGGTTATCCATGCGTTGCGACAACGCTGGCGCCAGTTCGAGTGGTGTTTCAACTGCGACGTCGTAGACCCGCGCGGTGAGAATTTTTTTCAGGTAATCAGTGGTCATCGATTCGATCGGTAGACACGGCGTGCCGCGAGGAGACATTAAATAGTTTTTGAATGCAATAATGCATTTAAGAATTCCGCACCTATGCGGGGTCTCATTATAAGGGACGGCGCATGCGTCACTGGTCTTTGCGATGTGGTGTTGGGTACCTCCCGCAGCGCTGCGTCTGCGCTGGCAAACCGCATGATTGAATCAACGCTATCATGGCTATTGGCCGCGCTGGCATTGCCTGCAGTTGGTCTTGGGTCGGTGTTTTTCGTCAGTTTTGTGTCTGCAACGCTACTGCCGCTCGGCTCCGAGCCAGCGGTGTTTGCCGTGATCAAAGCCAACCCGGCGCTGTACTGGTCGGTGATTCTGATTGCGACCGCCGGCAACACGCTCGGCGGTACGGTTGATTACTGGATGGGTTGGCAAGCCAAGCAAGTGATGGCGCAACAAAACACGAGTCGCTGGAGTCAGGCGATGGCGCGCTTCGGACCGAAAATCTT
>JAYTZV010000146.1:0-4847 GCA_043741695.1 Burkholderiales bacterium
TGCTTCTGTATTTCCGAGGTTTTCAACAACCACAAAACAGACGAAGGCACACTGCGCACTATGTCGAGCCACAGTGCGAATGCAGCACGCGAAATTTTATAGCTATTGTTAAATGACGCAAAAACAATCACATTTTCGGGTAAGCCGTAATCCGCACGCGTCAGCGAAAGTTCCGGAATATTTCTTTTACGATCGTTCGGCTGGTACGAGTTGGGTAAATACGCAATCTTTTCACTGAAAAACTTACGGTTTTTTTCGGTAACTACTGTTGAATCTGCCAGTAAAAAGTCGATATAGGGTGCTGCCGTAGTACCTGGGTATCCGAGGTAAGACACCTGAATGGATGCAGGCCTGTAAGAAAAAATACCGAGTCTCGAATCGGTCGTAAAACCTTTCAAATCGACTGCTATATCGATCTCCAAATCTTTCATCAGTTGCGCGACTTCCTTGTCGCTTTTACCGGAAACGTCGATGAAACTATCGACACTTGCTTCAATGCGTTGTCGCATTTGGCTTTTATCATCAGGACCGTAAGAGATCGCAAAAATCTCGTAGTGCTCTCTGCTATGTTCTTCAAATACTCCGGCAATCAACATCGAGGTCGCGTGCTCATGAAAATCGTTTGATACGTAAGCTACACGCACGCGCGCATGCCTGTAATCTGAAGGTACGTTCAGTATCTGGCAGATTGGAAAACTCTCTGCCAACTGGGTTTTTGCTGCAAGCAGATGCAATTCAGGATTATCGACCATCCCCAGCAAATGGAATGGGGACACCACTTTTTCCTGCATCAACACGCGCTTCTGAATAATCGGAAGGAGTTGTTCAACTTTTTGCCAATTACACGACATCGCTTCGACATGTGCCAGCCGACCAACAGCAAATGGATACCCCGGTTCACATTTCAATAAGCGCGCAAGCAATGCTGCTGCCTCGTCCGGCTTTTTCAGAGCATCAAATAGCGCTGCCATGCCAGCGAGTGCAGCGGGGTAGTCTGGCTTGATCGAAAGCGCGACACGGTAATCCTCAACAGCCTGCTGGTACAACCTTTTACCAAAAAAAAGTTCGCCTCGAAGCGTCAATGCAGCAGCGCTGTGCTTGTCGCGATTCAGCGCTTTGTTGATGTACTCAACGCTTTTATCTGGATGACCCGCAAGCGAATATGCCACTGAAAGATTGATCAACGTTTCGGTACTCTGAGGATTTAATGACAACGCCGAATGATAGTCTGCAATTTCTGCGTCGTAGTGCTCCAACAAGCCATGGGTGAGGCCACGATTATAAAAAACCTGAAAGTGCGATTTGTCTATCGCGATAGCACGGCTGAGGTCAGCCAAGGCGTCGTGGAGAGAACCCGTTTCGCGCAGTGAATTAGCGCGGTCATGGAGTGCTTCGAAAAAATCTTTATGCAGTTCCAGTGCGCGAGTGAATGCCAAGATTGCTTCGGGATGACGGCACATTTTTTGGAATGCGACACCTTTGTAATACCAGTTTTCGATAACCGCAGGTTGGAGCTTTGTCGCCCGCTCAAAATACTTGGCGCAGGCTGCATAATTTCCTTCATTGCCCGTGATTACGCCTAACAGAGTAATTACTTCCGTGAGCGCTGGATGCTTTCGATCCAGATTAACTAAAATCTTTTTTGCTGCGTCGTTATTTCCAAGTCCTAAATGATGTTTTGCACTCGTGATTGCATCCGTAATTTTCGTCATTTTGCTTTTATTCGATTACCCATCACCGCCCTAAAAACTGCATATCCCCAAACCAGCTAACCACATGCGACCCGGTATTATCGGTATCAGTCGCCAGTGCCACTGCCACCACTGCCGGTGCATCTTCTCCAAACGCTGCCTTGAAATCAGCCGCCAGATCACGCGTTTCGGTAACCCACTGCCCTGCCTTGCTGCTGCCACTTTCAACCACAACCATCTGCGCACGATCGGTGTAGGTATTGGGCTGAATGGTACCGATCGGCTGGCGGTTATCCCAGACGTAATTCAGTGCAGCTGTAGGAATTTTCTGGCCGTAAATCGCTTCACCGAGTTTGAGCTTGGTGCGGGTGGCGAACGATAATTTTTCGCGCGGGTAATCAAACATCACGTAAATCCGCGCGGCGTAATCATCGCCGGATTTTTTGGTCATGTCGCCAGCCGCGACTGGTTCGGTAATTTTCCAGCGCCAGCGTAGCAATGGCGTTTTGGCTAGATCGACGCGAGTGGCGTAGACCAATCCCGACATCGAACGATCGGCGTCGGCTTTTAATACGGTGTGGCCATCTTCGGTTACCAACGTGTAGACGGTGTCCGGCGCCTTTGGGGCAGGCTTCAGAACGGTCCAACCGGTAACAGGCGCCCCTGCCTGCATGTGCGAAAAAGCTGGAACATCGCCAGCAGCATTGGCCTGGATCGATAATGCGCTCAACAGGATTGGAATAATTACAATGAATTTTTTCACGAGTGGCAACCTATCAAATTACGGACAAAGTACGGACTGAGTACGGACGAAGCATTACGCATCACAACTATACATAACGCTGACAATTCAGAAAAATCGATGTACCTGCATCTGTATGCCACCAATTTTTCTGTGCAAAATCTGATACACATCCCGATCGAACCGTGCTTGACCTTGTTCGATCAAAGCCCATGCTTCGGATTCATCTTGCGCAGATCCCAAATAATTCCAGTTGCTAATCACGTGCAACGCATCGCCTTCACGAATCCCAATCGGACCGGCATACGGCCAGCGCTGCATCCTTATTTTTTCCAACGCACCCAGCATACGCGCCGTGTGCGAAGCCGCGCTCTCGCGACCGACGCAAGCACCACTGCATTGTGCTACCTGACTGGCAAAACACGCTTTGCCGCTGCGAACTTTTTCCAACCCGAGCAAGGCATGACACAACTGATGCGCATCGGCGATTGCTTTCAATGCATTCGTCGCCTTGCGGCTGCTTGAAAACGGTCCGAACAAATTATCTTCGTCACCAAAAAACAGATCGTCGGTCTGAACCAGTGCGAGCCGCCATTGTTCGCTATGTTGCACGATTCGCCAGGCGCAAATATCTTCGCTAGAACGTAGTTGACGATTATAGGTCGGTTGCAGTTTTTTGATCAGCGCCGCTTCTTTCAGCAAAGCACCCAGCTCGCCAGCGGTCTCGATCCATTCAACGCGACGAATTTGCTGCGACATCTCCAGCTCTTTAGCCGAGGTGTGATCGCCGCTGAAATGCGACAGCACCCGCCGCCGTAAATTATTGGCTTTGCCGACATACAGCGGCAACGCGCCTTCGTCATAAAATAGATAAACCCCATGCGTGGTCGGCAAATCATCGATCAGCGCGGCATCCAGATGCGACGGTAAATTCGGTTTGGCAGTCAGTTCCTTGACCGCTGCGGCAATGTGTTCATGCGGCAAGGTGGCATGAATCGTCTGCCAGAATTGCCAGATCAATTTGGCGTCACCCAACGCGCGATGCCGCTCGGTGACCTGCAACCGGTGCCGCTCGGCCAGCGTATCCAGATTGTGTTTGGCAAATTCCGGATACAGCTTGCGCGACAGCTTGACGGTACACAACACGGTGGGCCGGAAGTCGATACCGAGTCGCCTGAATTCGTTTTTCAGAAAACCGTGATCGAAGCGCGCATTGTGGGCCAGAAAAATCCGCCCTTCGAGGCGGCGCGAAATCTCATCTGCCAGTTCTTCGAAGCGCGGTGCGGTTGCCACCATCGCGTTGGAAATACCGGTCAATCCTTGAATGAATTCCGGAATACCCATTTGCGGATTGACCAGGCTGTTCCATTCGCGCACGGTACCGTCTTCGTCGACTTCGACAATGCCGACTTCAGTGATGCGGTCGACTGTTGCAGTGGCGCCAGTGGTTTCAAGATCGACGAACGCCAGGCGGGGGTGGCGTGAGTTAATGGACATTGAGGCCATTGCGTTGTTTGATGATGCGATTCATGCCATCCAAATTGAGAGTCGTTGCAATGTGTAGTTGCACGTTTTCGTTGCGGTGTGTCGCTGCAGGGTAGCGGTTCACGCACTCCCCTTCAAGGCTTATTTACCGTTGACCTCGAACCAAAAAAAGTCAACTTTTACCGTCTTGAAAAAGTTCACACTTCTTTCCGAACAGAACGAATTATTTCACATATACTGTGTATGCATACAGTACTTCATCACCTGCCTGTTGTGCTCTGTTTTCGATCAATAAGGAGACTTTCATGCTCGCCTATTCAAACGTTGCCCTCTCACCAACCAACCCTGGCGCACTGTTGGCGCAACTGCCCGACACCATCTGGCATGGTAATCAAATGGGGTCACAACGGGCAATTACCACCTCGTCGAGCTTCAAGATACTGGACCGCGAATTGCCCAACGGCGGATGGCCAGCATCGGTCCTGATCGAACTGCTGCTATCGCAATCCGGTATTGGGGAATTGCGATTGCTGGCACCAGTGATTGCCGCACTCACCCAGGCAAAAAAAACCGTCATTCTGATGGCACCACCGCATATTCCCTTTGCTGCGGCCTTGACCGAACTCGGTATTGATCTGGCCTTTGTGATTCTAATCGAAGCCGACAAACCGGCCGATCGCATCTGGGCTATCGAGCAGACCTTGAAAAGTGCTAGCTTCGGCGCACTGCTGTGCTGGCTACCGCAATGCCGCGCCGATCATTTGCGGCGGCTGCAACTGGCCGCCGGCGGCTGCGATGGGCTGACTTTTATTTTGCGCCCGCTCACTGCCCAGCATGAATCCTCACCGGCACCACTGCGGCTGGTGTGCCGTCCGGCGTGCAGCGGACAGTTATCCGTCGAAGTCATCAAACGGCGCGGCCCAGTCCAT
>JAYTZV010000147.1:0-1588 GCA_043741695.1 Burkholderiales bacterium
CTGAGCGCGATGTGATCAAACCGGTACGTTGATACCGGAACTACGAGACGACACAACAAACAATCATTAAACGACACAGGAATACAGTCTGATGAATACTAGTTTAAGCGTCGAAGCCGGAATCATTTCCGCCACTCCGTACCATGAGGGTTCTGCGAGAGCGCCGATCGAAACCGATGCGGTTATTGTCGGTGCCGGGCCAGTTGGCTTGTTTCAAGTATTTGAATTAGGCTTGCTTGAAATTAAAGCGCATGTGATTGACTCGCTCTCCAGCGTCGGCGGTCAATGCGTCGAGCTGTATCCCGACAAACCAATTTACGATATCCCGGCTGTACCGGTATGCACCGGCCAGGAATTAACCGACAACCTGCTCAAGCAGATCGAGCCATTCGGTCCGACCTTTCATCTGAATCAGGAAGTCACGTTGGTAGAAAAACGCGACGACGGCCGCTTCAATCTGGAAACCTCGCTCGGCGTACGCTTCATTACCAAAACTATTTTCATCGCCGCTGGTGTGGGTTCGTTCCAGCCACGTACGATCAAAGTCGAAGGCATCGATCAGTTCGAAGGTAGTCAACTGTTCTACCGCGTCAAGGAACCGACCCGTTTCGATGGCAAGAACATCGTTATCTGCGGTGGTGGCGATTCGGCACTGGATTGGGCGTTGAATTTTGTCGGCAAGGCTGAGTCGGTGGTGTTGCTGCACCGTCGCGATGAATTCCGCGCCGCGCCTGCCTCGGTCGCGAAAATGAAAGAGCTGTGCGACAACTACGAGATGCAATTGCTGATCGGCCAGGTCACCGGCTTCGAAGCGGCCGATAACGGCACGCTGGCAGGTATCAAGGTCACAGGTCCGGATGGTGTCACACGTCGCCTTCCACTGGATTATCTGCTGGTATTTTTTGGCCTGTCACCGAAACTTGGCCCAATTGCGGAATGGGGCCTCGACATCGAGCGCAAGCAATTGAAAGTTGGCACCGAAAAATTCGAGACCAATGTGCCTGGTATTTTTGCGGTCGGCGACATCAATACGTATCCCGGCAAAAAGAAGCTGATTCTCTCTGGCTTTCACGAGGCAGCATTGGCAGCGTTCGGCGCGGCACCGTATATCTTTCCAGACAAGAAAATTCATATGCAGTACACGACGACATCGCCGAAACTGCACAAAATTCTCGGCGTTGAAAGTCCGGTTTTCGATTAACCTGGTTAGCAGCGCAGTACGCTTGCCTGAAAGTGAAATATCAATAACACGAATCGCTGTCACGGCGATTCGTGTTTTTTTATGCAGCAACTTGTCGTCCAAACGCGCACTGTGCAACCGTTTTTACATTGCAGCGTGCCGATGAGCGCACAAAGGTATCGTAGATGACTCGCAAGTGGCGGATCTTCGCATCAGCTACGTGTACCGACCCGGCACGTAACGACAAAATTGTTTTTTTTGAGATTGTTTCTGCTGCCGCGAACGCGCATATTGTGACTATTCGGAAGCGGCACAGAGGTGGCTCCGTTTGTTTGGACAGTAAAACGCATTCGTTAAGTGGTGCTTTGCCGATGTAGGGTTATCCACGGCGCCGCTCGCTGCTCCCTG
>JAYTZV010000148.1:0-13117 GCA_043741695.1 Burkholderiales bacterium
TCAACGAGCGCCTCTGAAGGCAGTGGCAGCATCGGTGTAATCGGTACAGGTCGCGGGTCAAGTTCCATCAGCTATAATCTATTCATCGTGGTACTACAGAGTGATTCTTGCGAAAAATTATGCAAAAAAATTTATTGAAAAGCTGTCTTCTTATACTTGCCGTATTCATCGCCGGTTGCGGGCTGCTCCCAGAGAAAATTGATGAGACCAAGAATTGGTCGGCGTCCAAATTATACGCGGAGGCCAAGGATGAACTTCAGAGCGGCAACTACGATAATTCCATTAAATATTTCGAGAAACTCGAATCGCGTTATCCGTTCGGCACCTATGCCCAGCAAGCCCAGTTGGAAGTCGCCTATGCCCACTATCGCCAAGGCGATCAGGCACAGACCGTAGCCGCAGCCGAGCGCTTCATCAAGTTGCATCCGAATCATCCGAATGTCGACTACATGTATTACCTGCGCGGACTCGCTAATTTCAATGACAAGCTCGGTCTGTTCGACTTCGTATCGAAACAAGACCCGACCGAGCGCGATCCAAAGGCAGCGCGTGAAGCGTTCGATTCCTTCAAACAGTTGGTCGAGCGTTTTCCCGACAGCGTGTATGCACCGGATTCACGCCTGCGCATGAAATATCTGGTCAATGCAATTGCGCAGCATGAAGTGCATGTGGCGAAATATTATTATCGTCGCGGTGCGTATGTGGCAGCAGTCGATCGTGCGCAGTATGCGGTTAAAGAATATCCAAACGCACCCGCTACCGAGGAAGCACTGTATGTAATGACACGCTCCTACGACGCCATGGGCATGACTGATTTGCGTGACGATACCGATCGTGTGATGAAAAAGAATTTTCCGAACAGTGAACTGTATGGTGGTCCGAAAGCGGGCAAGCCGTGGTGGAAAATCTGGTAAGTGCACAACATCAAAAAACCTCGATACGTCGGGGTTTTTTTTCGTTGAATGTTTGATTTACATGCGGGGGTTGATAGCGTTGTTGAGTTCAATACGCGAGCGTTATTGCTCGATGCGACGACGAAAAATCCAGCGTGTTGCATCGGACGCTTCCGGTGCAAACACATATCCTTCCGAATCAAATTTCTGCAAGTCCACAGCATTGTTAATGCGATTGAGGGTGGCGTAACGCGTCATCAGCCCGCGTGCTCGCTTGGCGTGGAATGAAATGATTTTGTACTGATCATTTTTCCAGTCCTGGAACACCGGCGTGATCACCGGTACCGGCAAACGTGTTGGCTGCACCACCTTGAAATATTCCTCCGACGCGAGATTCACCAGCGCTGCCGCATCACACTCGCTGATAGCCGTCGTCAGGGCGTCAGTCACGGTATTGCCCCAAAATGCATATAAATCACGGCCCTTGCTGGTCTCCAGTCGGGTTCCCATTTCAAGACGATAGGGTTGCATCAGATCGAGCGGGCGCAGCGTGCCGTATAGTCCGGACAAAATTCGCAGATGCGATTGCAGATAATCGAGCTGCGACCGATCCAGCGACGGCGCATCCAATCCCTCATAGACATCGCCATTGAATGCCAGTATCGCCTGCTTGGCGTTGGCAATCGATGTCTGCTTGCTCCAGCTTGCATAGCGCGTTGCGTTGAGCTGCGCGAGGGGTTCCGAAATCGTCATCAAATCGCGCAGCTGCGCGACCGATTGTTTTTTCAGGGTGCGGATCAACGTGGCCGAGCGATCGACAAAATCAGGCAGTGTGTGCGACTCGGTATGACTGGGTGTGGCATAGTCCAGCGTTTTTGCAGGTGATAAAACAATCAGCATGAGCAATTCAACCAATCAATGACCAAGCCAAATGATACCTAAACGCATCGTTCTCGACACGAACGTCTGTCTCGATCTATTTGTCTTTTGCGATCCGCGCTGGCAGGTGCTGCTGGCGGCGCTACGTGATGGCTCGGCCGAGGCAGTGACCCGGGCCGACTGCAGAATGGAGTGGCAAATCGTTCTGGGCTACAGCCATCTGCGCCTCGATGCGCCAGGCCAACAGCGTTGTAGCGAACAATTCGATGCATTGATTCGCTGCATGCCTGAAACGACCTTAGACATCGCCGCAGTGCCTCTGCCTCAATGTCGCGACCGCGATGATCAAAAATTTCTGGAACTGGCACGCGATTCAGGCGCGTCGGCGTTGATTACCAAAGACAAGGCCTTGTTGAAGCTGGCCGGCAGAACCCGCCGCGCCGGATTGTTCAGCATCTTGCTGCCGCAAGATTGGCAGAAGATGATGGATGACAGCGCGGCGTAACTAATTATTTGTAAATCAGATTCGGCAAGAACATCGTAATTGCCGGCACATACGTAATAATCACCAAGAAAATAAGCATCGTGATCAGCCACGGAATCACCGCCTTGGTCAGCTCGGTAATGCCCATCTTGGTAATGCCGGAAGCCACGTATAGATTCAAGCCGACCGGTGGATGACACATGCCGACTTCCATGTTCACAATCATCATGATGCCGAAATGGATCGGGTCGATACCGAGCTTCATCGCGACCGGCGTCAAAATCGGCGCCATGATCAGAATGATCGATGACGGTTCCATCACGTTACCCGCCACCAGCAACAGAATATTAACGACCAGCAGAAATCCCATTGGGCCGAGACCCATGTCGAGCATCGCTGCAGTCAGTGCCTGCGGCACGTTTTCAGACGTCATCAAGAACGAAAACAGCGTGGCATTGGTGATGATGTAAAGCAGCATGGCCGACATGGCCGCCGAATCCAGTAGCACGCGTGGTACGCCTTTCATCGTCATGTCTTTGTAGACAAAGATCGACACCAGAAACGCATACACCGCGCTCATTGCCGCGGCTTCAGTGGCGGTAAAAATACCGCTGAAAATACCGCCGATCACGATCACGACCAAAAACAAGCCCCATGCACAATCGCGAAACGCATCCCAGCGTTCGCGCCAGCTCGCTTTCGGCAGACGCGGATAGCCATTTTTACGCGCGATGTTCCATGTCGTGAAGCACAGCATGGCAGTCAGGATCAGGCCTGGGATAACGCCGGCGATGAACAAGGTCCCGATCGACGTATTGGTCGATACCGCATAGATCACCTTGATAACTGAAGGCAGCATCAAAATACCGAGCGCGCCCGATGTGGCAATCACGCCGGCACCAAAGCGTTTTGGAAAACCCTGCTTGACCATTTCCGGCAGTACCACCGAGCCAATCGCCGCCACAGTGGCCACGCTGGAGCCGCACACCGACGCGAACAAGGCGCAACCGATCACACCGGCCAGACCGATACCGCCATGCCAGTGACCGACCAGCGTGGTGGCAAAACGAATCATCCGTTTGGCGACGCCGCCGTGTGTGAGAAAGGTACCTGCCAGCAGAAAAAACGGGATCGCCATGATCTCGAAATTTTCGATACCGGTGAACAGTTTCAGTGCGACCGATTCGATCGGTACTGTGGTCATCGTGAACAAAAATGTCAGTACCGTGAGGCCAAGCGAGATCGAGACCGGCATGCCGGTCAACATTAAAACGATCAGCAGCGTAAAAATAATGGCGACGTTCATGCGTGACTTTCTCGCGTGTCGTGCGGCACCTCAAGACCACCGACATGCGCATGGTCATGCTTGGGCAACTCACCCGTTTTGAAAAAGCTCCAGGTCACCTGCAGGAAGCGGAACGACATCAGATATGAGCCCAGCGGCACGGCGAGATACACGATCCACATCGGGATTTCGAGATCGGCCGACGTCGAGTCCGTCTGCGACATCTGCCACACAAAATTAACGCCGAGTGAGCCGACGATGGCAGTAAACAGGGCGCCCGCCAGCAGTCCGAAAATAATCAGCTTGTCGCGCCATTTATCGTTGAGCTTGTTGATCAACACGTCGACACCCACGTGAATACCAACCCGAACGCCATACGCTGCACCGAACTTGGCCATCCAGACGAACATGTAAATACACAGCTCCTGCGCCCAACTCAGGTTGATCGCAATGAGCTTGTCCTGCAACCAGGGAATCGGCAAACCCGCTGCGTAGCGATGTACCACCGCGACGAAAATCAGTACGGTGGCTGCCGCCATCAGACTGGCAATTAGCCACTCTTCGAGCGAATCGAGAAACTTCATGACATCTCCGGGAACAATGCAAATATCAACATGGTCAAGCGCATACAAGACGACGCCAGACACAATATCTGACGTCAACTACATACGTTGACCGCGCTGCAAACGCGCGAGGCGTGCAGCGGGGACCCTTTTCGCAACAGGCTTTATTTTTCGCCGAGTTTGGCGGCTTCTTTGTAGACCGAGTCGATCAAGTCTTTGCCAACACGGCTTTCCATTTGCACATGCACTGGAAGCAAGGCTTTGCGCCATTCGGCTTTCTCGGCTGCGGTGAGGGTATAGACCGTGGTTTTACCCGACTTGCGGATGTCTGCTAGCGCAGTATCATTCTCTTGCTGGGCAATCGCGTTGGCATATTTGGTTGCATCGACCATTGCACTGTTCAATTCAGCACGAATATCGGCTGGCAAACCTTCCCAGAATTTTTTATTCACAACCACGGCATAGCCGATGTAACCATGATCGGATACGGTCAGGTCCTTCTGCACTTCAAAATGTTTTTGTGTGTAGATATTCGACGGCGTATTTTCAGAGCCATCAACAACGCCCGATTGCATCGCCTGATATACCTCCGAGAATGCCATCACTTGCGGATTGGCTCCCAACGCACGCATCTCGGCATCGAGTACCTTGGATGACTGAATACGCATCTTCAAACCTTTAAAATCGGCTGGATGTTTCAACGGTCTGTTTGCCGACATTTCCTTAAAGCCGTTATCCCAATACGCCAGTCCGACAATATTTTTTGGCTCCAGTTTTTTGAACAGGTCTTTACCGATCTGGCCTTCAGTCACAGAGCGCAGCACCGCCTTGCTCGGAAAAATATAGGGAATATCGAACACTTCGAATTCCTTGATACCGAGCGGTCCGAATTTTGATAGCGATGGTGCCAGCATTTGCACGGCGCCGATCTGCAAGGCTTCGAGCTCTTCCTTGTCTTTGTACAGCTGACTGTTCGGATACACCTCGACCTTGACTCGGCCTTTGGTCGCTTTTTCGGCGAGTTCTTTGAAGCGTTGTGCGCCCTTGCCTTTTGGCGTGTCTTGCGCCACGACGTGGCTGAATTTGATGATGATTGGCACCTGTGCAAAGGCAGTGCCGCAAGTAATTGCCGCGCACGACAGTGCGAGCAGTATGTGTTTGAATTTCATGCTGTCTCCGTTTGGTTAATTGGCCCGTCAAGCGAACCATTTTTACTGCGATGCTTTTACTGCTATTTTTATTTTGCAATTCAGTACTACAGGTTCGGTAATTCACCTAAAAAACGCTACTGCTCCGCGCCGGACCAGATGCTTACTGCGATTCAGCCAGCAATTGCGCCTCCAGCTTGATCGCCCGCGCTTTCAGCAATACCGGCAGGTCAACCATTTTCCCATCTACTGCTACCGCCGCACCGCCGGCGGTGTCTGCCGCGGCAATCACTCGTACCGCCCAATCAATACTGGCTGCATCGGGCCGAAACGCGCGGTTGACATGCTCGACCTGCTTCGGGTGGATACATAACTTGGCACCAAAACCCAGTCGCCGCGCGCGTTGCGCATCACTGCACAACTGTGCGGTGTCGTCGATACCAACGCTGACCCCATCGACCGGCGACAGAATGCCGGCAAGCTTCGATTGCAATACCAGTTGCGACCGGAAAAACAATAATTCGTCACCCTCGCCATCGATCCCGAGATCAAGCTGAAAGTCGATCGAACCGAAAATCAATCGCTCTACCCGCGCCTGCTGCGCAATCTCTGCGAGTTGCCCGAATCCCTGCGCACTTTCGATCAATGGCAAAATCGCGGCAGCACCGGCATCGGCAACCATGCGTAGTTGCGCGGCGTACTCCGCTTTCGGCAAGACAATGCCTGCCACGCCGGGCAGATTGCAGAGTGCCAGATCCCCAGCAAACCATTCAGTCGTTGCACCATTAATGCGAATCAATACTGCTTTTTCCGATGGCTCACGCGCTGCCAGAGCCGCTGTTTTTTCGGGGTACAGCCAGTCTCGCACCGCTACTCGCGCGCTGATTTTTTCATCAGGTGCAACAGCATCTTCCAGATCGATAATGACTGCGCCAGAACCTGCAGCACACGCCTTGTCAAAACGTTCTGGCCGATTGCCCGGCACGAACAAATAGGTGCGACATGCTGCAGCGAGCCCGGATTGCGTGCGCGTCATGAGAAAAAATGTCCTATGGTATCCGCCTGCGCGATGTGCCAGACCTGCTTGAACAATGCCTGCATCTCGACCTCGCTGGCCGCGCCACTGTAACTGGCAAGGCGCTGCGCTTTGTCTTCCAGTTCAGCGCGCGTCAAGGTATTGCCGGGGTCGCCCTTTGGCTCGTCGACTCTACCGTACAGCACACGCCCATCGGTCAACGTTACCGTAACCTTGCCGATCCAGCGGGCCGGATAAGCCTGATCAACTTCGGTATCAAACACCATCTCGACCTTGCCGCGAAATACCGCTACGCCAGCGTCGTTATAACTGCTGTCGAATTCGGTCAGACCCGCTTTGTGAAATTGCGTAATCAACCCCAGCACAGGACCCATCGAAAATTTTGCCTGATGCACTGATTGCGGCTGTAATACCGCCCCCAACACATCGATCGCCGCCTGATGTACATGCGCGGTTACGTGCGCAATCTGATCGGCTTTAAGGTCGTGATCACGCAGCACCTGCAGCAAGGCGTCGGCGGCTGGATGCGTATGCCGACAACAGGCGTGAAACTTGAACGAGGTTTCTTCGGTGGCCCAACGCTGACCGAGTCGGTCGATCAGTTTGGATGGATCCGCATCGGTCGACATGCCCGCCGCCATACCCTGCGGCCCATCCAGAATATGCTGCGCACCGGTGAAGCCATCACGCGCCAGATACGCCGACATCAACCCACTAGCCGAAGCTTGCGCGGTATGCAGTTGTTTAGAGTCGGCCGCGTCGCGCAAAAATTCCCACAGTCCAGATGCCTGCGTACCGGCCGAGCCAAATGCATGCAGCATTTGTTCGCCATTCAGTTTCAGCAGATGACCCACTGCCGCCGCGGCAGCAAGCGTGCCAGCAGTACTGGTCGTATGAAAAATCTTGTAGTGCGAACGGCCTAAAAATTCGCCGACGCGAATACCAACTTCATAACCAACCAAGGAAGCGGTCAAGAATTCACGCCCAGAACATCCGATGGATTGCGCGACCGCGAGCGCACCCGGAAACACCACAGCACCCGGATGCACCACTGAGCTATTGTGCAAGTCGTCCTGCTCGACGACATGCGACGCCGCACCATTGACCATTGCCGCAAATAGCGGCGTGGTACGACGACGTGACAACAGCACCTCGGCGTCGCCAGTGGCCGGCCCCATTTGCTTGGCAAAGGCTTCGATGGTTTCTACCGCACGGGCGCCCTTGCCTGCCAGTGCCGAGGCGATCCAGTCGAGAAACAAATCTTCAGTGCGCCGCACGACGCGCTCGGGAATGTCTTCGAAGCGCAGGGCGGCAGCGAAATGAGCGAGCGTTTTACCGGGATGTGGATCGCTGATCGCAGCGTGCAGGTGATTTTCGATCGCGGCCATGATCAGATCACTTTCTGCGCATGCAGCGCGTCGATGTCAGAACGTGCGTAGCCCAACTCCGTCAGAATCGCTTCGGTGTGCTGACCCAAAGCCGGCACCGGATTCATGCAAGCAGCGGCGGCATTTGGAACGCCCGGCGGTAGCAGCGCGGGCACTGTACCGGCTGGCGTATCAATCTCGACCCAGCGTTCGCGCGCCTTCAGTTGCGCATGCTGCCACACGTCATGCATGTCATTCATGTGCGCATTCGCAATTTGCGCAGCATCCAGGCGCGCAATCACTTGATCCGAACTCAAGCTTGCAAACGCATCGACGATCACCGCGCGCAGCTCGGCGCGCGCGGCAGATCGCAGCGCGTTCGATACAAAGCGCGGATCACTCGAAAGCGTCGGCTGCTGCAACACGTCACGACAAAACACTTCCCACTCGCGCTCGTTTTGCAAACCGAGCATGACGGTTTTTCCATCACCTGCCAAAAATGGACCATACGGATAAATCGTCGCGTGTGATGCACCCGCCCGTGGTGGTGGCGAAGCGCCATCGATCGCGTAATACATTGGAAAACTCATCCATTCGACCATACTCTCCAACATCGAGATATCGATGCGACAGCCCTTGCCAGTTTTACCGCGCTGAATCAGTGCGGCCATGATATTGGTGTAGGCGTACATGCCTGCGGCAATATCAGCGATCGAGCATCCGGCTTTGGAAGGATCGTCCGGTGTGCCGGTAATCGACAAGAATCCTGACTCGCTTTGAATCAGCAAGTCATACGCTTTTTTATCGCGATACGGACCGTCAGCACCGTAGCCCGAAATATCGCAAACGATCAGACGCGGAAAATGTTCGCGCAGTGCGTCGTACGACAAACCAAGTCGGGCAGCCGCACCGGGCGCGAGATTTTGTACCAGCACATCAGCGGTCTCCAGCAACTGCATCAAAATCGTTTGTGCAACTGGCTGCTTTACATCCAGTGTCAGGCTTTCTTTCGAGCGATTGGTCCAGACAAAGTGCGACGACAACCCGCGCACGCGATCATCATAAGCACGCGCAAAATCGCCAACGCCGGGACGCTCCACCTTAATCACGCGCGCACCGAGATCGGCAAGCTGACGTGTACAAAACGGCGCGGCAATCGCGTGTTCAAGAGTGACTACCGTAATACCGTCAAGTGGGCGCATGGTCAGCTTCCGCTCAGAAGGATCGCGGCAGGCCAAGCACATGCTCGGCCACGTACGAGAGAATCAGATTGGTCGAAATCGGAGCAACCTGGTATAGGCGCGTCTCGCGGAATTTGCGCTCGACATCATATTCGCAGGCGAAGCCGAAGCCACCGTGAAACTGCAGGCACGCATTGGCGGCTTCCCATGACGCGTCAGCCGCCAGCATCTTGGCCATGTTGGCTTCGGTGCCGCACGGTTGATGCGCATCATAGAGTTCGCAGGCGCGATATCGCATCAGATTGGCTGCTTCGAGATTGACATACGCTTTCGCGATCGGAAATTGAACCCCCTGATTCTGTCCAATCGGTCGGCCGAAAACAATACGGTCTTTTACGTAGCTGCTGACCTTGTCGATGAACCAAAATCCATCGCCGATGCACTCCGCTGCGATCAGCGCGCGCTCGGCATTCAGACCATCGAGAATATAGCGAAAGCCCTTGCCCTCTTCACCGATCAAATTCTCGGCCGGGATTTCAAGATTTTCAAAGAACAGTTCATTGGTTTCGTGATTGACCATGTTCATGATTGGTCGCACGGTCAAGCCATGACCAATGGCGTCGCGCAGGTCAATCAAAAATACCGACATGCCTTCGGATTTTTTGGTGACCTCGGCCAGCGGTGTGGTGCGTGCCAGCAGAATCATCAGATCGGAATGCTGCACCCGCGAAATCCAGACTTTCTGGCCGTTGATCACATACCGATCGCCTTTTTTTACCGCAGTGGTTTTGATCTTGGTGGTGTCGGTGCCGGTGGTCGGTTCGGTCACGGCCATCGATTGCAGACGCAATTCACCGCTGGCGATCTTTGGTAAATACAGTTGCTTTTGTTCGGCCGAGCCGTGCCGCAGCAGCGTACCCATGTTGTACATCTGACCGTGGCAGGCGCCAGAGTTACCACCACAGCGATTGATTTCTTCCATGATGACCGAGGCTTCGGTCAGGCTTAAATTCGAGCCACCGTATTCTTCCGGGATTAACGCGGCCATCCAGCCGGCTTTGGTCAGTGCATCGACAAACTGCTCGGGATAGGTACGCGCTTCATCGATCTTGCGAAAATATTCGGACGGGAATTGCAGGCACAGATCGCGAATCGCATCGCGAATCTCTTCGTGATTATTTTTTTGCTTGATCATGATTATCTCGGTTGCTCGTTTATTCGTCTTGCGAGTTATATCGCACTGCTAGATTTTTTTCAGCGTCGCTTCCGCTTGCATCGCCAACGCGCCACGACTGTTCTTCGCCCACAGTTTGATCGTTGCACCATCTTCCGACGGTTGCCCGCACACGGTGAATGGTTCGATATCGAACAGCGGACTGACCGCTCGAAAACTGAATGATGCCACCTGTGCCGTCGGCATTTTCTCCGATAACAATCCAAGCAGCAACGTTGCGATCAATGGACCATGCACAATCAGACCCGGGTAGCCTTCGACCTCGGTCACATAGCTGCGATCGTAATGAATACGGTGACCGTTGAAGGTCAGTGCTGAATAGCGAAACAGCAAAACCGGATCGGGTGTGATGGTTTTGCTCCACAGCGCATCGATGGGAGCCGCAGGCGGCGTTGGCGGAACTCCATTCGCTGGCGGCAGATCGCGATACACGATGTCGTGTTCTTCGGTGATATGAACAACGTCGTCCGATGCGATTTCGTGCTGCACCATGACGAACGCGAGCGTGCCGCTTTTACCGGTTTTTACATCGACGCCCAAAATGCGCGAAGTGCGCGTTGCAGTGCTGCCGATCGGCAGCCCGGAGTGGAATGTCAATCTGCCACCGGCCCACATTCGGCGCGGCAATGGCACCGGAGGCAGAAAACCACCGCGCTGTGGATGACCGTCGTCACCGAGTTCGGACTGCGGCGCTATGGACCAGAAATACATCCAGTGCCAGAGCGGCGGCAGCTGCGCGCCGTCGGGTGGCGCGGTGCAGTCCAGTGTGGCCGCGAGTGCAGCCACTTTCTGATGCGCGATAACGTCGTGATGCTGTTCGGATTTGTTGATCCAGGTTTTTAGGTGATCGATGTCCACGGCTGCCTGTTGATGTTGTTATTTAGATCGCGCCCAGTACTATACGACGACTTGAATACCGTTATGTTTTTCTGGGCGCTACTTTTCGCAATTTGCCTTATCACGTGGTCAATGCGGACCTGGTTCGATCAAGGTGTCTTGGCCATCCTTGCATGCCACCGAGTGCCACGTCGAGCTGACCTTCAACGTCGCCCGCATAAAATTTTTGGAACCTTCTCCCGAAAGACGCCACACAACGGCGACGGCATATTAATCGGCATTTGAGGTGCTGCGATGCGAGGAAAAAGAAATAAAAATTGAATACTCATAACGCTGGCAGTACAAAACCCATAAAAAATTCATCGACGGCATTCGCTTAATTCAGCGCAATACACAGCATTTTTTCAGCGAGGGTCTCAAGGAAATCATCATGACAAATGGCATTGCGCCAGTTGGACGCCAAGCGCATGGCGCTCAGTCGATACTGGAGGGGCCAACGCTTGTAGACACGTCGCGAGAGTCAGACGCGCCGCGTCGAGCCGTCACTCTTGAGCAAGGTCTCGTGTCACCGCCTCAGGGAAGGCGACCTCGAACACAGAAGCAACACGGTAGTGCTGCATGGCAGCAAAAGGCTGGTACTGGTTCAAACGCATCGCACTCATCACATGCATCGCACCCCACACAAGAATTGCATGATGCCCAAACCGAGGCGTTGCTGCATCAATTTAGAGAAACTGCGAAAACATTCGGTAACGCTACCTATTCAGTTCATCTCGACGTTGCGCCTACGGCTACCAATCCCGGTTGCATCGAAAAAACTATTATTAAAGTTTTTCTGAATGCTAAGTGGAGGAAGCGCAAGCACTATCTAGACGCAAACCACATCGACATACCAGACAACGGTAGCGATAGAAAGCCAGAATTAACTTTCCGATATCTATCATTAAATTCGATCTCAACTTGAGATTGACCAACACCTGGCTTTTGCCAAAAGGGAACATCGACTCAATAAAATACGGCAATCGTGGAGCAAGATGGAACAGTTAAAAAACTTTCGGGAAGAAATAGACCGAATCGATGAGGTGCTTATTACTACGCTTGCGCTGCGCTTTCAAATCACGGACAAGGTTGGCGCGCTAAAAAAAGCAGAAAAACTACCTCCGGTTGACCCTCAGCGAGAGGCTGAGCAAGAAAGAAGAATAGGTGAGATCGCGAAGAAAACCGGGCTTCGCGAGGACATCGCCCGCTCAGTACTGCGCCTCATTATTGACACCGTTGTGGAAGACCACAAGAAGGCATCCGTCCCGATGACGTCCTGTACGTTGTGCACGAATTTGCCCGAAAAGACTGAAAATTTATACCAAGAGTTATAAATCATGTGAGGTGCGCATGGGTCGAACTGTTACATTGATGGCCCGGAACACCCTGTCAGATCGAATCACCATTTGCACAGGTTAGCATCGGGTGCACAACAAAAGTGACAAGCCTCATCCGCACCGGTTGCGGCAATTTCGTAAGCGAACACGCGACTCCACTGCAGACCACGCCTATGCCAACGATCACGGTCTCTACCGACCACCCTTCCCTCAATGCCGCCCCCCGCTGGCAATTCTGGATCGACCGCGGCGGCACCTTCACCGACATCGTCGCGCGCGACCCTGACGGCAAACTGCACACGCACAAGCTGTTGTCCGAGAACCCGGAGCATTACGACGATGCGGCGGTTGCGGGTATCAAAGTACTGTTGGGATTGGATAAATATGCCGCCATCTCGCCGGTGCAAACCAGCGTAGTAAAAATGGGGACCACGGTTGCCACTAACGCCCTGCTTGAACGCAAAGGCCAGCCGACGGCGCTACTGATCACGCGCGGGTTCAAGGACGCACTACGCATCGGCTATCAAAACCGGCCACGCCTCTTCGATCGCCATATCGTACTGCCTGATTTAATCTACCAAACCGTGGTTGAAGTCGATGAACGGATCGATGCACAAGGCGAGATCATCCTCGCGCTCGATGCAGAAAAAATTCGGCACGATCTGATCGCACTCTACGCACAAGGCCTGCGTGCGCTCGCCATCGTGCTGATGCACGGCTACCGTTACACGCAACACGAAAGCGCCATCGCCGAAATGGCGCACGCCATCGGCTTCACGCAAATCTCGGTATCGCATCAGGTCAGCCCGTTGATGAAATTGATTGCGCGCGGCG
>JAYTZV010000149.1:0-1584 GCA_043741695.1 Burkholderiales bacterium
TCGCGGCGCAACCGGCTATGATCCGCTGCTGGGCGATGGGGCCGGTATTTTGCTTCAGGTGCCCGATCTGCATCTGCGTCGCGTCTGCGGCAAGCAGGGCTTGACCTTGCCGGCGATTGGCCAGTACGGTGTTGGCATGGTGTTTTTACCGCGCGAGCCGGCGTCGCGCATCGCCTGTGAGCAGGAGATTGAGCGGGCGATTTTGGGCGAGGGACAAATTCTGCTGGGCTGGCGCGATGTGCCAACCAATAATCACGGGTTATCGCCTGCCACCATCGCGGTCGAACCGCTGATCCGCCAGGTGTTCGTCGCGCGCGGCACCAATACGATGGATCAGGATGATCTGGAGCGAAAGCTATTTATCATCCGTAAACGCTCCGGGCACGCGATTCAGGCGCTGAATTTGCGTCATGGCAAGGAATTTTACGTGCCGTCATTTTCAACGCGCACGATTGTCTACAAAGGCATGCTGCTGGCCGATCAGGTCGGCCACTATTTCACTGATCTGCAAGACCCGTCCATGCAAACCGGACTGGCGCTGGTGCACCAACGTTTTTCCACCAACACCTTCCCCACCTGGGATCTGGCGCATCCGTTCCGCATGATTGCGCACAACGGCGAAATCAATACGCTGCGCGGCAACGTGAACTGGATTCGGGCGCGTCAGCAGGCAATTACCTCGCCCGTGTTGAAGGAAGATCTGAAGAAAATCTGGCCGCTGATTTACGACGGCCAATCGGACTCCGCATCGTTTGATAACTGCCTGGAAATGCTGGTAATGGGCGGCTACTCGCTGGCCCACGCGATGATGATGATGATCCCGGAAGCGTGGAGCGGCCACAAGTTGATGGATGAGGATCGTCGCGCGTTTTACGAGTATCACGCCACGCTGATGGAGGCGTGGGACGGCCCGGCGGCGATGGCGTTTACGGATGGCCGCCAGATCGGTGCGACGCTGGACCGCAATGGCTTGCGGCCCGCGCGATATTTGCTCACTGATGATGATTTGGTGGTGCTGGCCTCGGAAGCGGGCGTGCTCGACATACCGGAAGAAAAAATTGTCAAAAAATGGCGACTGCAGCCCGGCAAGATGTTCCTGGTTGACATCGAAAAAGGCGAAATTCTTGACGATAATGATTTGAAGCGTGAGCTGGCCACCGCCAAACCGTATCGCGAATGGGTCGAGAAAGCGCGGATTCGTCTCGATCAATTGCCGGAGTCGGCACCGGCCGAAAAGTCCAAGGTTCCACTGCTAGATCTGCAGCAGGCATTCGGCTATACGCAAGAAGATTTGAAAGTTATTTTAGCGGCGATGGCGAAGAACGGGATTGAGGCTACTGGCTCGATGGGTAACGATTCGCCACTGGCGGTGATGTCGAACAAGCCGCGCAATTTGTATCACTATTTCAAACAATTGTTCGCGCAAGTGACCAATCCGCCGATTGACCCAATTCGCGAAGAGCTGGTGATGTCGACGGCAATTACGATTGGCCCGCGCCCGAATCTGCTCGACATTCATCACACCGATCCGGGCTATTGGCTGGAAGTGCCGCAGCCGGTATTGACCGCCGAAGATATGGAAAA
>JAYTZV010000150.1:0-1582 GCA_043741695.1 Burkholderiales bacterium
TTGCGCCCACGATACGGCGCTCAGTCCGTATCGATTACGTTGTCAATGCGTAGTTAGACAATACCAAGATGCCCGGTCCCCTTCGACAAATCGCGATTGAGCGATTCCTTGCCGCGCAATTTAATCGCAAGCCGCAGATCGTTTACCGAGTCCGCATTACGCAGCGCATTCTCGTACGAGATCTTGTCGGCTTCGTACAAATCGAACAGCGATTGATCGAACGTCTGCATACCGAGCTCACGCGATTTTTTCATGATCTCTTTGATTTCGTGCACTTCGCCTTTGAAGATCAAATCGGAAATCAGTGGCGAGTTCAGCATGATTTCAATGGCTACGCAGCGGCCTTTGGTATCGCGCAGCGGCACCAGACGTTGCGAAATCATGCCTTTCAGATTCAGTGACAGATCCATCAGCAATTGCTGACGGCGCTCTTCCGGGAAGAAGTTGATGATGCGGTCCAATGCCTGATTTGAGCTATTTGCATGCAGCGTTGCCAAACACAGGTGACCGGTTTCGGCAAAAGCAATTGCGTGATCCATGGTTTCGCGATCACGAATCTCGCCGATCTGAATCACGTCCGGCGCTTGCCGCAACGCGTTTTTCAGGGCAACACCCCAGTCTTCGGTATCAAGTCCGATATCGCGCTGCGTGACGATGCAGTTGTGGTGCGGGTGGATATATTCGACCGGGTCTTCGATCGTGATGATATGACCGTGGCTGTGTTCATTACGATAGCCGAGCATCGCCGCCAGCGTGGTCGATTTACCAGAACCAGTGGCGCCCACCATGATGACCAGTCCCCGTTTGGTCATCACGACATCCTTCAACTGCTCGGGCAAACCGAGTTCATCGATCGTCGGAATTTGCGTGGTGATCGTACGCAGCACCATGCCGACTTTACTTTGCTGAACGAAGGCCGAGACCCGGAAGCGCCCGAGTCCGCTCGGACTAATCGCAAAATTGCATTCCTTGCGGGCTTCGAATTCTGCGGCCTGTTTGTCGCTCATGATGGCGCGCGCCAGTTCGAGTGTATGGCTGCTACTGAGAAGCTGGTTCGATACCGGTGTGACTTTGCCATCGATCTTGAAGGCCGGTGGAAAATCGGTTGTGATGAAAAGATCAGAACCGTTTTTGCTGACCATCAGACGCAGCAGGTCGTGCATGAATTTGGTGGCTTGTTCGCGTTCCATCGTAACCTCTTGGTACCGTCAGTGAAGTGTTGCGGCGCGCACTGCGCACCGAAACCGAATCGGGGAATTTAGTACATCGCGGGATCAGCCAGGGAAATTTTCTGGCGTCTTCGCCGCCGAGCGTGCCGCCTGCGGCGAGATCACATTGCGGCGCACCAGATCGGTCAGATTATGATCGAGTGTCTGCATGCCGATGTTCATGCCGGTTTGAATAGCCGAATACATCTGCGCGATTTTTGATTCCCGAATCAGATTGCGGATCGCCGGTGTGCCGAGCATGATTTCATGCGCAGCAACCCGTCCCGAACCATCTTTAGTTTTCAACAAGGTTTGCGAAATCACCGCCTGCAATGACTCCGACAACATCGCCCGCACCATTTCTTTTTCATCAC
>JAYTZV010000151.1:0-4803 GCA_043741695.1 Burkholderiales bacterium
TCAGCTTGTGCGGCGTGGCGGCGGCGACACCGGTTTCGATGCCGACGTTGGCGTAGGCATTGGCGCCTTTGGCTGGTGATCCGAACATTACGTGTCTCCTTACGTACTTTTGGACAAATTCGCCAATTGTTGGGTTAGAAATGTGCTTGTCGTACTCATCTTGCTGATGACTGAATCAAGTGCGGTAAATTGTGCGCGATACCGTTTTTCAGTATCTGCCAACCTAGCGTTCAATTCGTCTTTTGTCTTTGCCAGATCTTTGATGCTTGTGTTCAACCCGTTTGTACGGGAGGCGATCGGTCCGTCGGCAGCGAGCAGGGCTGTCGTCAATGTATTGAGCTGGGCCGCATATCCTTTGGAATAATTGATCGTGCCGCGATTGCCGAGTAATCCGCCTGATATGGAAACGATCAATCCTTCGGAAGGCATTCCAGCCGCACCGGTTAAATTTTGACCAACGCCTACGGCCGCGACGCCCCCAATTGTGCCGACAACGTCCTGTCCTGCACTCGTCGACGCGCCTGCACCGAATTGCAGGTCGGCCTCGGCCGTTCCGCCAGTTATCAGGATGCTTGAAGCAGACCCGGACAAATTCGATTTCAGCGAAATAATGCCACCCGACTCAGTGACGGTTACCTTTGCGCCGACCGGGGCAAATACCGCTGCGCCGTTGATCTTGGATTGTAGTTCCGAGGCAAGGGCCGCCGCATTTGTGTAAGTCCCTGGCTTGAGAATCAGACTCGTCGATTTTCCATCAAGCTGCACGTCGACTACATCGTTGACTCCGGCTGTAATCGTCAGGTTCGCTGCTGCAGAGGCAGTCGTCGTTCCTTGAGATGCTAAGCGCGTGACTACAAGGTCATACGCTCCCGGTTTTGTTTTTACACTCGCGGATGAAAAGGCGGCCAGCGCATCGGTGCCTTTGCCAACCGCACTAAATAGCCCGGCAATCTGATCAAAATTTGTGTCGATCGATGCCTGCAGTTTGGTATTGTCAATGCCCAGGTTACCGTCTTTTTGCACCGTGACGCCTACCTGCGACAACAAAGTCAACGTACTTGCGCCACCAGCAACCGGCGAAGTGAGAACGCCACGAATTTGGTTTTGGATGGAGCGAATACTTGCCTCACCATTCAAGACTGCTGCTTGGCCAGTGGCCGCGTTGTAAGCCGACGCGTTCTTCAAGGTTGTAATCGTGTCGTTGAAAGATTTGACGAATGCATTGACGGATCCGGTAATCGCGCTCGTATCCCGTGCGACCGTAACGGCAGTCGGCGCACCGACATTCGTCTTGATGAGATTTAAGGTTACGCCCGGAATCGCGTCACTGATTGTATTGGTCGGTTTGGAAACGGTGATTCCATCAACGCTAAATTCTGCATTTTGCGCCGCGGCTGTTTGCTTGAGCGACTGCGTTCCGCCAGGGGACGGATCGTTGGCCAGAAGCGCTGATAAAGCGCCAGCCGGGCCATCGCCATCAGTGACGCTCAGCTTCAAGCTGTTATTTTTTCCAGGGGCCGCGACTGACAGCGAAAGCCGGTATGGAAAATTCGAACCATCATTCACGATCGTGGCAGTGACGCCTGCTCCAGCCTTGTTGATGGCATCTCGAATGCCAGCGAGCGAATTATTACTGGAATCAATCGTGACTGTCTTGACACCAGCCCCATTGCTCTCAAAGGAGCTTCCAGTGTACGTTCCGCTTGCCGCATTAAAACTTCCGCCAGAGATCGTTCCCAAATCGAATGTCAACGTCGTGGTGGCGCCACTGCCGATTGCTGTACTGCTGCTAGCCTGGCCAGCGGCATTGAGTTTTTGCGATTGTGCAAGTTTTGAAACTTCAAGGGAATAATTTCCCGGTGTTGCAGTCGGCAATCCATTTGCGCTGGCAATCGTGGCGTCGGTCACCGCGGTTTTCACACCTTGAAATCTGCTTAGATCGGACAGGCCCTGAAGCGTCGATTGAAATTGACTTAACACGCCCTTTAAGGTTCCGAAGCCGGACAGCTTTGCCTGAAAACTGGTTGTTTTCAGATCTAGTTTGCTGATTGGCTTTTTGTCGACCGCGATCAGCTGGGACACAATGCTGTTCACATCAAGATTCGAGCCGATACCAGGTGATGAAATTGCCATAGTGTCCTAGCCCCTCAGGCTTTATCCTGCACCAGCATGCCTTGCAGCTTGCTGAGCTCGTTAGAAATCGCAAGGGCTTGTTTTGATGGGAACTGGCGGATGATGTCGTTGGTAGTGGTGTCGATTACCTGCACAACTGTGCGGCCGCTATCCTTATCGATACTAAATTCGAGACTACTTGCAACAGGTTTCAGAAATTCATTGATTGCAGCAACTGCATTATCAAGTTTCACCGCCTCGGCTTTAGATTTCGCCTTGAGTTCTGTTACCCCTTCTTCTGCTGCCGATGGCGTCGGTGCGGTCGGAGCGCGGTTTCTCGGGGCAGGGTTGACGGCGGGAGTCACCGCAGCTGCACTAGTTGCATAGCTGTTGATTGTGAAAAGGCTCATTCTGCATCCCCTCCAGTGGGAAGACGGAAAGCAGTTTCCTGCTTTCCGTCCCGTTGAAGCGCGCCGGTATAGGCGCGTTTCGTTACAGCTTTACCAAAACGATCTAGCCATTAACCACGCAGCAGGGCCAAGACGCCGTTCGGCAGCGAGTTAGCCTGCGCCAAAATCGCAGTACCAGCTTGTTGCAGAATCTGACCACGGGTCAGGCTTGCCGTTTCCGCAGCAAAGTCGGTGTCCTGGATGCGGCTACGCGATGCAGACAGGTTTTCCGACGTCGTTTGCAAGCTGGCGACAGCCGAAGTAAAACGGTTTTGCAGTGCGCCGAGATCACCGCGGCTGCTGTTCACGGCTGACAGTGCTGCGTCGATGGTGGCGATTGCACTCGATGCATTAGCTGCAGTAGTCAGGCTCAGACCGGCCACCGAGTTGAACGAGCTGGTCGTGACGGCAGATGCGAAAACGTCCAGGTTTGCACCGGCAGTGGTGATGGTGCCTTTGCTGCTCGACAGGGAGACTGTTCCGGTCTTTACGGCTGTATCGGTTGCACCTTCAGTCAATGTCGTTCCACCGAAAGACACTGTTTGAGCGCCCGAGCCGGTGCTGGAAAAGGTGCCAATCGCAATATTACGGCCATCGTTGGTGCTCAACGTCAGCGAGTTCTTCGACGTCGTGTTGGTGAAAGTCGCAGTGATACCAGTGCTACCCGATGCGCCATTGATTGCGGCAGCGACGCTGGTCAGGTCGGTTGGATCGGTGACACCCGCAGAAATCGTCGAACCGCCCAGGGTGAACGAAACGGTACCAGCGGCGCTCAGACTCGACAGCGTCGTGCTGTTGGATGCAGTTGCGGTCACGCCGACAGCCGAACCCGTTGCATTGATTGCAGTAGCAATGGCATCAGCGCCGGAGTTGGCAGCATACGAAATTGCGCCGCTCGTGCCGCCATTTGCAGTGGCAAGCGTCAGGCCAGCTTCGACAGCAATGCCGTTATTGGCTGAACCGGTGACGACCGTACCGACAACGGTGCCAGCGGTTGTCAAGGTGTTGCTACCCAGCCCAGTTGCCCGTGCATCACCGATGCTGGCAACGCCGATGGTTTGGCCGGCATTGGCGCCGACCTGGAACTGCGTCGATTGAAACGAACCATCCAGCAGATTCACTCCGTTGAACGATGCCTGCGATGCAGTACGAGTGATTTCAGCCGACAACTGCGCAGCCTCCGAATCGAGAGCAGCCCGATCCGAAGTACTGTTTGTGCCGTTTGCCGATTGCACGGCCAGTTCGCGAATACGTTGCAGGTTGTTGCCGATCTCGCCCAACGTCCCTTCGGCTGTTTGAGCCAGAGAAATACCGTCGTTTGCATTACGTGCAGCTTGATTCACGCCACGAATCTGCGAAGTGAAACGCTCCGAAATTGCAAGGCCCGCAGCGTCGTCTTTCGCGCTGTTAATCCGCAAACCCGACGACAACCGCTGCAGCGACGTAGCCAGCGACGATTGCGACGTCGACAAGTTACGTTGTGCATTGAGGGAAGCCAGGTTTGTGTTGATAAATGATGCCATGGTAAATCTCCTTGAATACGCGGGTCCGATGACGTTTGTCGTGAAGCTGTCAACCTTGGGCTGCCTCGCCGTGCGAGTGGTGCTGTCCGCGGTTGTAGCTCTGTATCGGATGACCGGCGGAAAAGTTTAATTTTCCGGTGCGTTTTCATTCGCAACGCAAGCCTTGCATCTGCTTGCCCATTCCGCTCTATTCGGCTCCTTTACCCAAAACTTTAGACCTGTGCAATGCTTCTGAAAAATCCAAGAATTCTAATTTAAATACAATTAAATCAACAAGTTATAAAAAAAGTGCTGTTCTTCGCCGCCGCCGCCTGAAATTTATTCCAAAATTTCTCGATGGAGCGATAGTACGAGGGTGCTCCGGGAGCCAAAGCTTGGTTCAGCGGTGCTTACCCGGTCTACTTCAGGGTTTCGGGAGTACCTCGTTTGCCGACCTGGATGCGCACACGGGTGGATAAAATGCAAAACGCCGGCAGCAGCCGGCGCGGAATCCATGAAATCTTGGCAAATGCGCCATCTTGTCGGCATATAGGCATGCAAACCCCTACTGCGCCATCGACACCCGATTCTTCCCATCCTTCTTCGCCTGATACAACGCCGCATCCGCCCGCTTGATCAGCGCGTCAGCCGCTTCTCCCGGCAGGCGCAGCGCCACGCCTGCGGAGAACGTCATCAGCAACCGCTGTTCATTGACCATGAAGATGCGCTTCGTCAGTTCG
>JAYTZV010000152.1:0-4785 GCA_043741695.1 Burkholderiales bacterium
GTTGTCGATGAAGGAGTTGCTGGTCGACGAATCGCTGCGCGCCAGCGGTACGATCGTGGAAGTCCAGCACAAGACGCGCGGCAGCTACTTTACGGTCGGCAGCCCGATCAAGTTCTCGGACATGAAGCCCGAGATCACCGGTTCGCCCCTATTGGGCGAGCACTCTGACGAAGTGCTGACCGAACTGGGCTACAGCGCCGAGCAGATAGCGGAGATGCACGCCAAAGAGGTGATCTAAGGACTGCGGCCGGAACATCTGGTGCGCCGACGACGTGCTCGAAAGCGTGGGATGCGGCGGTAACAGCGGCAGAAAATGCAGTAGCAGCAATAACTTCAGCTGCAGCTGCAGTAGCGCCGCCCTGAATGAATCAAACGCAGTTCAAGCTGTCGCACGGCTACCCTCGAAGCGGCGTGCGGAAACCTGAACGGGTTTTCGCGCGGCGCTTTTTTCACTATGCTGGATGATTAAATTTGCGAATTTACAGCAGGAGAATTTCATGCAAACCCCTACCGATTACAAGCAGCTGGTCGAAGTGATCGGCGACGCGGTCGTCGTCTGCGATGCTGCTGGCGCCATTGCGCTGTGGAATCCGGCTGCCGAACGCATGTTCGGCTTTTCGCCAGCCGAGGCACTCGGACAGTCACTCGATCTGATCATTCCCGAACGGCAGCGGCAGAAGCACTGGGACGGTTATCACAAGACCATGGCGACTGGTCAGACCAAATACGGTCACGATGTCTTGCGAGTACCCGCCTTGCACAAGGATGGCCGACCATTGTCGATTGCGTTCACGGTGGCAATGCTGCATACCCCTGACAATGTGGTCGGTGCGATCGTCGCAGTCATCCGCGACGAGACAGTGAGATGGAACGAAGAGCGCGTCATGCGTCAACGCATTCGCAAACTTGAAGCTTCCGCACCAAAGTAGGGGCGGAGTTAGTTGGACTACGCGATTCGCTGCTTGGCCAGGGTTGGCTGGAGCGTAGATACCGACTGCAGATTGCCTTCGTAGAGCGCTGCGATCAGGTCGGATTGGGTCAGCACACCGACCAGTCGCCGTTTCTCATCGATCACGGCCACTGAATGGACCGCGCCGTCCGACATCGATTTCACCAAGTCGATGACTGGCTGATTCTCATCGGCCGATGGCATATTCTTCTGCATGATCTGCCCGACCACTTCCGGCTTGACCGAATGGCTGAGATAACTCGGACGCAAGAAGTTTTTAAGACGCACGCTGAGCCGGTCGATGTCGTTTAACTGGGCATGCCGCAAGATATCGCTGGAGTCGATCATGCCGATCACGCGCCGTGATCGATCGAGAACGGGTAGCACTTTCAGATGATGCTGCTGCAACAGTTGCCAAGCGACCTGCAACTCGGTACTGAATTCCACATGCACCACATCGCGTGACATCACGTCGCCGCAGCGCGTTACACCGAAGCGGCGCAGATAGACCTGGCGCTCGGTATCTTGCAGGATTTTTTCCAGATCATCCCGGCTGATATCGAGCACCTGGTTGTAGCGGGCCAGCACGGTATCAATATCTTCAGTCGTGATGCCAATACGCGCAGTCGGCGTGATGTCTTTGGTTTCATGCTGCTGTGCTGTCTCTGTCACGGCTACATGCGGATAGCGTCGGCCGGTTACATTATTGAAAAACAGTGCAGTCAGGAGCAATAAGAACGAATTCACTGCAACTGGCGTCAGCACAAAACTGTAACCCATTGCATGGACCGCCGGCCCACCGAGCACGGCAGTAAGCGCGACTGCGCCGCTGGGCGGATGCAGACAGCGCAGTGCGAACATTGCGCCGATTGCCAGTGCGCCGGCGAATCCTGCTGCCAAAATTGGTGCGCCGATTAGCTTGGCGCAGGTCACACCAATCAGCGCCGCGATCACATTGCCACCCATGATCGACCACGGCTGCGCCAGCGGGCTGGCGGGAACGGCAAACAGCAACACGGCTGATGCACCCATCGGCGCCACCAGCCAGATCGCCGCAGGCGAATTTCCAAGTAACAGAAAACTGCATGCACCCGCAATGACCAGGCCGAACAAAGCGCCGACTGTGGAACGCATGCGCTCGAAGCGGTCGACTGCAGACGCAGCCGGAATGAATTTTTTTAGTTGAATGAGCAGAGATTGCATGGTGGTTTGCTGGAGTTGGGGTGATGCTACGCGCGTCCGTCCATCCACCTTTTTGCTGTATCAATTATCAATTTTAGCGCGATGTTCGGCCAGCATTTACGCAAAATCAGTTTACTCGAAAAGAAATCGTGAGGGCAAAAAATGCCTCTGCACATTAATAGGTGCGGCATTATTTTCATTAGATTCCGGTATGACTGATTCGCCTCCGAAAACATCTTCGGCAGGGCAATCCCTTCGTTACGCAATCCAAGTCCGCGTTTTAATCAACCGGCAACCTATGCGTTTTTTCTTAAGGAATACGTGCAAAACCCCGGTTGCCCCCTGATAATACGGGCATATTTTATGGAGGCAGTTAATGAGCAAAGCATTAGACGGGGTAAAGATACTGGACTTTACCCACGTGCAGTCCGGTCCCACTTGTACCCAGCTTTTGGCATGGTTCGGCGCAGACGTGATCAAGGTCGAACGCGCGGGCGAAGGTGATGCAACGCGCGGGCAGTTACGCGACATCCCTGAAGCAGACAGCCTGTATTTCACAATGTTGAATCACAACAAGCGCTCAATCACGCTCGACACCAAAAATCCGAAGGGTAAAGAGGTGCTGGAGACGCTGATCAAGCAATGCGATGTTCTCGTTGAAAATTTTGCGCCCGGCGCACTTGATCGCATGGGCTTTACCTGGGAGCGCATCCACGAGCTTAATCCGCGCATGATCGTAGCCTCGGTCAAGGGCTTCGGTCCCGGACCGTATGAAGACTGCAAGGTTTATGAAAATGTCGCACAGTGCGCGGGTGGTGCGGCATCCACCACTGGTTTTGATGATGGCCCGCCGCTCGTGAGTGGCGCGCAAATTGGCGACAGCGGTACCGGGCTGCATTTGGCACTCGGTATTGTTGCCGCTCTTTATCAGCGCAACACCACTGGGCGCGGTCAAAAGGTATTAGCGGCGATGCAGGACAGCGTGCTGAATTTGTGCCGCGTCAAACTGCGCGATCAGCAACGCTTGGAGCGCACCGGCACGATGAAGGAATATCCACAGTATTCGGACAAAGGGTTTGGCGACACGGTGCCGCGCGCCGGCAATGCTTCGGGCGGTGGTCAGCCTGGCTCGATCTTGAAATGCAAAGGTTGGGAAACCGATGCCAACGCTTATATTTATTTCATCACGCAGGCACCGGTCTGGGGTGCGATCTGTAAAGTGATCGGTCGCGAAGGGTGGATTACTGATCCGGATTACGCGACTGCGGCCGCCCGTCTACCGCATTTAAAAGCGATCTTCTCCGAAATCGAAAAATGGACGATGACCAAGACCAAGTTCGAGGCGATGGATATTTTGAACAAATTCGATATCCCGTGCGGCCCGATTTTGTCGATGAAAGAAATTGCGGAAGAGCCGGCGCTGCGTGCAAGCGGCACCGTGGTCGAGGTCGATCATCCGGTGCGCGGCAAGTACCTGACGGTGGGTAACCCGATCAAGATGTCGGATAGCTCAACTGAAGTGACGCGCTCGCCGCTGCTTGGAGAGCATACCGAAGAAGTACTGGCGCAGTTAGGATACGGTGCCGAACATGTGGCTATGTTGAAGGCAGAAAAGGTGATTTGATTTGTCGGCGGAAGAACCGGCACTCGTTTTTCATATGCAAAAGGCCCGCAATTCAAGCGGGCCTTTTGCATGTTCTCACCGCTTGCGCGGCGAGGGCAGATGATTACTGAGTACTGTAGACAGCAATGCCGCCGTTGGCGAAATCCGCGCCGCCAGGTGTTGCCGTGAAGGGAACGAAAACGTGGCCATAAACGGAATCGACGACAGCTGTGTGGGCACCATTGCCCGCTGCAATGGGCGGGAGCGCTTTTCGTCTTGCTGCATCGATGATGCCGAGAATCGGGTTAAATGGCAGTTTGCTGTTAGCAATTCCGGCGTTTTGCCAGCGACGCGAACCAAGGAAATAACGGTTGTTCGCTGGATCGTAGGAAGCCAGGTCAGAGCCGTTAAATGGAATTCTCGCTTTTTCGGTACCGTTGGACCGATCGAGAATCAAGGTAATTAAAGGCGCACCATCCGTGCCACTTGGATCGCAGGCAAGAATGATGTCGTTACCCGGCCCGAGATCGAGTCCGTTGGGATTGCAGCCTGCCACTGGATAGGTCGCAGCCCGAACAACAGGTTGCGTAGTGGGTTGTGCAGCCGCATCCAAAACGGACTTGAGGGTAAATACATCGAGGGCACCATCAGGCGCACCAATATGCCCATCATTATTAACAAAAAACTTTTTGAGATTTGGATCATATGCGCACACCTCCAAGCCACCAAAAGTGCCGATCGTGGCTGGATCGTAGTCGTAGCGTGCGATAACTTTATCTGTTTTGGTATCAATCCACGAGATAAAGTTATCACTGGAATTAATTGCCATGAAAATATTGTCGGTTTTGTCTAAACAACTTCCATCCGTGCGATTGCCGGTGAATGCACCGTTTTTATCTGTGATCAGGATGACTTTAACAAGGCGGAATCAAGAACCAAGTGCAACACAGTTAATGCAACGTCGCTGATTTAGCCAGCTCAAGGTTATGCATGATTTCTGCATAGGCTTCGAGCGGGCTACGGAAGCCGAGTACTTTTCGCGGCCGGTTAT
>JAYTZV010000153.1:0-4779 GCA_043741695.1 Burkholderiales bacterium
AACCTCACGCCGTATCCGGAATCGGTACCGGTCAATCATCTGGTGCAGATTGAAGGCACACCGCTTCATGGCACCGAAGCCCTCGATCCGCTCGAATTCGTGCGCACGATTGCGGTGGCCCGCATCACGATGCCGACCGCGCGGGTGCGCTTGTCGGCAGGGCGTCGGCAAATGGGTGAAGCGGTGCAGGCGATGTGTTTTCTGGCGGGCGCGAATTCGATTTTTTATGGCGACAAATTGCTCACTACCGGTAATCCGGAAGTGGTCGAAGATCAGGCGCTGCTGGCCAAGCTTGGCATGCGTACGCGTGCCACGGCGATTGAATATGACGCTTGTCATTGAGTCGGTTTAATAGCGGTAGTCATTTTGTGCGTGCTTAAAAAGAAGGCACCATGTTCACCAAAATCCTGATCGCCAATCGCGGTGAAATCGCTTGCCGCATCGCCGCCACCGCGCGGCGATTGGGTATTGCCACCGTGGCGGTGTATTCGGATGCAGATGCCACAACGCGCCACGTGGCCGATTGCGACGACGCGTTTTATATCGGCGCGGCTGACGCCAGCGCCAGCTATTTATGCGTTGACAAAATGATCGCGGCGGCCCTGCGTAGTGGCGCACAGGCGGTGCATCCGGGATATGGATTTTTGTCCGAAAATGCGGCATTTGCCGAGGCCTGTGCTGCAGCCGGATTAATTTTTATCGGCCCGCCGGTTGCGGCGATTCGTGCGATGGGCAGCAAATCTGCCGCCAAAACCTTGATGGAAAAAGCCGGTGTGCCGCTGGTACCGGGCTATCACGGTGTCAATCAGGACGCCGACTTTTTGCAGCATCAGGCCGACGCAATCGGTTATCCGGTGCTGCTCAAAGCGAGTGCCGGTGGTGGTGGTAAAGGCATGCGCATTGTCGAGGCAAGTGCCGATTTCATCAGTGCTCTCGCGTCTTGTCAGCGTGAAGCGCGCAGCAGTTTTGGTGACGCCACCGTGCTGATCGAAAAATATCTGCGTGCACCCCGCCATATCGAATTGCAGATTTTTGCCGATGCGCGCGGCAACGTCATTCATTTGTTCGAGCGCGATTGCTCGGTACAGCGTCGTCATCAAAAAGTACTCGAAGAAGCACCCGCACCAGGCATGACCGACGCGCGTCGCACCGCGATGGGAGACGCGGCGATTGCTGCGGCGCGTGCGGTCAATTATGTCGGTGCGGGCACGGTGGAATTCGTCGTCGATGCCGATGGCATCTTCTATTTCATGGAAATGAATACGCGCTTGCAGGTCGAGCATCCGGTGACTGAAATGATCACCGGACTTGATCTGGTCGAGTGGCAGTTGCGTATTGCTGCTGGTGAAGCACTACCGCTGCAGCAATCACAGTTGACGATCACCGGTCACGCGCTCGAAGCGCGGATTTATGCCGAACATCCGGAGAGCGGATTTTTGCCATCGATTGGAACGCTGCATCATCTACGTCCGCCAGAAGCCAGCAGCTTTGCAGTACATCGTGACTTGCAACAGACGAGTACCGTACGCATCGACAGCGGCGTGCGTGAAGGCGATACCATCTCGCCGTTTTACGATCCGATGATTGCCAAGCTGATCGTCTGGGGCTGGGACCGTGATGCCGCGTTAAAGCAGATGGGCAACGCGTTGCGGCAGTATCAAGTGGCGGGTGTGGCAACCAATATCGATTTTTTGGCGCGTCTTGTTGGCAGCGCTGCATTCACCACGGCGCAGCTCGATACCGGCCTCATCGAAAAAAATCACGCGGTACTTTTTCCGGCCGAATCTGCGCCGCCATCGCACGTGATTGCACTGGCAGTGGCGGCGTTGCTGCATGCCGAGCAATCGACCGACTACACCGATCCGTGGGCAGCGAGCGACGGCTGGCGTATGAACCATCCGGTGCAGCGTGTGCTACTTTTTTCAGCAGCGTCGCAATCGTGCGAAGTGCAGGTCACGTATCGGCAGCAAGGCTGGTCGCTGCAATCTTCCGATGCACAAGCAGACATCAGCGCAATCCGTATTAACGGTCGTGACATTACGTTGCGCTTTGGTGATCGTTCTGTGCACGGCACCGTGGCAAGAGTTGATCAACGCCTGACGATTTTTTGCGATGGCCGTCATCACGTACTCGATTGGATCGACCCACTCGCGCATGCCGGTTCCACTGAAGTCGCCAGTGGACAGCTCACCGCACCTATGCCCGGCAAAATTATTGCGGTGCTGGTGGAGGCAGGTTCGCACGTGGAGCGCGGCGCGCCGCTGCTGATCATGGAGGCGATGAAGATGGAACACACAATTACCGCGCCGCATGCGGGTGTGGTGGCTCAGGTGGTATATCGGGTTGGGGATCAGGTGGCGGAAGGGGTGCCACTGCTGGTATTGGCCACCGAGTGATAAGGCGCGTGGCGTAAAGGCTGTTTCCTTTCAACCTCAACATACCGTTATCGATCCTCGCAACAGGTCATTCAGCGACAGTTGAAAAATCGTTTCGATTGGTTCATAGTAGGTTCACCCAGTCCGAATCCCGAGGCAAATCATGAATGCTGTGCTATCCAACGCATCGATCGATCCGAGCGATATGCATGCGCACCAATTCCACGATTGGCTGATGCTGCAAGCGCGGCTACTGCGCGAAGGCAAGGTCGGAGAAGCAGACCTTGTTCATATTGCGCAGGAGCTGGAAGAAATGGGGAATGAAATCGAGTCTGCTCTGGTGTCGTATTTCCGGCAGACGCTCGTGCACCTTTGCAAAATGCGCTATGCCAGCCATATAGAGCCGAGTAATCATTGGCGCGCAGAGATCTCAAATTTTCGTTCGGAAATTGACGAGCGTGCGATCAACCGATTCACGAATCCCGACAAGATAGAAGACATGTTCAAGCGGGCCTGGAAAGGTGCGCGCAAGAATTTGAAAGTCGTGATGTCGGCAGACGAATATCAGCAGGTCCCGCTCGACTGTTCTTTCACGCTGCTGCAGACACGCGATGCGGACTATTTTCCAGATCCGCTGGTGTTGGCAGGCAAGGGACAACATCGCATGGATCTGCCCCGGTGATCTAATTATTTTTCTGCGTTGCTTTTCATCAACGCACTACTCCCCTCCAACTCCCGCTCAATCTGCTCAATACTCGGCAAACTCGTCTGGAACTCAGCAGGTAACGATTCAATCAGTTGATATTCCGCCACGCCCAACGGCTGCGCAGTGTTGCGTAGTGCGTATTCCGCCACCACCTTGTTTTTGCTTTTGCATAGCAACAGCCCAATCGTTGGGCCGTCTTGCGGATGCTTGATCTGGGCATCGACCGCCGTGAGGTAAAAACTCAGTTGGCCGAGATGCTCGGGCTTGAACTTGCCGCCCTTGAGTTCGATCACCACGTAACAGCGCAGCTTCAAGTGATAGAACAGCAGGTCGATAAAAAATTCGTCACCGCCTACATCGAGCAATACTTGACGGCCGACGAAGGCAAAGCCTGCGCCGAGCTCCAGTAGAAAATCGGTGACGTGTTTGACTAGCGCCGCTTCGATCTCGCGTTCGTGTGCTTCCTTGCCGAGGCCGAGAAAATCAAAACGGTACGGATCTTTCAGCGACTCGCGCGCCAGGTCGGATTGCGGCTTGGGCAAGCTGGCATCGAAGTTGGTGACGGCCGTGCCGGTACGCGCCAACAGACCCGTTTCGATATGGATATTGAGCGTGTTGCGCGACCAGCCGTGCGCGATAGCGCTCTGGGCGTATGCCAGCCGTTGCTGCGGGTCTTTCAACTGCGTCAGCAATACGACGTTATGGCCCCAAGGCAATTGTCCAACAGCTTGTTGGACAATTGCAGCATCCGGCCATGCATCGGCAAAAGCCCGCATGTACATCAGGTTGGCGCGAGAAAATCCCTTCATGTCCGGAAACGCGCTGCGCAAATCCAGCGCCAGCCGCTCGATGACTTTCGCGCCCCATCCTTGCGCTGCCTGCCGCGCCAGAATGTCGCGGCCGATTTGCCAGTACAGAATGACCAGTTCACGATTAACTGCCAGCGTAGCGCGCTGCTGTGCTGAGTGGATACGGCTTTTCAGGTCGGTCAGCCAATCGGCATAGCCTTCCGGAGGCGAGGTCAAACCCGCTGGACGATCGTTCATGCCTTCGTTCTCCATGCTGGTTTAGTGGCGATGTTTGCTAAAAAGTTTTCGATCTTGCGGGGTCACGGTAGTTGTCGCACCGCCTCAAGTGGTCAGATTACAGTTATCCAGCATGCGCAAAAGCATCGCCCTATGCGGCACTATTGAACTGGTTCGTAGTGTACATTTGGCATTGCAAATACGATGACTAATTATGCGACCTGCAGCAACCTGCACATTGATCCAGAGAAGATCACGTTGATTTCTTTACGATCAGCCGATGTCTGGTCGAAGGAGTGTGGTGATTGATACATACTGACGCAAGCGCTGGCAAATATCGCGGCGCGCTTGCCAAGACCGATCATCATCACGCTCTTATGATCTCAATACCCGATTTAATATAAACAATATAAACCAATGCACATCCTTCTCTACGCACACGGCAGTACCGGCGACGACTGGCTCGCCGCACTCGCCAAGGCCTTGCCACTGGCAGACATCCGCCTCTGGCAAGGGGGCGACACCGCACCCGCCGATTATGCGGTGGTCTGGAAGCCACCCGCAGCAATGCTGACCGGCCGCACCGATCTGAAAGCGATCTTCAATCTCGGTGCCGGTGTCGATGCGATTTTGCAGCTGGGTGTCGATCTGCCAGCACAGGTACCGATCGTAC
>JAYTZV010000154.1:0-1566 GCA_043741695.1 Burkholderiales bacterium
AAAAAAACCGATAGCGTGCGCGGCGCAGACAGTTGTTGCAACTGGTCTGATAAATCGCGCACAAACTGCTGAAAGCGCACCAGGGTCGCTGGTCGAATCCGGTTGTACATTTCCACATCGAGGTGCAAGCCTGCGACATCGTCATGGCGGGCAAGATCGACTGCTACTGCAAGCAAATGAGCGGTCGCGCGGCGGGAAGAAAACAAGGTCTCAAAAGTGGTTGTATCGAATAGCGTCAAGGTCAGATCGAGTGGCACATGGTGCTCTTTTGCACCACTGCGCAATGTCTGCCATCGTTCAGGCCAGCCATTACGCTCGATGACGTTGCCTTTCGCATCCATCTTTAATTCAAAAAACAGGATGCGGTCGAGTTGCTCGGTGGGTGTGCTGCGCCAACCTTCAGGCAGCCAGTACGCCTGATAGCCCCACGTCTGAAGCCTGGTTGCACTTGTGCTGGAACACAGCGCCATCGCGGACCAGAACAACACATGCATCAGCCAGCGAAAGTTCATCGATCGGTGCTGTCGAGTAACCAGTCCGCGACGTAGTGGAGATCGAGACTTGCCTTTGCACCTGGCTCGTATTCGAGTAGCGGCCGCTCGAAAGCGAGTGATTGCGCAACCCGAGCATCTTTGTGAATCGAGACAGGTGCGACGTGCGTGGGATATTGCGCATACAGCGCGGAGCGCACCTGGTGTCCTAATGCGTTTTGGTCCGGCATCTGATTGATCAGCAGACTTGCTCCAGCGAAGGTGGCTCGTCCGGCGGTATGGTTTTCTATGAGCGACAGAATTTTTGGAACCGTGACTAACGATGCTGCATCCGGCATGACGACTACGATAGCTCGGTGTGCTGCGATCAATGCCTGTTGCAAAAATACCGACGCGCCCGGTGGCGTGTCGAGCAGAATAAAGTCGAAAGCATGACGTGAAAGAGAGGCCAGACTGTTGCTGAGCCAATCCGGACGTTCTGCTAAATCTTGTTCGAACTCGTCCAGTTCCGCATTGGAAATCTGACCAAACGGAATGAATTGCACACCAAACGGACTATCAAACACACCGGCTGACGAAATTCCTTCCCGTGCCAGACCTGCGATTTCATCAGGGGCCATGCCGAGATGTAGACGCAGAGCATTTTGCGGATCAAGATCAATCAGCAATACCCGTTTTTTGCGCTGCGCAAGGGCTGCCCCAATATTGCTGACTAACGTGGTTTTGCCCACGCCACCTTTACCTGAAATAAAAGCGATTACTTGCATGTTGCGGAGTTCCAGAAAAGTCGTTGTAGCGGTATGTTGTTAGCGATGTGGGCATGCATCGGCACCAGGCGTTCATGGCACTGCATGATGCCATGATGCTGAGCCATTAGCGTTCGTCTACCTTACGGTTTAATTGCTGCAAAAGTGACGGCGAGAGGCGCAGTGCGGTCGCAGAAGATATCGGCGCAATAGTTGCTGTTACAGAGGCGACGTCGTTTTCGCTCGACGCTGCAATCGACTGCGCGCGTCTACGTACCTCTGCATCATCAGGATAGAAGGTGAGATAACGCGCAAAAAACATCGTATTG
>JAYTZV010000155.1:0-4768 GCA_043741695.1 Burkholderiales bacterium
TGTGTGATCGGTCGACACTATTTTATGACGCGAGGGATCAGTGATGAACGGTATCAAGCCAGGACGCAGCAAAGTCAGGGTCGATGTGCTGCTGCAGGATGCTTTTCACAATATTGCGCGGCGTGCACAAGCCCGTGAAATCCGACTCGTGCTGCGCGTGCCAGCAGTCATGAGTCCGATTTATGCTGAAAAAGAATTGCTGCGCATCGCGCTCGACAATTTGCTTGAAAATGCATTGCGATACAGTGCGCCGGGCGGCTGTATCGAGGTTGAGGCCGACGAGACCGAGCATGAGATTTTACTGAGCGTGCGTGATGACGGCGTGCCGATCGAAGCTGACGATCAAGCCCATGTGTTCGAGCGCTTTGCGCGTCCGGCTGCGTCGGGCCGGCGCCGTCCGGATGGTCTCGGTCTGGGACTGTATCTTGCCAATGAAATCATCATCCTGCACGCCGGTCGCATCGCGCTTGCAAGCACACCCGAATCGGGAAATATCTTCACCGTCCACCTCAACAAACCCGCTTTGGCCCTTATCGGGCCCGCCGCAATAGTCCTGTCGTCGCTTGCCAACGCGGCAACGTTAGTTGATCGGCAGATCGCTAAAGTGACACTCTCTATTGGCGAACTCGGAGAGGTTTTTCATCGCGCTAAATTCTGAATTGGTCGGCACCCGATTACCAGGGAATTTCGTTTCCATCCCACGCAATAAAGCGTCCGCTATTGTCGGGAGTAGCGGTCGATAGCACCGCAAGCAGGCAACCGGCCGCATGGGCTGGCGTAAATAACTGCTGCGCTGTCACGCCGCGCTGAAAAGGGCGCGACAGTTCACTATCGACTGTACCCGGATGCAGCAATTGAATGCTCAATTGCGGATGGGTGCGACGACATTCGATCGCCACTGTTTTCAACAACTGATTCTGTGCAGCCTTAGCGGCCCGGTAGGCGTACCAGCCCCCCAGCCGATTGTCACCGATCGACCCCACGCGTGCCGATAGCGAGGCAAATACTGCAGGCTGCCCATGCCGCATCAAGGGTAGTAGCGCTTGCGCCAGCAAAAGCGGTCCAAACGCATTGACGGCAAACACTTCGTGCAGATTTGCACTACTGACTGCCGCGAGATTTTTTTCGGGCAGCAAATGAGCATGGTGCAGCAGGCCGCTTGCGTTAATTGCCAGATGCAGCGGATTACCTTGCAACTCGCTTGCGAGATGTTGCAGACCTTTCGCATCGGTGATGTCAGTAACTGCAATGCGTAACCGCTCGGGATGCGCTCTGAACAACGCTGTCAGCGCCGGTGATTGATCGGCATGACGCGCCGCAGCCGTCACCTGCACAACACCGGGATGATCAAGCAAATGACTTGTCAAAGCTAACCCGATCCCGCCTGAGGCACCGATCACAAGTGCGCGTGCGGGTGAATTCAAACCAGCGATGAGTGGGATGGTCATCGGGCGAGAAAAAAAGCAATCGAGAGTTGATACATAGCGGCCCAGAAAGTGTCTATCTGAATGAATAGCAGAAGGGGGACTTCGCGTTCCCATCGATGATGATACGTGAAGCCGGATCGACGCACACCAGGCAAAAAACAGAATGGATCGTCGCGAAATTGCGCATAGCGTTGATGGACTGATTGTCCAACATCAAGCATCTGTCTTGTAAAATTGTTAAAAACGCGGATGTTTGTTATGTTTCATTTCATTCATCTGTTTAATTATTACTGCCACTGCAAGGGTCAGTTCTGAGGTCATTGTTTCGACGAATAAATTCCGTCTTGAACATCGCGCAGAGTTGTCGGCGTAGTCTTCTGAATTGATCAAATAACCCGCTATTCGAGGCGAAGTATTTTTCGACATTAGGCCTACATTGTATATATTGGTTATGACGTCTTTGCACCTGAACCCTGCACTTCGTTTCCCGGTATCAGCAGGCCAAGCCTCCGTTTGACTTCGCAGAGGAGCCTGTTCAAAGGATTGTCCATCATGCCCGTCTTGAAACACGATCGACCCTCGCTGTATTTCGACAGGGAGGGGCCAGAAAATGCGCCGAATCTGATCTTGTCCAACGCGCTCGGCACCTCGCTGGATGTTTGGGAACCCCAAGTGCCGGCATTAGGCGATAATTTTCGCTTGCTGCGCTATGACGCCCGCGGACATGGCCGTTCCAGCATTGTTGGGGGCCAGTGCAGCATTGCCATGTTGAGTGAAGACGTCATTGCGTTGATGGATCAGTGCGGTATTGAGCGGACGCATTTTTGCGGCGTGGCGATCGGCGGCATGGTCGGCATCTGGCTCGCCAGCCATTATCCGCAGCGTATCGAGAGGCTCGTTGTAAGCAACACGTCAGCGCTGGCAGGGCCCGCGGCTATTTGGGATGCACGCATTGAACAGGTCTGCTCAGGCGGAATGAGCGCCATTGCCGATGATGTCATCCAACGCTGGTTTACGCGCGATTTTCAGGAGCATGCGATGCATCAGGTCAGCCTCGTGCGCAAAATGTTATTGGCAACTTCTGCAGCAGGTTATATCGCCGGCTGTGTCGCCATGCGCGATATGGTGTTGCGCGACTGCCTGCAAGCGATCAAGTGCCCGACTCTGGTGATGGGCGGGCGCTACGATAGGACAATCTCGCCGGCACAAACCCGGCAAATGGCTGACCATATACAAGGTGCACGTTATGTTGAATTGAATGCCGCACATTTGATGAACTGGGAAGTCGCACAAAGTTACACGACCCATATGAAGGATTTTTTATTGTTGTGATCTGCTACTGGGCGAGTACGATCCGCTCAGTATCGGCGGTCTGCTGGGTTCTGCGTGGGGTTAGATTTAACCGAGACGTTCGTCGGGTTCGATTCACCCTCCACGGCCGATGCGACCAGCGTGTAAGCGCGCTCGGGCCCACTGCGTTCGTTGCAACGATATTGGTCGGACCACAGCAGAGACGACTGGACAGACCGAAACGGTACATGATTGCGACCTTCGGGCACGTTGGCAGGTGCAGCGTGTAGCGCACCGTTGCAACTGGTGTGCGCCGAGACGCTGCGTGGTGGCTGAACCAGCAGTGGTGTCGATCCTGCCGCTCGCGGCGAGCATGCTCTTGTCGTTGTGAGCTCAGATGAAGTCCGTGCCGAAGTCGTCAGGTGCGAGGCATCAGTCACGCATCTTGTGGCGGCTACGTTTGTCGAAGGATGGCTGCGCGCTGGCTTCATCTTCAAGCACCGTGGGCATAGCGCTGCGATAAAAGCGTTTCAGATTGGTGTGCGCGGGATCGATATGCCGCGTGATGCAGACCGCGATGTTGTTTATTGAAATAATTCGCTTTGTGCGCCAGCAATCGCATGCGTGCCAGCAGCAGGTCAGGCGTGGTCGCGGAAAGCGACAGGCATTCAATCAGTACCACGCTATCGCTTCGTTCAGAAACCGCGAAAGTGCCGTTACGTGACCCCATCATCATGAAATTTTCTTTCAGCATGAGCGGGTAAAGCATTGCTTTTTTTTCCCGATCAAGACAGCCGAAATCGGCATACAGCAACAGCGCATCTGGATCAGCGTGCGCATTGATTGCCACTGCAAAATTGACCCCTTCGAAGCAGATAGCGTCGCCCGTTGCCAACTGATGCGGTACCGAGCTGCCGGTCAGAGTACAAAGTCCGGCAATCAGTTGGTCGAAGTGTTTCATTCGCTTTACTTGATCCCTCGGTTTTTCAATATGGGTCGTGTCACGCACCGCATCGTTCTTGCTCGACTGGGTGTATGTGCATTGTTTGCAATGTTTTGCATGACGGTGTCAATGGTTCCATTGGTTAGGCAGATGCCGCCGGAAGGAACTATCGACCGGGGCATACGACCTACTTGATATCTACTGTTTCGGGAAACTCGATGAAACAACATTTCGATGCAGTTGTTATTGCACTTTGCGCGGCAGAGCGACTGCCAGATCCACAGCGCTACATTAACGGCGAGCCGATGGCGCTGCACGGCACCGAATTCTCGTTCTTGTATGACGAAGAAAGCGAGCCGGAAGCGATGATGTTGCGCGTCGTGTTCGGCCACGCACCGCTAAAAAACGAGACGGAGATTTACCAGCAGTTGCTGCAGCAAAATCATGTCGGTTTTAGTGGCAATGGTCCGGGATTTTGCGTGTCTCCGGCATCGGGTAAAGTGCTGTATTTGTTAAAGATGCGGCTAGCGCAAACCACCCCCGCGCTCTTGGCTGGAACGATGTTGTACTTCACTGAAAAAGTGAAGCAATGGCAGACAGATTACTTTCTACCGATGCCGGCATCGGCATCGGCATCAGCACTCCGTGCGCGAGTCGATCAGCGTTGATTTGGTTTTGCCGTTGCTGATGTCAGTAAAACCTGCACGCATAGCCAAGGTTCAACCAGGCCGCCATCCGAACCTAATACTGTTGCGGTCATTGCGCAATCACGTCGCGGCTGCGCATCAGTCGCGCATCAGCTCGATCATTGCGAGCGCTTTGACATAGGGCGCAAGGTCAGCGCTGCAGGCATCGCATCCCGCAGTCAGCAAGGCTCGCAGACTGGTAACTTCCTCGTTGTTTTTTGCGACGATCAAAAACCATCCAGCACTCGCATCGACGGGTGAAACAATCGGCTGTGCAAAGCCGGCAACGCCAAGCTGTTCGAGTTTTTCAATCGCTTCCTGCAAAATAATTCGCGCTGCGTCGCTCTGCAAAATCGAGCGCGTTACATCGACTGGCGCTCCGTCACGATCGATTTCGACAAAACCATTTGCGACCATTTTCG
>JAYTZV010000156.1:0-1559 GCA_043741695.1 Burkholderiales bacterium
ACTCAAGCCCGCCGCCAGTTTTTGCCAATCTGGTTTGCCGTCGAGCGCGGCTGCGTTGCTCACAAACAGACTGTTGAGTCGCTGTTTTACTGCGCTATCAGGCATGTGCATTGGCGCATGGCTTTGCATCAAGCGTCGTGCAAGACGTTGCTCGTAATCGAAATAGCGGTGCAGATAGAGTCGATCGCCTTGGTCGAGGATCAACGGATATGCACCCGGATGCGCAGGTGTTCCAGCTACACCCGAGGCCATCAACACATCGCGCAAATCTGCAACCGACCACGCCGGATTGGTCGCCGCAATATCGACCAGACGTGCACAGACATGTCCTTCGCTGCTGGCGATGCTGAGCTGACGTGCCAGTTCGCGCAGCAGTACTTCGTGCTCGCGCGTGAGATCTGTGTGGTGCTTGGCCCACTGCACGATTTGTGCGGCAAATCCACTCGCGAGGAGCGACGCGGCAGGAGGAAATTGGACGTGGCTCATGCAGTGCTTCGATCAGGGTATGTGGAGAAAATCCGGTCGAGTTGTTCGACCATCGCCTGTTCCGGCTTGTGAAAATACACGCCGCTGGCAGCACCGTCAGCGGTCTTCCATTGGGGCCGCACACCGCGCAGAAACAGATAAATCACGCCGCCAAAATGCGTGGAGTAACGGTAGTCCTTGACGCGTCGCTGTAGATAGCGATGCAATGCCACCGTGTACAGCAGCGATTGCAAATGGTAACCATGATCGCGCATCGCCTGATCGATTTTCTGTCGATCGTAATCGGCGGCTTGGGCACCGAGATAATTCGATTTCCAGTCGAGCAGATAAAACCGTCCGTGCGCTTCGAATACCAAATCGATGAAGCCTTTCAGATAGCCGGATACGCGCTTGAAATCGAGTGGCTCGATGGCATAACCGCCTTGCTGCAGGATCGCCTGCAACTGCTGGGCCTCCAATGTCGGTACCGGCAAATTGAATTCTAATTCTGGCAGACAGCGCTGGCGTGGCACGTCATTCAGTCTGACTTGATCGGTCAATCGGGTTTGCGTGATGTCATTGAGCATGCGGCGCACCATCTGCTCCTGCAGCGGCAGTTGCTGATCACGCGGCACACCCGCAATGGTTTGCGGATGACTCAGCAAGCCATTACGAATCACGCGTGGCCACGTTGTGGTGTCTGCAAAATCAATCTTTTCCAAAATCGCGTGCAGCGTATCGCCGGCACCGGGACCACGCGGGAAGCGCACGATATCGTCGGCCGCAACACTGGTTGATGGCGCTGCATGTGACTGCAACGCATAGCTCGGTCGCGTATCGCGATCACTGCTTGCAACCTGGCTGCCGGTGGCGTGCTGTAACGCGCTGAAGCTGGTCATGCGCCAACCGTCTGGAAGCGCCGGTGGCAGCGCCTGTGCGGCGAGCGTATCTCCAGCGGGGCGCGGCAGCACAAGCGCAGAGCCTGGTGCTGTCGGGATTGCCGATAGTGCGAATGCAGAGGGATGTTGCACCGTCAGACTGCGCCACTTCGCCGCAATCTCAACCGGTTCAATCGTCGATTTGCTCCATGCCGC
>JAYTZV010000157.1:0-4752 GCA_043741695.1 Burkholderiales bacterium
CAGAACCACAGGCAACGCCCACAATAAAAAAGAAGGTAAGGAGACTGCATGGCATCGGTGCAAATCAGCGGCATCCAGAAATATTTTGGCGCAACGCAAGTCATTCGCGGCGTCGATATCGAGATCGAAGACGGACAATTCGCGGTACTGGTCGGCCCTTCTGGATGTGGCAAATCGACGCTGCTGCGCATGTTGGCAGGTCTCGAAGAAATCACCGAAGGTACGATCTCGATCGGCGGTCGCGTCGTCAACAATGTGCAGCCGAAAGAACGCGACATTGCGATGGTGTTTCAAAACTACGCGCTTTATCCGCACATGACGGTGTACGACAACATGGCGTTCTCATTGATGCTGGCCAAGAGCGACAAAGCCGCGATTCGTGATCGCGTCGGCAAGGCCTCGGAAATTCTCGGATTGACACCGCTTCTGGAACGCTATCCGCGTCAACTCTCTGGCGGCCAACGTCAGCGCGTCGCAATGGGCCGCGCAATTGTGCGGGACCCACAAGTATTTTTATTTGATGAGCCGCTCTCAAATCTTGACGCCAAATTGCGCGTCCAAATGCGTGCAGAAATCAAGGAATTGCATCAGCGTCTGCGCACCACCTCGGTGTATGTGACGCACGACCAGATCGAAGCGATGACGATGGCGGACCAGATCGTCGTCATGCGAGACGGTATCGTCGAGCAGCGTGGCCGGCCGCTCGATCTATACGATCACCCGGCCAATCTGTTTGTGGCTGGCTTTATTGGCTCACCGGCGATGAATTTCATTCCTGCTACCTTGCGTCGCAGCGCCTTTGAGGTGCAGGTTGAGTTTGCCGATGGCTCGCGACTTCCCGCACCTGCCAATGCAGCAGGCACCGACGGACAAACCGTGATCTATGGCGTGCGTCCAGAGCATCTGTCGCTGGCGTCAAACGGCGGTATTCAAACTCGCGTTGTGGTGGTCGAGCCGACCGGTGCGAATACCGAAGTGTATTCGCGCTTTAATGATGTCGACCTGATTTCGATTTTCCGCGAGCGCCATGAATTCCGCATGGACGACACGATTCATTTGATGCCGGATCATGCACATACCCACCTGTTCGATGCCGGCACCGGACAGGCGCTGATATCAGGTTAGATCGCACACGATTGAATTGCAGTAGCTCGTCCGCCCTGCAACAGCGGACGAAATAAAAAAGTGGATTTATGCGCCGATCAAAACCCGGATAGCTTGGCGCGCTGGCACATACAGCACTCTTGTACTGCAAGCCAGTGTAACAACGCTAGCCGGATTTTGATAGGCGCACTTAACCACAGACCGATGCAACCGGGCGTAAGCCCACAATAAAAAGGATGGAGACATGGACAACTACACACGACGCAAATTTTTGCAATCGACCGCCGCCATTGCCGGTGCATCGGCGATCGGTACACAAGCGCAAGCCGCTGCCTTACCAGGCCAGCGCTATGTACCTGAAGCCGGCGCCAAACTGCGCGTGCTGCGCTGGAAGCGTTTTGTTCAGGGCGATGAAGATGTCTGGCTCGCCAACACCAAAAAATTCACCGAGCTGACCGGCATTGAAGTGCGGGTCGACAGCGAAGGCTGGGAAGACGTGCGTCCGAAAGCAGCAGTTGCTGCGAACGTCGGCAGTGGCCCCGACATCATCTGCGGCACCTTTGAAGATTCGCATTTGTATCCCGACAAACTGGTCGACCTGACCGATCTGGCCAATTATCTGGGCAACAAATACGGTGGCTGGTACGACGTCTCCAAAGCGTACGGCATGATCGACAAAAAGAAATGGAATTCGATACCGATGGGCGCATCGGGCAGTTGCATGGTCTATCGCGAGAGTCACATGAAAGCGGCCGGCTTCGAGACCTTTCCAAAAGATATGCCGGGTTTTTTGAAGCTGTGCCAGGCATTGAAAGCCAAAGGCACGCCACCGGGTTTTGCACTCGGAAACGCTACCGGCGACGCTAATCAATGGTGCCATTGGCTGCTGTGGTCATTCGGCGGCAAGCTGGTCGACAAAAATAACAAGGTCAGTATCGATAGCATCGAAACCTTACGCGCCTTGGAATACTCGAAGGAGTTGTACAAGACGTTTGTGCCGGGCACGCTGTCATGGCTCGACCCGAACAACAACAAAGCGTTTTTGGATGGTCAGATCAGCCTGACCAACAACGGCATCTCGATCTACTACGCGGCCAAGACCTCGAAAGATCCGGCGATCGCTGCATTGGCTGCCGACATCAATCACGCCAACATGCCGATCGGCCCAGTCGGCCATCCAACCGAATTGGCGCTGGTGTTTCCGATGATGCTGTTCAAGTATTCTAAATACCCAAATGCAGCCAAAGAATACTTGCGCTTCATGATGGAGAAAGAGCAGTACGTGCCGTGGCAAGCTGCCGCGATTGGCTACATCACGCAGCCGCTGCAAGCGTATGAGAGCAATCCGATCTGGACGTCGGATCCGAAGCATGGTCCTTACCGCTATTTGATGAAAGTCTCGCTGAGTAACGGCAACGCGGGTGATCTTGGTTATGCATCGGCCTCGGCAATGGCTGACTTCATTGTGGTCAACATGATTGCCGAAGCAGCGAGCGGGGCGAAGTCGCCGAAGGAAGCGATGGAGCGCGCGGCAAAACGGGCGGAGCGGTATTACAAGGCGTGATGATATAGAAACGCAAAGCGAGCCGCGTGCTACGTGCTACGTGCTACGTGCTACGTGGTGCGCGGTGCGCGGTGCGTAAACGACCCTGTTCCTGCGGTGTACTGAACACGGTACACCGCCCTGCCGTTCATTTTATGACGATGCACTTCGCCGTGAAGTAACATCGCTTTCGCCCACCTGATCGGGATCTCATTATGCTGTCTCGCCTGCTCAATAACCGCAATACGCTCGGCTGGCTGTTCATGATGCCGACCGCTGTATTGCTACTGGTTTTTTTAACTTATCCGCTCGGCCTCGGTGTCTGGCTCGGCTTTACCGACACCAAGATCGGCCATGCCGGTGAGTGGATCGGTTTCGACAATTATGCGTTCTTGATCGGCGATGCGCTCACGCAGTTAGCGTTATTCAACACGCTGTTTTATACGGTCGTCGCTAGTGTGCTTAAATTTGGAGCAGGTCTGTGGCTGGCACTGCTGCTGAACAAAAATATTCCGTTCAAATCGTTTTTCCGCGCGGTGGTGCTGCTGCCGTGGATCGTGCCCACTGCGCTATCGGCATTGGCATTCTGGTGGATGTACGACGCACAATTTTCGATCATCAGTTGGGCGCTGATGAAGATGGGGTTGATTGATCACTACATCGACTTTTTGGGTGATCCGTGGCTCGCGCGCGGCTCGACAATTTTTGCGAACGTGTGGCGCGGCATTCCGTTCATCGCGATTTCGCTGCTGGCTGGACTGCAAACAATTTCGCCTTCGCTGTATGAAGCCGCAGCCATCGACGGCGCGACCGACTGGCAGCAATTTCGCTTCATTACCTTGCCGCTGCTCACACCAATCATTGCCGTGGTGATGACGTTCTCGGTACTGTTCACGTTCACCGATTTCCAGTTGATTTATGTATTGACCCGAGGCGGTCCGCTGAACGCCACGCATCTGATGGCAACGCTGTCATTCCAACGGGCGATTCCGGGCGGCTCGCTGGGCGAAGGCGCAGCAATCGCCACAATGATGGTGCCGTTTTTACTAGCCGCGATCATGTTCTCGTACTTCGGTCTGCAACGTCGCGGCTGGCAGCAAGGCGGTGACAAATGAGCGCGCAAACAGGAATTAATGTGACTACAACACGGGCAGTAAAAGCCACTAAAAACGGCAAGAAGGACGATGGCAAACACGACAGCGGCGGCATGAATTATCTGCAAAGCATGCCACGTCGCTGGATCACGATTTACATCCCGCTCGGTATCTTCGTCTTCATTTTGCTGTTCCCGTTTTACTGGATGGTGATCACCGCGTTCAAGCCCGATGCCGAATTATTATCGCGCGCCGGTAATCCGTTTCTGGTGATCGCTCCGACGCTAGCGCATTTCAAAAAACTACTTTTCGATACCGCCTATCCGTCGTGGATGTGGAACACCGTCATCGTCTCCACGGTTGCTACTTTCACGTCACTGGCAGCCAGCGTGTTTGCGGCCTATGCGATCGAACGCCTGCGTTTTCAAGGGGCGAAAAAAGTCGGGCTCGCTATCTTTTTGGCGTACTTGATTCCGCCATCAATCCTGTTCATTCCGTTGGCCGCGATCGTATTTCAGCTTGGCTTGTTCGATACGCGCTGGGCGCTGATTTTGACCTATCCAACATTTCTGATTCCATTTTGCACCTGGCTGCTGATGGGTTACTTCCGTTCGATTCCATATGAACTCGAAGAATGCGCGCTCATCGATGGCGCAACGCGCTGGCAAATCCTGGTCAAGATCATTTTGCCGCTGGCCGTACCGGGTCTGATCTCGGCCGGTATTTTTGCGTTCACGCTGTCGTGGAATGAATTTATTTATGCACTGACCTTTATTTCGTCCTCCGAGGTCAAGACGGTTCCAATCGGCGTGATTACCGAATTGATCGACGGCGACGTGTATCACTGGGGTGCATTGATGGCCGGTGCGCTGCTGGGCTCGCTGCCGGTGGCCGTGGTGTACTCGTTCTTTGTCGAGTATTACGTTTCGGGGATGACTGGGGCGGTGAAGGAATAACCATGGAACATACCCAGATTGGGTACGCTCATACCCAATTTGGGTAGATTATTTT
>JAYTZV010000158.1:0-1558 GCA_043741695.1 Burkholderiales bacterium
GCCATCGCAAAAATACCGGTGAACAGCGACACAGGAATACCCAACGCCGACTGCACGATGCCTGAGTAAAAATCAACGTTCGGATACAGCTTGCGCGAAACAAAGTAGTCGTCTTCCAGCGCAATTTTTTCCAGCGCCATTGCCAGCTTGAAGAGTGGATCATCTTGCAAGCCCAACTCTTCCAGTACTTCGTAGCAGGTTTCGCGCATCAGCTTGGCACGCGGGTCAAAATTCTTGTAGACGCGGTGACCGAAACCCATCAGTTTGACGCCGGAATTTTTGTCTTTCACCTTGGCGATGAAATCCGGAATATTTTCAACGGTGCCGATTTCTTTCAGCATGGTGAGTGCTGCTTCATTCGCACCGCCATGCGCAGGGCCCCACAAACAGGCAATGCCTGCTGCGATACAGGCAAACGGATTTGCTCCGCTTGAACCTGCCAGACGCACGGTCGAGGTCGATGCGTTCTGCTCGTGATCTGCATGCAAAATCAAGATGCGATCGAGTGCGCGCACCAGCACGTCATTGACCACGTACTCTTCGCACGGATTGGAAAACATCATGCGCATGAAGTTGGCGCTGTACGACAAATCATTACGCGGATAGACAAACGGCTGGCCGACGTTGTATTTGTAGGCCATCGCCACCAGTGTTGGCAGCTTGGCGATCAAACGAATCGCCGATACTTCGCGATGATGCGGATCGGTGATGTCGAGCGAGTCATGATAGAACGACGACAATGCGCCGACAGTGCCGACCAACACGGCCATCGGGTGCGCATCGCGGCGGAAGCCACGGAAGAAGAATTGCATCTGCTCATGCACCATCGTATGTTGCGTAACCGTATTGGCAAACGTGTCGCGCTGTTCAGCGGTGGGCAATTCGCCATTCAACAGCAGATAGCAGGTTTCCAGAAAGTCGCAATTGACCGCCAACTGCTCGATCGGATAACCGCGATATTGCAGCTCGCCTTTGTCGCCATCGATGTAGGTGATTGCCGAATTACACGCAGCGGTCGACATGAAGCCCGGGTCATAGGTAAATTTTCCGGTGGCGCCATAGAGTTTGCGAATGTCGAGCACATCCGGGCCGACCGTGCCTTTGTAGATTGGCATTTCAAGTGACGGGCTGCCATCAGAAAATGACAAGGTGGCGGTGCTATCGGCTGAGTGGGACATGACTGTTCCTTCTTGGGGACGGTGCGGCGGTGAATAAAATTAAAACAATGTAAATCAAAAGCAGGTCTGGGGACCGTTCATGCCGCCCGTAATCGGGTGAGTAGCGCATGCACTTGCGGAAGGTCAAGTTCGCCCGACGGATCTTTGCGCGCCAAAATCATGTCCATCAAATCGTTGTCAGAAAGGTCGAGCAAGCGAGTTAATCCATCCACATCATCATCGCTTAACGTCACCTCGAACTGGTCCAGAAAACGAGTCAGGATAAGATCGTTTTCCAGCAGACCGCGACGTGAACGCCAGCGCAAGCGAGAACGATTGGCAGGGTCGGCTTGATGCGTAATGGACATGGTTGATACTGCTTCAGTGAAAGTAAATCGACT
>JAYTZV010000159.1:0-4748 GCA_043741695.1 Burkholderiales bacterium
GCGCTGATGGGCGACAGCCTGGCGACCAATATGTTCATGCTGGGCTACGCATGGCAAAAAGGCTGGGTGCCACTGACGAACGTGGCGATCGTCGAGGCAATCAAGCTCAACGATGTCTCGGTCGAATTCAATCAGCAATCGTTTGTCTGGGGTCGCACCGCTGCGCATGATATGGCAGCAGTGCTACGTGCAGCGCGAATGGATGAAGCCGCAACGCAGGTGATCGAATTCAAACGCGTACCGAGTCTTGATGAGATCATTGGCAAGCGCGTTGCCGTACTAACCGAGTATCAAAACGCCGGTTACGCACGGCAGTATCGTGAATTTGTCGAGCAGGTACGCCAGGTCGAAATGCGGGTCACCAATGATCATCGATCGCTGCGTTTAACAACTGCCGTGGCTGCGTATCTGTTCAAGCTGATGGCCTACAAGGATGAATACGAAGTGGCGCGGCTACATGCCAGCAAAGCCTTCGCTGAAAAAATCGCCGGAATGTTCGAGGGTGATGTCACGATCAAGTTTCACCTTGCGCCACCGCTGCTAGCGAAAAAAGATGCGAAAGGTCATTTAATCAAGCAGGAATTCGGTGCGTGGATGATGACGGCGTTTCGTTTGTTGGCGAAGTGCAGAGGCGTGCGCGGTACGATCCTTGATCCGTTCGGCTACACCAGCGAACGTAAAACCGAACGCGGATTGATCACGGCATATCGTCAGACAGTGAGGGGATTACTGGCGAAACTGGACGCACACAATCTGTCGATCGCTGTGGCGATTGCCAGCATCCCTGAAGAGATTCGCGGTTACGGCCATGTGAAGGATCGGCATCTGGCGGCAGCTAGAATCAAGGAAGCGACATTGATGCAGACCTTCGCAATGACCGATCCGCCGGCCGGCACACCAACACTCAGCCCGACTTCACCGGGGCGGCAGGCAGCGTAATTACAAAGCGCCTATGTAAAGACGACGTTGTTGAATGTGATTTGATGTGATGTATTTGATGTGATGTATTAAATGTGATGTATTAAATGTGATGTATTTAATGCGATGCGACGCGATAGATTTTTTGCGATGCAGCGTAACGTAGCACGCAGCGTTGCATCAGGCGATCGTGCGTAATGCCTGCACCGTCGCCTCATCCATCTCAATGACGACTGACGTGTAATAGTCGATGTAAGAGAGGATCGTTTCGCGCGGTCCGTCTTTCCATTCGTCGCTTGCATACATCGCATCCTGGCTGTCGCTGCGGTGCGCCAGACTGTCATACGCCCTGATCACGTAGTAGCTGCAATCGTCGTGCGGTGAAGAACGATACGCCACCACATCAATGCCGCGTTTTTTCAGCATTGGAATCAACTGCGTCTGCACGATTTGATGAAATGTCTCCCGAGTGCCTGGCTCGACACTGTACGACCGTATTTCGACAAATTTACGCATTGCTCTCCTTTCGTGCGCGGTACTGCGCATAGCCATTGGCGCGCAGTACACACGCCGGACATTTGCCGCAGCCATAACCCCATTCGTTTAAAACGCCGCGTTCACCGAGATAGCAGGTATGCGTTTGCGCGCGAATCAGGTCGACCAATGCGGCGCCACCGAGCGATTCCGACAGCGCCCAGGTGTCGGCTTTGTCGATCCACATTAGCGGCGTCTCCAGTGCGAAGTCCGTTGCCATGCCGAGATTGATCGCTGCGCGCAGCGCTTGCATCGTGTCGTTGCGGCAATCGGGATAGCCGGAAAAATCGGTTTCGCACATGCCGCCGACCAGCACGTCCAGACCGCGTCGATACCCAACCGTTGCGGCGACCATCATGAACAACAGATTGCGGCCCGGTACGAACGTGTTCGGCAAGCCATTGGCCTGCATCGCGATATCAACGTCGCTGGTGAGCGCGGTATCGGAAATTTTGCTGATCAGCGACAGGTCGATAACATGATCATCGCCAAGCCGCTCGCGCCATTGCGGTGACTGCTCGCGCAGCGCATCGAGCACGCCGGGACGCACGGTCATTTCGATCGCGTGACGTTGTCCGTAGTCGAAGCCGATGGTCTCGACGCGCGCGTAGCGTGACAGGGCCCAGGCTACGCAGGTAGTCGAATCCTGACCGCCGCTGAACAGCACGAGTGCTGTTGCGGGTTGGGGGGGATGTGCTTCTTGTGGCATGGTGATTTCCTTGCTGCGCAATCGGGCGAGATGCGGTAAATGCTTGCTGGCGCGAGCGCTGGGGTTAGCGCGGAAATTAACGCCGAAGTTAGCCTGAAGATTCGCGCTAACTTCAGCGCTGACAGGAGCGTCAGCACCCGATTATAAAACGTGGCAGCAAGGACCATCGCTATGCGGCAATTAGTTAGCCCGCCGGCTTGCCAATTTTTTCAAGCGTCTGCTCGATGAAATCTCCATCACCATCAGAGAAGCGAATCTTTACCGGATACCATTCGCGCGCGGGCGTAAGCCAGATATCCAGATGCTGGCCTTTTGAATCCGGTGGTGGCGCGCGCTTGATGTGCACTGTGCGCTGTTCGCCCACGGCAGTAGCAAGTTGCTCTTCCTTGATGACCTTGAAAGTCCACGGTTCAGCATCGCGTGGGCCAGCTACAAAAAAGTCCCAGGTCGAGTTTGGTTTGAATGCGGCGGCATTCGCGCGCGCCACCGCAATTAACTGCCACACGGCGCTATTGCGATCCTGCTCGCCACCGAGCAGCGGATAGGTTTCTGCGCCGGTACTGAAATGAATTGCCTTATCGGTACGATCAAAGGTTGTCGTCGTGGGTTGTTTGCGCCAGCGTTTTTCGGTGAACGTAGCTGGCGCCAGGCCGAAGGTGTCGATCGCCCCTGCGCTTTTTGATTCGATAATTTTGCCCAGTATTGCTGAGCGGGTTTCGGTATCGATGCTGTAGTTGGTGCCGCTGCTGCGCCAGGTCAGCAGCGCTTCGCCATTCAGCGTTATACCGCTTTGCTGCGCATTGATTGCGTAGTGCAGATCGGCAGAGGGTGCTGGATTGACCTTGCGTTGCGGTGCCGCGTGCGGCGTGTCGGCGGCGCGGGCCGCGGTGCAAAAGCTGGTGCTGAAGGTCACGTTGACAGCAGCGCTGGCGCACAGCAGCATCAGTGCCTTGGCAGTGCGTTGTTGAATTAAATGAAGCATGAAGTTTCTCTCAAATCATTGCGGTGAAAGTGCGGTAATGGACGACATCGACATATCGAGATAGTCGCCATTGCGTTCGGTTTGGCGCAGCTTGACCGGATACCAGTCGCGCGTTGGCGCCAGCCAGATATCGACCTGCGTATCAAACGAGCCGGCGCGTGGCGTGCGCAGCAAATGCCACGCATTGATCGATGCGCCACCGACGGTAATCTGTTCTTGACCCAGCACCTGTACATGCCAGGTATCGCCATCGCGCACACCGGCGACGAAAATATCCAGGCCATCGCCGAATTGCGCCGGATCAGCGCGCCCTAGCGCGACCAGTTGCCAGATGATGCTGGCACGATCCTGTTCACCGCCATTGCGCGGGTATTGCAAGGTCGATGCGGAAAAACTGATGCGCTTCGGCTCGCGCTGAAAATGCGTATTGGTTTCTGATTTATGAAAGCGTTTTTCGCTGTAGCGCAATGGCGTGATGCCTTGTTCGTCGATACTGCCTTCGCTTTTGAAAGTCAGCACCGAAAAAAACAGCACACCCGCCTCACCATCGATCTCGTACGTGCCACCGGTTGTTTTCCAGCTGATCTTGCCGCTGCCATATACCGTCCTGCCATCGCGCAGTGCTTGCACATCGTATTTCACTTCGGCGGAGGGCGGTGGTGCAAAGCGGCGTGCAGGCGCCGGCGCGGGTGTTGCGGGCGATGCTGCTGGTAATGCTGTGGGCGCTGCGATGGCTTCTGCAGCCGCTACCGCTGACGCAGGTGTGGTGTCCGCTTGTGCACTTGCTTCCATTTGCGGTGGCGGTTCTAACGGCAACGCCGCGTCAAGCGATTTGACTTCTGCTGCTTCTCCAACGGGTGCGGCTCGCGCGACCTTGACCGGTGCACGTGGTGGCGCGATACGCTTCGGCGGAGGCGGCGCAGATGCAGGTTTGGCTGCGTCAGGAATGGTAATCGGTGTAACCGGTGGCAGCAATGCGGCCACAATGACTTGCTCGACTAGTGGCGTCGGGAGCGCCTTTGGATGCCGACCGCCCAACCAATCGAAAAAAATCAGATGCAGCAACAACGAGATCGTGATCACCAGTACCGGTTGCAGCCAGCGCCGCACACTTGACTTCGGCGATATTGGCGACAGGGGCAGGTGATCGGCGTCGGTCGGAAAATTCATCACACAAGTGTAAACGGTGTTGGCCGCAAGCTGGCCCGCAGTAACACGCCGATGCATTTGTGGATGTCTTGCTGACCTCAATGTGGTGCCGCCCGCAATTTATCTGCTACGCTGAACACACAATCCACAGGAGACATAACAATGACCAACCCATCCATGCCGCAAATGCCGGGCGCCGGTGCCATGACAGACACGCTGGAGTTCATGAAAAACCTGTGGGGCAACGTCAAGATGCCGGGCGTATCGATCCCCGGCATGGTAATGCCAAGCCTGTCGGTCGAAGAAATCAACAAGCAGATCACCGACCTGAAAGCGGTTGAAAGCTGGCTCACCGTCAACATGAACATGTTGCACGGAACTATCAAGGCACTCGAAGTGCAGAGCGCAACCATCTCGACACTGCAATCGATGAGCGCGAATTTTTCTTCGGCGATG
>JAYTZV010000160.1:0-1550 GCA_043741695.1 Burkholderiales bacterium
CGTATGTATTCGATGCGCTATATCGCGCCGGTGAAATCGAACTCGAACTCACACCGCAAGGCAATCTCGCCGAACGCATGCGTGCCGCCGGTGCTGGCATCGGCGGATTTTTTCGCCCACTGGTTACGGCACGCTGCTGGCCGAGGGCAAGGAAACGCGGCTCATCGATGGTCGCCACTATGTGCTTGAGTCACCGATCCACGCCGACTTTGCGCTGATCAACGCGCATCGCGGTGACCGCTGGGGCAATCTGGTGTATCGCAAAGCCGCTCGCAATTTTGGACCGGTGATGGCGATGGCTGCCAAGTGCACAATCGCGCAGGTCAGCGAAGTGGTCGCGTTGGGTGAGCTCGATCCGGAAGCGATTGTCACGCCCGGTATTTTTGTGCAACGACTTGTCGTACCGGGGCAGGCGTCATGAAAAAAATGAGTCGCGACCAGATGGCTGCGCGGGTGGCGCAGGATATTGCCGAAGGCATGGTGGTCAATCTCGGCATTGGCTTGCCGACGCTGGTGGCCAATCATTTGCCAGCCGGCCGCGAAATTTTTTTGCACAGTGAAAACGGCATTCTCGGTATGGGACCGGCACCTGCAGCAGGAGACGAAGACGACGACCTGATTAATGCGGGCAAACAGCCGGTCACACTGTTGAAAGGCGGCGCGTATTTTCATCAAGCCGATTCGTTTGCGATGATGCGTGGCGGGCATCTGGATATCTGCGTGCTGGGTGGCTTTCAAGTATCGGTACGTGGCGATCTGGCGAACTGGCATACCGGTGCACCGGATGCGATTCCGGCGGTCGGTGGCGCGATGGATCTGGCGATTGGTGCGCGGTAGGTGTTCGTGATGATGGAGCATCAGACCAAACAGGGCGAGAGCAAGATCGTTAATGCATGCACCTATCCACTGACGGGTGTGGGTTGCGTCAGCCGTATCTATACCGATCTGGCCGTGATTGATGTAACACGCGACGGTCTGGTCGTGCGCGATATGGTCGAAGGATTGACACTATATGCGCTGCAAACATTGAGTGGCGTGGCACTGAAGTAGCGCACCGCGCTGCCTTGCCGTGCCTGCCTGCACCATTCCAACCATCGCCGACGCACTTTCGCACCGCGACAGTGCCGCGCAATGACCTTGCGCGACTCGAACGCCCACCGCGTCGCGCATCCCTCATCAGTATCAGTATCAATATCGCTGGCACAGGATGTGCTCAAGAGTTCCTCAACAGCAGCATTCACTCACTTGAGGAGAACACTCTTGGCCTACCTGATGCCTACCGAATTCGTCACCAAAATGGTCGACGCCGGCGAATCCAAAATTTTCATGGCGACAAGAGATACGCTGATTCGCGCCTTCATGGCTGGTGCCATTCTCGCGTTGGCAGCGGTCTTTGCAATCTCGGTCAATGTACAGACCGGCTATCCGATCATCGGTGCGATTTTGTTTCCGATCGGGTTTTGCATGTTGTATTTGTTGGGGTTCGACTTGCTGACCGGCGTGTTTGTATTGACGCCACTGGCACTCATCGACAAGCGTCCCGGTGTGAC
>JAYTZV010000161.1:0-4727 GCA_043741695.1 Burkholderiales bacterium
ACGGCTGCCGGTAGCGCCCACTGGGCGCATGTCGGCGATTCACGGCTATACCGGTTCAGCGGCCCGAATTTCGCCGAGCGCACCATCGATCACTCCTTCGTCGAACGCATGGTTGCGCAAGGCAAATTCACACCCGAGCAGGCAAAAAATCATCGGCTATCAAACATTCTGGTGAACGTGCTCGGCAGCATGCGCGACGAGCCGTTCGTCACTCTTGGACATCTTGACATTGTTAAGGCCGGCGATACATTTTTGCTGGCATCCGACGGTCTTTGGCACTATTTTGAAGACGAAGAACTTGGTGCTGCGATCGCGATGAATACGCCGCGAGATGCCTCGGAAATGTTGATTCGAAAGGCACGCGAACGCGCGCAAGGCACCGATGCCGATAACTGCTCGCTGGCGATCGTCAAGCTGGTCGTGCCACCGCCGCCGGACAAAAACTATACGGTGCAAAAAATGCGGCGCGCGGTGTAGCGCAAAAATCAGTACATCAGCGCATCAATGCATCAATGCACTTATCGACTGTTTTTCCGCCGGCTCATCTTCGCCATCTGACGCAACGCCAATTGCGGTGCGAGGCGGCTCATGATCTTCAACACGTTGCTGAGCCCTGGTCGAATTTCGCGCTTGCCGTCTTCGATGGCCGCGATCGTGAAGCGTGCCAGCGATTGCGCATCCATCCCGCGCTGTGCATCCAATGCCGCGTCGAACGCACCGCGCAGCAGCGGTGTCTCCACTCCCGGCGGCGCCAGCTCGATCACCGTCACGCGCGACCCTTCCAGCTGAATGCGCAACGCTAGCGTGAACGCATGCAGCGCCGCCTTGGTTGCTGAATACACCGGCGACAGCGGCAAGGGCATGAACGCCAGTGCGGAGGTGACATTGATGATGGCAGCGTCTGGTTGCTGTTTCAGGTGCGGCAAAAACTGCTGAATCATGCGCACCGGCCCACTAAAATTGGTATCGATTTCACGCGTGACATCGGTCAACTCGCGCGTCGTATTCATATCCAGACTGCGCATGATGCCAGCATTATTGATGACGACATCCAGCGCAGGGAATTGGCTTGTAACTGCATCGTGGAGCTGCACGATCGCCGCAGCGTCGCTGACATCACTTTGAAAAACATGAACACCGGGCAGCGCGAGGCGGGTCTGCTCTAGACAGACTGCATCGCGGCCGGTAACGATGACCGTGTTACCGCGCTCAAGCAATTGTGCGGCGAGTGCGCGGCCGATACCGCTGGTGCCGCCGGTGATCAGGATCACTTTGTGTTGAAGTTTCATGCGCTAATCCGGACGCTGCGACGGTGCATCAGGCAATGTCCACAGGCGATGTGAGCGGAGGCCGTGCTATCAGGCCGGCAAGAAAAATATCAATCATCGTGCCGGCGTGGCGACTCAGCTCGTACGCGGTCGGATCGACCAGCCATTCGTAGATCAGGCCGATCAGATACGCATTGAGCGCCTGCACCGCGACTGCCGTATCAGTTGCCTCCGGAAGGATTTTTTGGCTGACCGCTTCTCGCAGTAGTAGTTCAAGACGCGAAAGGCACTCGCCGCGTTTCTCGCGTTCATTTATAAGAAACGCCATCTCTTCGTTTTTTTCACAGCGATGAAACATGATGTCGAATACGGTGCGCTGACGCGTATCGTTGGCTACCTGCATCAGCATATGCAACATCAAATGCCGCAAGGCTGCCAGCGGATCGATACTGGGCGCTGTTGATACCGCTGTTGTTACTTCATGAAGCAACGCCTGCATCGGTAAAAACACGCGGTCGCACATTGCCTTGAACAGCGCTCCCTTGTCCTTGAAATGCCAGTAAATCGCGCCGCGTGTTACACCCGCGGCGCAGGCGACGTCATTCAATGTAGTGCGCGTGACGCCCTTGGCTGCAAACTCTACTTCTGCTGCGTCCAGCAAGGCGTCGTAGGTTGCCTGCGATTCGCCTTTGGTTTTTCTGACCATGTTTCCAATCCACTCAATAACATCACAAACACACCTTTTCTGTTTAAAAAATGAAAAGGCATCTGCGCAACCTCAAACGGGTTTTGACGGTTTCCAGGACACTTCACAAGCACAAACATTCATGTATGTTTATACTAGCACGCTGCCCGGCCTACTCACGAGAAAATCCATGCGCCCTTCCTGCTCCGCTTTCCACGCCACCTCACGCCCGAAAACATCCGTCCTGGTCAATGGCGTTTTCGCGTCTCACGCACAATCGTATTTGCAGGGTTGGCGCAACGTCGCCGCTACTGTGGTCATTGTTGCACCGTTGCTGTTGAGTGCTTGCGGCAAGACCGGTGAGCAAGCCAAGGCGGCCGGTCCGGCGGGCGGCATGCCGCCGCCAGAAGTCAACGTCATCACCGTGCAGCCAAAAAATCTCGGCATGTCGTATGAATATGTCGGCCAGACCGCCGGCTCGCGCGAGACTGAAGTGCGGGCGCGCATTTCCGGCATTCTCGAAAATCGTTTGTATGAAGAAGGTAGTCGCGTTACAGCCGGCACGCCGTTATTCCAGATCGATCAGGGTGCCTATCGCACGCAGCTTGCATCCGCCGAAGCAGCAGCCGGTGTGGCAGAAGCCAAACTGAACCAGGCCCGGCGTGAAGCTGCGCGACTTGCACCACTCGCTGCTGAAAAAGCGATCAGCCAAAAAGAATTTGACGATGCCAAGTCATTGCTCGACACATCGCAAGCCACACTCAAACAAGCGCGTGCGCAGGTCAATGAAGCGCGATTGAATCTCGGTTACACCAAAGTGCTCGCACCGATTTCAGGCATCACGGGCATTGCGGCCAAATCCAACGGTAGCCTGGTCACACCCGCTGACAGCCTGCTGACAACCTTGGTGCAGACCGATCCGATCTACGTCAATTTCAGTGTCAGCGAAGCGGACTATCTGAAGTTATCGAAAGAAATTGGCAGCGGCCGTATTACGCTTCCCGGCAAGCGCGCAGCCAATGGCAGTCTGGCATTTGACGTCAAAGTGAAACTGGCCGATGGCAGTATTTTTCCGAAAACCGGCAAGCTCAATTTTGCCAGTGAAAAAATCAACCCGACCAACGGTGGCTTCGATGCACGCGCACAAATTCCGAATCCGGGTGACGTCTTGCGGCCTGGCCAATTCGTACGCGTAATGCTGGGTGGTGCGAGTCGCGCCAATACCATCGCCGTACCGCAGCGCGCAGTCATTGACAGCCCAATGGGCAAGATCGTTTTCACAGTTACGCCAGATAACAAGCTGGCGCCGCGGCCAGTCGAACTCGATGGCTGGGCCAATGGCGAATGGATCGTGACCAAGGGATTGCAGGGTGGCGAACGGGTGGTGGTCGATGGCTTCATCAAGGCGCACGATCCGGGCATGACGGTCAAACCCGTGGCGGTGCAAGCGGTCGCTGCGTCACCGGCAACGCCAACGCCAGCGCCAGCGCCAACGCCAACAACGCCGCCCGCTGCCGCTCCCGCAGCACACTGACGCGCTACGGCACCAGCAAGCCCCCGACCAATTCGCGCCCGGCGCCAAGGAACCCTCATGTTTTCCAAATTTTTCATTGATCGACCGATCTTTGCGACCGTGCTGTCGCTGATCATCGTGCTGGCCGGCCTCGCCGCGCTGCGCATACTGCCGATTTCGCGCTACCCGGAAATTTCGCCACCGGTAGTCAACGTCACTGCAATTTATCCGGGTGCATCGGCGGAAGTAATCGAACGCACCGTGGCTGCACCAATCGAAGAACAAATCAACGGTGTCGAGCACATGCTCTACATGGATTCGGTTTCATCAGCCGATGGTCGTGTTTCGATCAATGTTACTTTCGAAGTCGGCACCGATCTCGATATCGCTGCAGTCAACGTAAACAATCGTGTACGTCAGGCTGACTCCAAGCTGCCGCAGGAAGTGCGGCGGCAAGGAGTGACGGTGTCAAAAAGCTCGTCCAATTTTCTGGTGGTGGCAGCGCTGTATTCCCCCGACAATCGCTACGACGCATTGTTCTTGTCGAACTACGCAACACAAAACGTGCTCGATGCAATCAAGCGCATACCGGGTACGACCAACGTACAAATTTTTGGTGCGAAAGATTACGCGATGCGCATCTGGATGCGCCCGGATCGGATGGCGCAACTCGGTGTGACGGTTTCTGATATTGCCAATGCAGTCGGCGAACAAAATGCCCAATACGCGGCAGGCAAGATCGGCGCACCACCCGGCAATACCGAAGAACTGACGCTGACCGTGACCGCACGCGGTCGCTTGCTGGAGCCGGAACAATTCGCCAACATCATCGTGCGCACTGCGCCGGGTGGTGCCACCATCCGCATCAAGGATGTCGCGCGGGTCGAGCTCGGTTCGAAAGATTACAACTTCTATGGTCGCGTCAATGGTCATCCGGCAGTACCGATCGGCGTGTTTTTGCAGACTGGTGCAAACGCGCTCGATACCCGCAAGGCAGTCGAAAAAACCCTGATTGAATTGAAGGCGAAATTCCCCGAAGGGATGACCTATTCAACGCCCTATGACACCACACCGTTCGTCACCGAATCAATTTTTGAGGTCTTGAAAACGTTGACTGAAGCGATGATTCTGGTATTCATCGTCGTGTATTTGTTCTTGCAAAGCTGGCGCGCCACCATCATCCCGACACTCGCAGTACCGGTATCGCTCATCGGCACAATGGCGGGCTTGCATCTGCTCGGCTACAGCATCAACACCCTGA
>JAYTZV010000162.1:0-12852 GCA_043741695.1 Burkholderiales bacterium
GTCCGATAGGGACACGTGTGCCTCGGCGGCATTTCTCGGCGCCTCGACCAAATCAGAACAAAGTTAAGACGACGACGCGGTCTGCGCTCAACTTCGATACCTTCAACATACCGAAGCGTACCGTTCAAGTATAAATTCATCGTCTGAAGACCCTCATCGATAAAATCAAGACGCTAGTGCAAACCATGTTGCGATCTGCTTGATCAAAGAGAGATAACGATAGCGGCACTACTTCCCTGCAACTGAAACCTTATTCGCGCTACCGCTTTTCTTCCTGCAGCCGTTTCATTTCCTGGTCTTCCAGTTGCCGCCGTTTTTCCTGCTGCTGTTTTAATTCCTGATGCCGTTTTTCTTCGAGGTCTTCTTGAGGTAATTCTTCATGCATTGCCAGCGTCAGTCCCGGTGCCGACGCTGGCTCGCCGCGTTCACTTTTAAGCTTGATATTCAGGCGCAATTCGTTAGCCGAATCAGCATTACGAATCGCCTCTTCGTAAGCGATCGCACCTTCGTTATAGAGCTCAAACAACGCCCAATCAAAGGTGCGCATACCGAGCTCGCGCGACCTCGACATAATGTCCTTGATCTCATGAAAATCGCCTTTGAAAATACGCTCGGCAATGGTGGGCGTATTGAGCAAAATTTCGATCGCAGCGCGACGTCCGTTACCGTCCACAGTGCGCACCAGCCGCTGCGAAATGATCGCGCGCAGATTGGACGACAAGTCCATCAACAACTGATTTCGGCGCTCTTCCGGGAAAAAATTGATGATGCGGTCCAGCGTTTGATTTGCGCTGTTGGCATGCAGCGTGCCTAAACACAGATGACCAGTCTCGGCAAAGGCGATGGCATGCTCCATCGTTTCGGCATCGCGAATTTCCCCGATCAAAATTACATCGGGTGCCTGCCGCAGCGTATTTTTGAGCGCATGGTGCCACGAGTGCGTATCGACACCGACCTCGCGATGCGTCACCAGACAACCCTGCGAGCGATGCACATACTCAACCGGATCTTCCACCGTAATGATGTGTCCGGCCGAGGTACGATTGCGGTGGTCGATCATCGCCGCCAGCGACGTCGATTTACCGGAACCAGTGCCGCCCACCACCAACACCAGGCCACGCTTGTGCATTACGACTTCCTTGAGCACGTCGGGCAAACCGAGCTTTTCAAAATTCGGAATTTCAGCGGCGATGGTACGCACCACCATGCCGACGTGTTGCTGCTGCATAAAGACATTGACACGAAAGCGCGATACGCCAGGGAGCGAAATCGCAAAATTACATTCGAGTTCTTTGTCGAATTCGGCGCGCTGCCGCTCGTTCATGATCGCGTAGGCCAGCTTGCGCGTCAGCTCGCCATTGAGATGTTGGCTGGTCAATGGCTGCATGCGGCCTTGCAATTTTATGCTCGGCGGGAATTCGTTAGCAATGAACAAATCCGAACCGCCCGCCTGGCTCATTGCGGCCAGTAATTTGTGCATGTAGGCGAGGGCTTGGTCGTCGCTTAGCGTTGTCATGATTGATTAGATGGATAAATGGGTGACCGAATGGTCAGCTTGGTATCAAACGCAAATAGTTGGGCGTGGAAAGAGTATTGTTGTTTAACGCAAGGCAAATATAAACGGGCAAGAAAGTGTAGCTGGAACTGGGGGGGGCGGGATAGCGGCGAAGCGGTGGCAATGAACGAAACCAAATATGCCAGAGGCATTAAAGCCAAACGCTCAGTCCAGCACACTTGCACGGACAATGTGCGATTTACAGAGTATGACGATGAAAATGCAGGAACACGTATCCGCGCATCGTTGTTCAATGTCTCAACGTACTGGCGGGTGCCAGTGATTAGCGATCAGCGCACTCTATGCACGAGCGGCAGCGCGATCGATATTTCTCATGAATTTAATATGATTAGCGGCACTGCCCCGCTCGCCACTAGGTCACTATCGAGCCAACGTGGGCATGAGGATTACTCGGCGTGTATTTGAAAGAAATAATACGGGTCCGACCTCGGTACAGCATTTTATTTTAGAGACTGCCGAATGCTCACCACTAATTGCAGAAGTGGCATCCGGCGCAGCATTTTTTCGACAGAATAACGAATTACATCTTTGCTTTGAGCTCGGCTTTAGCAGTTTTCTCTTTGGCTTCAGCGTCTTTCTTGCAAGCGCGTTTTTCAGATCCCGAAAGTTTCTTGCATTCCGCCCTAGCCATTTTCTCGTCGGCATCGATCTGCTTTTTTGCTGCCTTACGCTCGGCACGCGACATCTTGGCCGATGATGAAGTATCAGTCATCGCGGCGGTGGACGATGCTGGTGCCATCGGTGCGGCGGTATGCGACGCGGCAAAAGCAGAGGCAGAAAGTGTGCAAAAAACAGCGAAAATAAGTTGTTGAAGGTTTTTCATTTTTTTTCCGATATGAAAGATAGGCAAAAAATTCGCAGTATTAAGACGCCGTCCCGCCGGAACTTTTCGTTTGGGCAAAATAGCACGCTAAAACTGCGCGTCCAGGTAAAGAAATACTGATTTATTAATCTATCAAAAAATGCAACCTGTAAATGTGCGGTGACGTACTTAGCAACCCATAACTGAACTGTGAAATGCAATCTATTCACCGACACCTATTTTTTAGTTGAGACTGTTGGTATCGCGACCCGTAGAGCATCAAGGTAACCTGGAAGGCCTGACCGTCGCCGATCTGAAAGACGATGAGATCCACGTCACACCAAAAAAAACATGCAACGCTTGGGAGGAGTGCATCAACATTGACTGGTCAAACGGGCTAGGTGAAGCGTTAGAAATGGCAAGGATCGCGCGACTGGTGCACGTCGCACCCTCGGTATTTTGCAATAAGTGCGGTGAGTGCTACTTCGATTAGGGTCAAGACAACGGCCACCGGCAGTGACTCCAAGTGGTTTTGGTTTGGACTCAACGTGGCTTTCATAGCCGTGTCTCACATGTCAGGTTTGGTGGCTGAGCAGCCACATAATGCCATCCGCCCTTCAACACTTTCAATCGCTCACTAGCTCTTCAACAGCACATACAAAGAAAAACGGGTTACATCTTGACGATGTAACCCGTTTATTTAACACACGTTCTTGGTGCTGATGAGGCGAATCGAACACCCGACCTACTGATTACGAATCAGTTGCTCTACCAACTGAGCTACATCAGCGAAGCCCTGTATTCTAGCAAAGTTTCACTGGCTAACGCCAGTCGATCACAACGTTATCGCCAAACACCGCCAATCGATTACTTCGCATGCATCTCGGTGACACGCTCGACTTCATTTTTCGAACCCAAAAACACCGGCACGCGCTGATGTAATTTTTCCGGCTGAATATCAAGAATCCGCATCACGCCGTTGGTTGCAGCGCCGCCAGCCTGCTCGACGATCAACGCCATGGGGTTGGCTTCATACATCAGGCGCAGCTTGCCTGGCTTATCTGGCTCACGCGCATCAGCCGGATACATAAAAATGCCGCCGCGCGTCAGCACGCGATGCACGTCCGCCACCATCGAGGCGATCCAGCGCATGTTGAAGTCGGTGCCGCGTGGACCGGTTTTTCCAGCCACCAGCTCGTTAATGTAATTCGTGACCGGCGGAAACCAGTGACGTGCATTCGAGGTATTGATCGAAAATTCTTTGGTATCAACCGGGATCTGCATATTGCGATGGGTGAGTACCCACGAACCCATTTCACGATCGAGCGTAAAGCAGTTCACCCCGTTGCCGGTGGTGAGCACGAGCACGGTTTGCGGACCATACACCGCATAGCCTGCGGCGACTTGCCTGCTACCCGCCTGCATAAAATCTTTTTCGGTCGGCTCGCCCATACCATCCGGCGCTTTCAGTACCGAAAAAATGGTACCGATCGAGACGTTGACGTCGATGTTGCTGGAGCCGTCGAGCGGATCAAACAGCAGCATGTATTCGCCTTTTGGATAGCGATTCGGAATCGGGTGAATGGTTTCCATTTCTTCCGACGCCATCGCTGCGAGGTGACCACCCCACTCATTTGCTTCCAGCAAAATCTCGTTGCTGATGATGTCGAGTTTTTTTTGCACTTCGCCTTGCACGTTTTCGCTGCCGGCGCTACCGAGCACTTCACCGAGCGCACCCTTGCCGACTGCGTGGCTAATAGTTTTGCAGGCGCGCGCGACCACTTCGATCAAGAGGCGCAGCTCGGCGGGAATGCTGTTGTTGTGACGTTGTTCTTCGACCAGATGCTGGGTCAGGCTGATGCGTTTCATATCGGATGACTTCTTTCAGTTCAGTGATTCAGTGCTTTGGTAATAACTTCGCGTACATCGTTGGACAGCGCCGGCGTATCGGCCACCTGCTGCAGTGCAGCTTGCATGTGCGCTTGCGGCACCGGGGCGAATTTACGCCAGCGATCCATCGTGCGTGCAAGGCGCGCGGCGACTTGTGGATTGATGCTGTTGAGTGCGATGACTTGCTCGGCCCAGAACGCATAGCCGCTGCCATCGGCCGCATGGAACTGCGCCGGATTACTGTTGCAAAAACTGAAGATCAGACTGCGCGCGCGATTCGGATTGGTCAGCGTGAACGCAGGATGTCGCATCAACTTACGTACTGCCGCAACATCAGAACTACGCGCGGTGGCTTGCAGCACAAACCATTTGTCGATGACCAGCGGCTCAGCTTCGAATTCCTTGTAAAACGCAGCGAGTGCTTTCTGTTTGCCAGGTGCCGCAGTGTTGGTCAATACGGACAGCGCGGCGAGCCGATCAGTCATGTTGTTGGCATGATCAAACTGTTTTTGCGCCAGCGCATGCACCGCTGCATCATCGAGTTCAGCCAAATACGCCAGCACACAGTTTGCCAGTGCGCGTTTGCCGGCAGACTGTGCATCGGTGCGATACGCACCTTTGATCTGGTCCGTCTTGTAGATGGCTTCCAGATCGTTGCGTAATGCGCTTGCCAGTGCGCGGCACAATGCGCGACGCGCGTTGTGAATTGCTTGCGGTTCAATGATGGCCAACTGCTCGGCGATCATGGTTTGCGATGGCAGCGTCAACACCGCTTCGCGGTAGGCGGCACCGAGTTTTTTATCGGTCAGCGTGGCGCGCAGCGCAGCAATCAGCAGCGTGGCATCGGCGGCAAGCTCAGCAGTTTTACCGTTCAGATTTTCTGGCCGGGATGATTCAACCATCGACAGCAAACGTCGCATCGCAAGGCGCTGTCCGGCTTCCCAGCGATTGAATGCGTCGCTGTCGTGCGCCATTAAAAAACCGAGTTCATCGTCGGTGTAATCGCAGTTCAAAATTACTGGTGCAGAAAAATTACGCAAGATAGAGGGTACCGGCTTTTCAGGAACGCCGGTAAATACGAACGTCTGGCGTTCGTCAGTCAGTTCCAAAACAAGCGTGTGCTGTGCCTGATTTTTTGCGCCGGCCGATACCGAAGTAGCGGAATGATCTTCCAGCGCAAGCGCCATGTCGCGGCCATCGTGGCCAAGCAATCCAACCGCAACCGGAATATGAAACGGCAGCTTGCGCTCTTGATCCGGTGTAGGCGAACAGGTTTGCGTCAGCGTCATCGAAAAAGTTTTCGCACTGGAGTCGTAGTCAGTCAAGACGTCGATACGCGGCGTGCCTGCCTGACTGTACCAGCGCTCGAATTGTGACAGATCACGACCATTGGCATCGGCCATCGCCGCGCGAAAATCATCACACGTGACTGCCTGTCCGTCATGTCGCGCAAAGTAAAGGTCCATCCCTTTGCGAAAGCCATCGCGGCCGCACAGCGTCTGCATCATGCGAACCACTTCTGATCCTTTTTCGTAGATCGTCACTGTATAAAAATTATTGATTTCCAAGTAGGAATCAGGCCGCACCGGATGCGCCATCGGACCGGCATCTTCCGGAAATTGCGACTGCCGCAGCACGCGTACATCGTCGATACGTTTGACCGCGCGGCCGCTGTCGGAGCCGATCAAGTCAGCTGAAAATTCCTGGTCGCGGAATACCGTCAAGCCCTCTTTCAAAGACAGCTGAAACCAGTCGCGACAGGTGACCCGGTTGCCGGTCCAGTTATGAAAATATTCGTGGCCAACGACCAATTCGATGTTGGCGTAATCGGTATCGGTGGCGATACGCGAATTAGCCAGCACAAACTTGGTATTGAAAATATTCAGGCCTTTGTTTTCCATCGCGCCCATGTTGAAATCACCGACCGCAACGATCATGAAACGATCGAGATCAAGCTCAAGACCGAAGCGCTCTTCATCCCAGCGGATGCTGTTTTTCAGCGAGACCATTGCATGGTCGGTCTTATCCAGATTGCCGGGTTCGACCCAGACTTGCAGCAGCACGTTGCGACCCGATTTCAGCCGGTATTTTTCTTCCTGGCAGACCAGTTTTCCGGCCACTAGCGCAAACAGATACGATGGTTTTTTGAACGGGTCTTCCCACAAGGCGTAATGCCGGCCGTCGCCGAGATCGCCCTCTTCGATCAGGTTGCCATTCGATAGCAGCACCGGGTACTGTGCCTTATTGGCGCGCAGCATGACGGTGTATTTGGCCATCACATCGGGCCGATCCGGGAAGTAGGTAATTTTGCGGAAGCCTTCGGCTTCGCATTGCGTAAAGAAATTACCGCTCGATACGTATAACCCCATCAAAGAGGTATTACGATTAGGCGCAGTCGTGGTTTCAATATCGAGCACGACCTGATCAGGTGCATTGGGAATATGCAGATTGCCGTTAATCAGCTTGTAATCTTTTTTATCAAGCCGTCTGCCATTCAAGCTGATCTGCACCAGACGGATCTCTTCACCGAGCAACACGATCGTTCGATCCGACGTTGCTGCGTTGTGCCTTAGCGCGATGCGGGTGGCGACGCGGGTTTCAACTGGATCGAGATCGAAGCCCATCTCGACGGTATCGACCCAATAGGTGGGAGGCGCGTAACGTTCGCGGTAAATGATCTGGGAATTATCGGTGCGCATAGGTGCTCTTGGCTCGCGGTTTGACGCAAAATAGCATTTTACAATCATCGGAGCACGCCATGATCTCGAAACGCCTTCTATTGTTGTGTTGCATGGTGGCCATCACCGCGAGTTGTACCAAAGAGCAGCAAAACAAAATCAGCCGATCAGTGCAAAACTGGACCGGAACCAATGGCGTACTGGAATTTTATGCAGGCGACAAACTCGTTCGGCGTTTTATTCAGATCGATAAAATCACGACGGCCATGGGTACTGACGATAACAAACCGCGTAGTTATCGCTATGGATACGGCGTGCTGGATGAAAATTTCAACATGGTTGCCGACCCCGGTGAGAAAAAAGTCTATTTCGAGATTAGCGATTACGGCTCAAACTATATATTTTTCGAAAATCCGCGTTGATTAGGATCAATTAATTTAGCGAAATCCGTTCGTCGAGCCAACGTGAAAATTATGCGACGCTCGCGGCGATCTATCGCGATCGGTTATGCAACTTCGGCTTCCAGCATCAAGCGATTGGTTACCGCGTCGGGACTTCGTTCCAGACGCGTCGACGCAGGGAAGGTTTAGCAATGACTTGCCGAGTCGCTGGCATTGTCCTCACTACGTGCGCTTGGTTGACGTATAGCGCTACTGCCTCGGTACTTCACTGAACTCTCGTATCACCATCAATTGCGTCAGTGGAAAATGTCTGTCGCGACAATTCAGTGACAAAACGTAATTCGTCCAGCAACGTTGCGCAACCGACATATCATGGCCGATCGACTTGCAATCACTGATCCGGCCCCAAGATCTGTTGGCAAAGATCTTGCAACGATTGCGTTTTATTACCAACACACTTTGCACCCTCAACGGCAGGAGCCTGACATGAAGTATCTGACCCTATTAGCGCTCGCCGCAATCCTGTCGCTGACTGGATGTGCGAGCACGCTTCGCGCTGATGTCACCACCTTCCATGCGTGGCCTGCCGATGCGCCCGATACCAGCTATGTATTCGAGCGAACAAAGGCGCAGGACGACAGCCTTGAATATCGCAACACCGAAAATCTGGTGCGCAGTGCGGTACGCAAGTTGGGATTCAACGAAGCCGAAGCAGGCAAAAAACCGTCGCTGAAAATTACCGTCGACTTCAATCAGAACATCGCCGATGTGCGCACAATTCAACCGGTGGTGGTCGATCCGTATTTCTATGGCGGCGGGTTTTACGGTTCCGGTTTTTATGGCCGCGGGCCTTATCGACACGGGTATTACGGCGGTCGTTTCGGCTACGGCTTTCCAGGCTTTGGCTACGATCCATATTTTTACGGGCCGCCGGCAGTGGCGTATCAGGATGTCACGTATCAAGTCGCTCGCCGACAATTACATGTCTTGATCAGTCGCTACCTAGATGGCAAAGCAGTCTACGATGTCAGGGTCAATAGTCAGGGGCAAAATCCATCGCTGAATACTGTGATGCCCTACTTAGTGCGTAGCGCGTTCGCAGATTTTCCCGGGCAGAACGGAGTCACGCGTACTATCGATATGAAGTTCGACAATTGAAGTAACGGTCAAGCAGAAGCCAATCTTGCGCCGAAAATCGGGCCAGGTAGATACACCGCGGGGTCATGGCGATCACGTCACTTATCTCTATCGAGACTGTCCAGCGCCGCCGACAATGCGCGTGTGCTAAACGACTCTTGCGCCAGTAGCGTTGCACCCTGCTCACGCAATGCCAGCGCGAGCTCTTCGGCAGTAAAAGAAAACGGCTCGTCATAGCGCTGATTGCAAAACATAAAGCGCGTGCGCAGCGGGCTCAACCAGACCAGACGAAACGGCGCGGCAACGCCGTTATGGCGGATGAATTCGATCCAGGTGCCGACTTCAAGACTATCGACCAGATGGACGAACTGATCGACTGGCGGCGCCTCCAGTTCACGTGCACGACGACTGAGGCGCCTCTCACTGGCTTTTTGCGCGACGTTCACGGCAAGATGCAGTTGATGCCTTGGCGTTAATTCCACCGGACCTTGCACAAGTGCGGCATGCCGCTCGACCAGTCTTGAAAAGAAGCGAACGCGTTCAGCACCGTCCCATTTGATCGCATTGAGCCAGGCGTTGATCAGTGACAGCATCGACGGCAATGTGGTGATCAGTTCAGACCGCTGTTCCTGTGTGACTTTCGGCTTGACGCTCCAGATTAGCTGGTCCATTGCTTTCAATGCATTCGCCAGCGCCTTTGGCTTACGCTTGGCGACACGGTGCGTCATGGTCAGCACACGCACCCACTGTGTCTCCAGAAACACTTCGACAAACCCGGCGACTTCGCCAGTTTCAATGCGCACGGCAATATCGTTTTCAGCTGCCTGCTGCGCCTGCTGCGTTTTTTCTTCCTGCAAGGCCTCGGCGATATGCGTCTTCAGCGCATCCTTTGCATCGCGCTCCTGAGCGGCCAGATACGATTGGAGATCGGTTACCACATCAGTATACAAATCAAGCTGCAGCGCAGACTCACGCTGAACGCGGTCGATCAGTTGCTCGATCATTTTAGTCAGTGGATCAGGTACCTGTGCGCCAGCATGCATGCCGATACCCGCTTGCGCAAGTTGGTCGAGCAGACGGCGAGCGGGATGGCTCTCCTTATAAAAAAAATCGGTGTCGAGCAAGGCGGTTTTCAATAGCGGCAACTGTAATTGCGCGACTAGCTTTTTAAGAGACGAAGAAATCGTCGTATCGGAAAAAACAGCATCGAACATCTCTGCCAGTAACGTAATGATATTGTGATGCGCCTCTCCTATCACGTTGGTCGGTGCGTTACGTGAAATATCGCGCAGAAAATCGGCTGTATATTCCGATCCTGCTACTTTGGTCGACTGCATCGTTTGCAGCGAGGCTTGCGGCAAACCGGACAGGTAGCTGATCAATATCGGCGGTAGTGATGTGACTGAAGCTGTTTTTGAACTTATTTTTGAAGCTGTTTCTGAAGCTGTTTCATTAGCTGATCGTGTGCCGTCCGCAACGACCGATGCTGACCTCTTCTGTTTTTTACCACGGGCATCATCTTCTCCCGTTTTTTCCAACCACCGATGTACCTTGTTTTGCAGCGAGGCGTCGCGTCGCTCGACCTCCGGGCACACCGGTGGCTGACGCGTAGACCTGCTACGGCGGTAGGCTTCGGCCAGATCGGGTACGACACCACGTGCGACCAAGGCCTGATTCAGCGCGGCCAGAAGTGGCGCGAAATCAAAGAATAGTTCCGATCGAAACAGGCGCAATATCAGTCGATGGGCATCGTCGTGGGGATCGAATTTGCACCATGCGTCAAACACCGCACGCAAAAATAGCGCCGGGCGAAACGGGTTCTGCGCAGTGCTCAGTTCGGCACGTTTCAACAGCCGGCTCAAGCGAATATTCAGCCCCACCAGCGCAGATGAATTGGTCAGATCAATCGCTTGACCAATTGCGTCGATCAATACCTTGTTTTCCATCTCATCGAGGCTGACTAGCGTCAAATCACGTGGCTCCAGCGAGGTAATTGCACTACCCGGGCAATGCAAAGTGGCAATTTCTGCGAGCAGCGCGGCGGAGATTGCCGCTAGGGCACCACGCTGAAACAGTGCGGCATTTTTTTGCAGATGATTGCGCGAATTGATGCTGAGATTGGCTTCATTGGGACGCACAGTCTGGTCAGACAAGTGGAGCATCGCGCCTGCCAGACGATCAATCAAGCCCGGCATTTGGCGTGCTACTTCGGCCACGGCCAGCGGCACGAGGCTTTCGATAATCTGCAATCGACTTGACGCAGTCGAGGCTGCAAACGATGGTGCAACATGGGTGCCAACAGCAGCGACAAAAGAATTAGCAACGGGGTTGAAATCAACCGATTTATCGGACATGGCACATGGGGAAAGTGGATGACAACTGCAAGAATCACGATGGCACAAGCGTGCACGGGAAGAACGACATCCCGCAAAAGTTTATGCGATTATCCGCCCCAAAATGCAAAAAGCCTGCTCGCATGCGAACAGGCTTTGCAGGCACACAACAACCGCGCCACATTCACCAAAGATCCAGCCCTACCGCTTCAAGAAAAGTACGCTTGCGAACCGATGGTTACTGCCACAATTAACAGCACCGCCACCGCCAGTACGATGAGCAGGCGACCAAAGTGCGGCGTGCCATCAGTACCGACGGGTGGCTCGTCAGGGTGATTCATCGGATTAGGTAACGGGTCGGGCCCGGGCAAATCGCTCATAGGCTGTCAGGGAATCAGAATGGTTGAACCGGTGGTCTTGCGCGCCTCCAGATCACGGTGCGCACTAACCGCATCGGCCAATGCATACCGCTGATTGATCTCGATCTTGACCTTGCCGCTATCGACCATCGCAAACAAATCGGCCGCGGTAGCATCGAGATCATCACGCTTGGCGACGTAGTTGAACAGCGAAGGCCGTGTGATGAACAGGCCACCACGCGAGGCTAGTTCATTGAGTGAAAACGCCGGTACGGGACCCGACGCGCTCCCGTAACTGACCATCATGCCCAGCGGTGACAGGCAATCCAGCGACTGCGTAAATGTATCCGCACCGATCGAGTCGTACACCACCGGCACGCCAGCGCCGCTCGTAATTTCCTTGACGCGCTCGACAAAATTTTCGGTGTTGTAGTTGATCACATGTGTGCAGCCGTGGGCATTGGCCAATGCACCTTTTTCGTCGGACCCAACCGTGCCAATCATGTTCACACCCATCGCCTTGGCCCATTGGCAGGCGATCAAACCAACACCACCCGCGGCTGCATGAAACAGAATGGTTTCGCCGCCCTGCAATTTAAACGTACGACGGAATAAGTACTGCACCGTCATCCCCTGCAACATCATCGCGGCTGCCGTATCGAGGCTGATGCTGTCGGGAACCTTGACCAGAAAACCGGCGGGCATGACGCGTACATCAGCGTACGAACCAGTCGGCCGGCCGGCGTAGGCCACGCGATCACCCGGCTTGACGTGGGTGACGCCCTCGCCGACCGCCTCGATAATGCCGGCACCTTCCATGCCGATACCGGCAGGTAGCGGCAACGGATATAGCCCGGTGCGAAAGTACACGTCGATATAGTTCAAGCCGCACGCTTGCTGGCGAATACGCACTTCGCCCGGGCCCGGCTCACCGACTTCAACATCGACATATTCCAGCACTTCTGGTCCACCGGTCTTGAAAATACGAATTGCTTTTGCCATCTTTGCGCTCCTGTTTTTTATTGGGATACCACTGTCGGGATAAATCGATTTGCCTGTATTTTTTATGCGCTGCGCCGCAATAGCGTTGCAACTTCAAACATTACTTTACAACGTTCCGGGAAAAGCACCACCATCGAGCAAAATATTCTGCCCGGTTAAATAACCTGCATGCGCACTACAAATAAAAGCGCAGAATGCGCCGAACTCGGCAGCAGTACCAAACCGATGCGCCGGATTATGCGCGACACGTGCAGCACGCACTTCATCGAGCGTTTTGCCCGTGGCATTAGCGGTGGCCTGCATGGTCGACGTAAGCCGATCGGTATCGAAGGGCCCTGGCAATAAATTGTTGATCGTTACGTTGTGTGCAACCGTTTTGCGCGCAATGCCAGCGACGAAGCCAGTCAAGCCGGCCCGCGCGCCGTTCGACAATCCCAGAATATCGATCGGCGCCTTGACTGCGCTTGAGGTGATGTTGACGATACGCCCGAAGCCGCGCGCCATCATGCCGTCGACGGTAGCCTTGATCAGTTCGATCGGGGTGAGCATGTTGGCATCGAGTGCGGCGATCCAGTCGGCGCGCTGCCAATTGCGAAAATCGCCGGGTGGTGGACCACCGGCGTTGGTAATCAGGATGTCGGGATTCGGACATGCTGCCAATGCCAACGCTCGGC
>JAYTZV010000163.1:0-4713 GCA_043741695.1 Burkholderiales bacterium
GGTGCCGAAGCCGGTACCAAACCAGACGTTCCTGAACTATCAGAAACTCCTGCTGTCATCGAAGAAGTCGCCATTCTGTTTGCCAACGATCAAAACGACATGGTCGAGTCGATGTTGCTGGAAGCCATTGCAGGCGACGCGTTAGGTAGCGCCGCACGGACAGCATGGTGGATGCTGTTTGATTTGTACCAAATTCAAGGCAATCAGCTTGCATTCGAAAATCTCGCTGTGGAATACGCCAGCAAGTTCGAGACATCACCGCCGACCTGGTTGGCCCTGTCGGGTAACCACGCAAACAGCAATCGCACACAGTCCGAGTCGAATACAGTCGTCGTCTTTTCTGGCAAGCTCGATGCATCGATCCAGAAGCAACTGGATCGCGCCAATAAATTGCGCGCAGACAGTTCGGCATTACGGCTTGAATTTGCGCGTGTCACGGAAGCGTCCGCTGAAGGGTGCATCTTGCTGCTCGCGGCGGTCAAAAAATTACAGCAGTCGGGTTGCATGCTGACGCTGGCCGGTGGCAATGAACTCGTCAAAAGTATTCGCAATATCATCGAAGTTGGCCGGCGCGACGAGTCCGAAGCTCCATGGTTACTGTTACTGGAAACCTTGCAACTGATGAATCGCCAGCAGGATTTTGAAGAAGCCAGTATCGACTACTGTGTCACTTACGAAGTTTCGCCTCCGGCATTCGTTGCACCGAAAAGTACTGTCACAGCAGAGGTCGAAGAACACTTCGTGCAGGCCACGCCAGACAACGTGTTCGTAATGCCTGCTGTACTCGACGCCAAATCCGATCTGGTCAACGCCATTATTATGTTCACCCGACAACATCAACTTGCCGTGCTCGATTGCAGTCTGCTCGGACGGGTCGATTTCAGCGCAGCCAGCCAGTTGCTTGGCGGTTTGGCACCGCTAGCGGGCGACAAACGGATAATCGAACTGCACCACGTCAATCACCTGGTGCATGCGTTAATGAACGTGATGGGTCTGCCGGAAGTCGCTCGCATCTTCCCGCGCAAACAATAGAACTCTGCACGTTGCCGGCATGGACGGGTGAGCCACGCCTTGCAAAAAATGCGTCCAACCCCATCTCTCTATCCGGATTGCCTTTTAACATTGCCACGCGCAGCGTGGCCAGACTGCTTTGCGTTGTCAACGGCGATCCAGATCAAGCATGTACCATCACAGCGAAATCGATAACGGCAGCGATAGCCGCAACGACTACGCACGCAGCAAACATCGACTCCTTACAGGCCAGTTATGGAACAATTTCACGGCACCACCATCCTCTCGGTACGACGCGGCCATCAAGTAGCCCTGGGCGGCGACGGCCAGGTTACACTCGGCAATATCGTGATGAAAGGGACTGCCCGCAAGGTCCGCAAACTTTACAACGGCAAAGTGTTGGCCGGCTTCGCGGGCGGCACGGCAGATGCATTTACACTGATCGAACTGTTTGAATCCAAGCTCGAAAAGCATCAAGGTAATTTGATGCGGGCGTCGGTTGAGCTAGCCAAAAACTGGCGCACCGATCGTATGCTGCGCCGGCTCGAAGCAATGCTGCTGGTCGCCGATCGCGATGCCACGCTAGTCATCACTGGCAACGGTGACGTGCTCGAACCGGAAGACGGTATCGGCGCGATTGGTTCGGGTGGCGCGTTTGCGCAATCGGCTGCGAAGGCGCTGTTCGAAAATACCGATCTGTCACCGACTGACATTGTCAAAAAATCGCTGACAATTGCGGGCGAACTGTGTATTTACACCAATCTCTCGCACACCATTGAGACGCTCGAATAATCACCGCATTCACTCTATTCTCACCATGCTATGACAATGAACCTGACGCCGCAAGAGATCGTTGCCGAACTCGACAAGCATGTCGTCGGCCAGAACAACGCCAAGCGCGCCGTCGCGATCGCCTTGCGCAATCGCTGGCGGCGGCAGCAAGTGGCCGAGCCACTGCGCCACGAAATCACACCAAAAAATATATTGATGATCGGGCCGACCGGTGTCGGTAAAACCGAAATTGCACGGCGTCTCGCACGACTCGCCGATGCGCCGTTCATCAAGATCGAAGCGACCAAATTTACCGAAGTTGGCTATGTCGGGCGCGATGTCGATACCATTATTCGCGACTTGATCGACATCGGCATCAAGCAAACCCGTGAAGCCGAAATGCGCAAGGTACGCGATCGCGCCGTCGAAGCTGCGGAAGAACGCATCATCGATATTCTGGTGCCGCCCGCACGCGACTTTGGTTTTAGTGCCTCGCCGGTGTCAGTCGAGGAGGCTCCCGCCAACCCGACCCGCCAGACCTTTCGCAAGCGCTTGCGCGAAGGATTGCTCGACGAACGCGAGATCGAAATCGAAGTCAGCGAAGCCGGTCCGCAAATGGAAATCATGGCACCGCCTGGCATGGAAGAAATGACCGAGCAGATCAAGTCGATGTTCTCGGGTGTCGGTGCGCAACGCAAAAAAACCCGCAAACTGAAAATCAGCGAAGCGGTCAAATTGCTGGTCGACGAAGAAGCCGCAAAGCTGCTCAATGACGATGAGGTCAAGCAAAAAGCGATCGCCAATGTTGAACAAAACGGCATTGTTTTTCTCGATGAGATCGACAAAATCGCGACCCGCTCCGAGAACGGTGGTGCCGATGTATCCCGCGCTGGCGTGCAACGTGATCTGCTGCCGCTGGTGGAGGGCACCACCGTCAATACCAAGTACGGCATGATCCGCACAGACCATATCTTGTTCATCGCATCGGGTGCATTCCATCTGGCCAAACCGTCAGATTTAATCCCGGAATTACAAGGGCGCTTTCCGATTCGCGTCGAACTTGAATCCTTGTCGATTGCCGACTTTGAGCGAATCCTGACCGGCACCGACGCTTGCTTGACGCGTCAATATCAAGCGCTGCTAGCGACTGAAAACCTGACCATCGACTTCACCGAAGACGGCATTCGTCGCATGGCCGAGATCGCTTTTTCGGTCAATGAAAAAACCGAGAATATCGGCGCGCGGCGTTTGTACACCGTGATGGAAAAACTGCTGGAAGAATTATCGTTCGATGCGGTGCGCGGGACAGACAAGGTGGTCAATATCGATGCGGCGTATGTCGATCAGCGACTCGGTGCGCTGGCGATCAACGAAGACTTGTCGCGCTACGTGTTGTGATCGTTTTGCGCGTTGCCAGCTGAGATCGGCCAGCACGCTACCGCCATCACCAAGACTTAGCTAGTGACTCGAATGATTCCGCTGCGGCCCTGACGGCTCGCTACTGCCGGGTGGTATCACTACGGTACCACCATACTGCTGACCCGGCGCTGGAGGTGGCACCTGCCCCGGCATGATCATCGTTGTCGGCATCGCTGGTGCGATTTGCGTTGGCATCGGTGCGGGAGGTGGCGGTGTTTCTATCCGCTGCGGTGGCACCACACTAGGTGTGAATTGCGACACCTGCGGCGACGACTGCATCGGATTTTTTGCCAGCTCCTGCATATCAACGCGCCGCGTCACGCCGCGCTCGGTCAGCAGCACGTATTGACCATGCACTTCCTTAACCACCACACCAGGCTTTACTTCGGTATTGACGCGTATCGATTGCGGCGGCTTGCCGTCGGCGACGACGATCGCAATACTCTCGTTGGCATTACCAGCCGCGACCACGCCCTTCAACTGAAAATTGCTCGCCATGGCGACCTTCATTGAGCTACCCCCGAACAATCCGGCTGCGGCTTCCAGCGATGCGTCAGTGGTGGCGGTCGGCAAGACCGATGCCAGCGGCCGCTGCTGCGGCTTGACGAACTCCAGCACCCAGTAAGTCACAGAAGCACACAACAGCAAAAACAGCACGAAGCTGGTGACGATGGGTAGTCGCTTGTTCATCGCAGGCTTTCGGAAATCAACAGAGTCGGAAATGACAGATACATCGGCTAGCGCACAAGTTGATTAATTTCGATAATCGGCATCAGCACCGCCAGTACGATCAGCAGCACGACCACGCCCATCGCCAGAATCAGCGCGGGTTCGAGCAAGCCGGCCATGGTCAAGGCGCGTCGCTCCAGATCCTGCTCTTGCGCGTTTGAAGCGCGCTCCAGCATCGCAGGTAATTCGCCAGTGACTTCACCAGCACGAATCATGTGGATCAGCATCGGTGGAAAATGTTTGTGCGCCGACAGCGCTCGTGCCAGGCCGACACCTTCGCGCACGCTGGCGGTCGCATCCTCGACCTGCTCGCGCATGGCGACATTGTTCAAGGTGTCGCGACTGGTCTGCAGCGCCTGCAGGATCGGCACGCCGGAGCCGGTGGTGATGGCCAGGGTACTGGCGAAACGCGCCGTGTTCAGGCTGCGTTCGAACTTGCCGTACAGCGGCGCCGTCAGCAACCAGGTATGCCAGCGCATCTTGACGGCCGGGTTTTTCAGGGCGCTGCGCCAGGCAAAAAAAGCAGCGGTCGCGACCACGGCCACGATCCAGCCGTAGTTGCGCACGAAGTCTGAGATTGCCAGCATCATCACGGTCAGGAACGGCAGTTTTTGCTTGGTGTTGGCAAACACCGAAACGATCTGCGGCACCACATACGTCAACAGAAAAATGACGATCGCAAACGCCACCACCGTCACGATGGCCGGGTAGGTGAACGCCAGCTTGACCTTTTGCACCAGCGCGTTGCGGCGCTCGATGTAGTCGGCCAGGCGGGTCAGCACG
>JAYTZV010000164.1:0-12813 GCA_043741695.1 Burkholderiales bacterium
AACGTCCTCAATCTGGACTTTTCGGTACCAGACCGGTTGGCGACGCAACACGGCGTCGGTGCCACTATTTTCGTCAAACGCGGCGACGACTTCATCCGCATCTCGACTTCGGTCAAAAAAGAAAACGGTGAACGCGCAGTCGGCACGCTCCTCGACCGTTCGCACGCAGGTTATCGTGACCTGATGGCTGGACGGCCGTATATCGGCTTTGCACAGCTGTTCGGTCAGCAGTACATGACGCAATATGATCCGGTCAAGGATGCGCAGGGCCGGGTCATCGCGGTGCTGTATGTGGGCATCAACATCAGCAAGCGGCCGCAGTTGGGTATCGGTGCCAAGCTCAGCCTGATCACCGGCGCGGTGACAGCTTCGATATTTGCGGTGTATCTGTGTGCAATCGGATCGGCACTGTCTTCGTTGTCGGCCGTGCCCGCGTCGTCGCTGACGTCGCAGATTGGGCAACTGCAGACGCGCTATGGGCTTATCGCATTCGTGGCAGTGCTGGCATCGGCTGGCTTCCTGTTTTTGCTGACGAAAAAAATGGTGACGAATGCGCTAAAAGAGGCCACTGCGGCCGCACAGCGACTTGCTGCCGGTGACCTGACTGCGCAGGTGCACGTTGGTCGTCGCGATGAAATCGGCCAGTTGCTGCAAGCCATGAACGGTGTCGGTCAGGGGCTGGCAAGTGTGGTCGGTGGCGTGCGCAAAAGTACCGATCAGATCAATCAGGCGTCCAGTGAAATCGCGACCGGTAATAATGATTTGTCGGCACGCACCGAAGCGCAAGCAGCGGCACTGGAGCAGACGACCGCGACGATGGAAAACTTTACAGTCACCGTCAAACGCAATGCCGATCATGCACGCGAAGCCAGCACGCTGGTGGCGTCGGCGTCGGATCATGCAGTCAAAGGTGGCGAAGTGGTTAGCCAGGTGGTTACCACCATGGGCTCGATCAAGGAAAGCTCGCGCAAGATTGTTGAAATTATTCACGTCATCGACGGCATTGCTTTCCAGACCAATATCCTCGCACTCAATGCGTCGGTGGAAGCCGCGCGTGCCGGTGAGCAGGGTCGTGGTTTTGCCGTTGTGGCGACTGAAGTACGCAATCTGGCGCAGCGCTCTGCGGCGGCGGCAAAAGAAATCAAGTTGCTCATTGCCGACTCGGTCGAGAAAGTCGATAACGGTAACGCGCTGGTCAACCGCGCCGGCACCACGATGCACGATATTGTGTCGGCGGTCAGCAGCGTAACGCGCATCATGAACGAAATCGCCACCGCCAGTGCCGAGCAAAGTAACGATATCGAAGAAGTTAATCGCGCGGTAGTCGACATGGATGACATGACGCAAAAAACCACCGCGCTAGTCGAGCAGGCAGCCGCAGCGGCAGAAAGCTTGCATCAGCAGGCAGAACAATTATCGAAGGAAGTTGGTATTTTCAAGCTGGCGCAGGACGCGGCTCCCGCGCGGCCGGCGCTTGGTTACCGACGATAAGTCGATGATGGCGCTGGCGTCTTTGATGACGACTGCGCCAACAAAGACCAGGAAGATTACGTCAGCATCCGCCTCAACTATTGCGGCATATGCGGTGCACTTTTCAGCACCTCAGCCAACTGCTTTTCCCACAGCGCTGCCTGCAGGCCGGTACCGTGTCCTGACGTGGTGGGGCTGCCCGGAATCATATACACACTCCCATTCTTGACCCGCTTGAGTTCGCGTTCAAACACGCCGAGCTCGGGCGGATTGCGTTCATCGTCGGCAGAATTGATCGCCAATAAAACCGCGCGAATTTTTTCGAGGCCAGCCGATGGGTTGTAATCGGCTGACGATTCCCATTGGTACAGATAATCGTTGGCGTCGGCTGTGAATGGTGCGGAAAGACGCTGGTCAATCAAGGCATCAGCTTGTGCCCGGGTTGGTGCAATGCGCTGATACGCCTGCGAACCACCGCTGGTGCTGATGCCGAAAAACACGCCGGCATATTGCGCCGAGCGCGGCTGCTTCACATAGTCGCCACCCATCCATTCGGGATCGTTTTTAATCGAATCAATGATAAGGCGGCGCATCATCCAGTTGCGTCCGGACATCTCGATTGGCAGCGACGCCATCGGCACGGCGATATCCATGAATTGCGGATGCTGTTGCGCCCACATCCAGGTTTCCATACCGCCCATCGAATAGCCCAGCACCATCCGAGCATGCTTGACCCCCAGGTGTTCGGTCACCAGCCGGTATTGCGCATTCAACAGATCCTGATAATCATATTTTGGAAAATGTCGGCGCAGTCCGTCGGACGGTTTGCTTGATTTACCAGCACCGATTACGTCCGGCAAAATGATGTAATACCGGCTGGCATCCAACGGCTGACCGGGTCCGAATAGCGCACCAGCAAATCCCGGTGCCAGCATCGCCGCACCCGATTGCGCAGTGCCATGCATGATGATGACCGGCTCGCCGGTCGACGCGCCGATCGTGGTGTAGTGAAGTTTTAGCTGCGGCAAAGTTTCGCCGGTATGAAAACGAAAATCACTGACGATCCAGTCGCTTTCTTTTTGTTCGGGATACGTCGCTGCGATGGCTGAATGGCTGAGGAACAACGTAGCGATACAGGGTACAAACTGTGACAGAAAGGCGCGCAGGCGCATGGTGGTCTCCGTAAATATTATTGTGAGCAACCAGTGTACTGTGCCTTGGTGACACATGGGAAAAGAGCAAGGTTGCATCGGATTCATCATCGAAAGTGTTGCGTAGGGCACTTTTCCTGCGAGGCGCTGTCTGATCAAATACGTCTTCACACCCAAACACCACTACGATACGTGGTGCGCCCGATGCTTTCCCTTATACTGACTGCTGCAAAATTACCGACTCTTTCCCATGACCGTGCCAATGCAATCCGCCCTTCGTTCTTCGCGCTCGCGAGCGAGTCGTCAAACACAGACTTCCATGATCAGCCGCGGCTTTACACTCATCGAAATCATGGTGGTGGTGGTCATCATGGGCATCCTCGCCGCCCTCGTGGTGCCAAAACTGATGGGGCGAACGGACGATGCGCGCGTGATTGCGGCGCGTCAGGATATTGCTACCGTGATGCAGGCACTGAAGCTTTACAAGCTCGATAACCAGCGCTATCCCACTACCGAACAAGGTCTCAATGCCCTGGTCGCCAAGCCAACTGTCGGACCAGAAGCGCGTGGCTGGAAAACCGGCGGCTATCTCGATAAATTGCCAAAAGATCCTTGGGGCAATCCGTATCAGTATTTATCACCCGGCATCAAAGGCGAGGTCGATGTATTTTCCTTCGGTGCCGATGGTCAGGCCGGCGGCACCGGCAACGATGCCGATATCGGTTCCTGGGAACTGTAGCGCTTCGCAATGACGGTTGCATGGATCCGATGTCGAACGAGGAAACCAGCCCGACTGCAGGCGGGTTTCACCTTGCTCGAACTGCTGGTCGTGATGGTGATCGCCGGTGTTATGCTCGGCGTGGTGTCATTTAACGCGATGCCGAGTGCGCATCAGGCGCTCGACAACGAAGCGCGACGTATTGCGCTGCTGCTGCAACTGGCGCGCGATGAAGCGATCGTGCGCAATAGCCCGGTCGCTTTCGAGGCCGATGCCGAACACTATCGCTTTCTGGTTCGCACCAATAACGTTTGGGCAGCGATCGAGAAAGACGATCTATTGCGCGAGCGGTCCTTTCAACGCGCACCAGTTACCGTGCTGCTAACGCCGCCAGTCACTGCTGGTTCCGGGCCACTACGCGTCGTCTTCGGGCGTGAGCCGGTCGACAAACCCTTTTTGCTGACACTCGCGGTCGATGGCGATCAGGTCGCAATTCGCGCCGATGGCATCGGCCATTTTGTGGTGGAGTAACGATGCAATCGATCCGCAAAGCCTCTGGATTCACACTGCTCGAAGTGCTAGTGGCGCTGGTCATTGTCGGTACTGCGCTTGGTGCCAGTCTGCGTGCCGCCGGCAGCCTGACGCAAAATAGTAATGACTTGCGCGCCGCGATGATGGCAACCTGGTCGGCTGAAAACCGGCTGACTGAAATTCGTCTGACGCGCAGCTATCCACCTATTGGCAAGACCTCGTTCGAATGTCCGCAGGCCGAGTTGTCACTGGTCTGCGAACAAGACGTATCGAGCACGCCGAACATCAATTTCCGCCGGATCGAAGTCAGTGTCTTCGACACACGCAATCCAGGTCGGCGATTGATCAAACTCAATCAGCTCGTCAGTGCGTAACGCCTCCCGACACGGTTTTACGCTGGTCGAGTTGCTGGTCGCAATCAGCATTCTCGGCATTATTGCCGTGCTCGGTTGGCGTGGTCTCGACAGCATCGTGCGCGCGCGCGTCGCGCTGACTGCCGACCTTGAGCAGACGCGCGGCATGCAGCTGGCGTTTGCGCAGATGCAAAGTGATTGCGGACTGATTGCCGACGCGGCGATGATGCCGGATCGTACCAATCTCGTCTCGCGGCAAGACAGCCTGATTTTGGCGCGCAAGGTCTATGCAGAAAACCAACCCACCATGTTACAGATCGTGGCGTATCGTTTGCGCGACGGTGCGCTCAAGCGAAGCGAATCGCCCGCCACGCGCGACCTCGGTCAGCTGACACAATTCTGGCAAGCGGCGCTGGCCGATACGGATGGCGCAAATGCAGTCACGCTCAAAAGTGGTATCGATGCGATGAACGTGCTGTCGTGGGATGGCGCAGCGTGGGCCACACTGGGTGCGCCGACGCAAGACAATCGCGGTGCGCCGGTGGTGTTGTCGGGCATTCAGGTGACGTTGCAGTTGCACGAACAAAAGGTCGCGTTGGTCAAAGCATTTTTGTTGGGGACGACATGATCGCGCCGCGCAGTTTTCTTGTGCGTCAGCATGGCGTTGCGGTAATTACCGCGCTACTGCTGACCACACTTGCGGTGACGATTGTGGCCAGTTTGTTTTGGCAGCAGCAGGTGCAGGTGCGCTCGATCGAAAACCAGCGCACGCAATTACAGAAGCAGTGGATTTTGCGCGGTGCAATCGACTGGGCGCGATTGATCTTGCGCTCGGATGTCAATCAGGTCGATTACGCAGGGGACCCGTGGGCAATACCGTTGGCCGAAGTGCGGCTTGATGATTTTGTCGAGAATGGCAAGCAGGATGCCGATGCCAGCAGCGCAACGCTGTCCGGGTTCATTGTCGATGCGCAATCGCGTTTTAATCTGAATGCGTTGATGCGTGGTGGCTCGGTCAGTCAAGCCGATCTCGACGCATTCACGAAGCTACTTGAAAATCTGCGCATTGAATCGCCTGCGATGCGGGCTGATGCGGCAGCAGCGTATCTGACCTCGGCGCGCATGCCGGTGCCAATTCAGCCAACGGGTGTCGTGGAATCCAGTGCGCCGGCTTCAGCGACGCAAGCCAATACGTCGACTGGTTCAACGCCGCGCATGATGCCGCTGATCCAGGTCGACGATCTGCTGGCGATCACTGGTTTTACCAGCGAAACCGTGAGCCGCTTGAAAGATTACGTGACCGTGTTGCCGTCAGGTGACAACAGTATCAATGTCAATACTGCGCCACCAGAAGTGATCTCGGCCATTATTCCCGGGCTATCGTTGAGCGATGCTGTGGCAGTGGTCGCCAGCCGTGATCGGGCGTATTTCAAGGACCGGGCCGATTTCCTTAGCCGCCTGCCGACTGCGGTGACTTCAGCGCCTGCGGCCCGCAACATCGGCGCAATCGACGTCAAAACGCAATACTTCCTTGTCAACGGCAAAGTGAAGCTTAATAATGCGGTATTAGAAAGCCAATCACTGGTAAACCGTCCGGTCATTGGCGGGCAGGTTAAAGTGATCTGGACCCGAGAAAATTAATAGCGAATCGGAATTATTTGAGCACACTTTACCTTCGCCTGTTATCCAAAGCAGCAACCGCATTACTGGATGATGCCGGATCGATGGTCTGTCCTTTCGCAGTCGTCAATGACGGTGGTGCCATCGAGCGGCAAGGTGAAGATGCTCTCTTTGAACTGCGTGCGCTGATTACGCAATCACAACGCGTCTGCCTGATTCTATCGGCCAGTGATGTTTCTTTGCAGCATCTGCGCGTGCCGCCGTTGTCACCAGCCCGGTTGCGCGCCGCGCTGCCCAACCTGCTCGAAGAAAAACTGATGTCCGATCCGGCCGACTGCGTCATCGTCGCCGGGCCAGCGATCGATGGTATGCGCACCATCGCGGTAGTGCAGCGCGTCTGGCTCGAACAACTGGTCGGCATAATTAGTGCCTTCGGGGCACGCGCCATCGCTGCCATACCCGCGCAGTTATGTGTGCCGTATCAGGACGGCGTGGTATCGGCCACCATCACCACGCATAGCAGCGATCTCGATTTGGTGATTCGCCTGACTCAAGCCGATGGTATCGGCATCGAATTATTGCCAGACCATGCCGCCAGTGCGGCGCACGAAGCCTTGCAAACGCTGTGCGCACTGGTGCCGCAAGCACCGATTGCATTGTACGTACCGCAGGTGGATGTGGCGGCCTATCGCGACATCGTTGCTGATGCACAGTTGCATGAACGCGTATCGTTGTTCGCTGACAATTGGTTGCGCTGGGTTACCGGCGCACGCAGCGTCTCGCTGAACCTGATGAACGGGCTCGGCACGACCGGTTCGGGTGGCATCCATTGGCGACCGTGGCGCTGGGCCATTGCACTGGCAACCCTGCTGGTACTGGGCAATGTGATCGCACTCGACGTCGATTGGCTGCGTCTGAAACGCGAAGCCGACGCACTGCAAAAAGGCATGATCCTCAGCTACAAGGCGGCGTACCCGAACGAGACGGCGATCATTGATCCGGTCGTGCAAATACGCCAAAAAATTGCCGCTGCACAGCGTGCATCCGGTCAGGCAGCGGCAGATGATTTCGCCTCACTGCTGGCAAATTTCAGCGCAGCATGGAGTTCGGTGATACAAGGCGAGCAGGCCTTGGTCATCGCCAGCATCGATTATCGCGATCGTAATTTGCTGATCAAACTCAAGCCGGGCGCTGCACCGCCGCTGGCAGTGGTGAAGAGTGCGCTGGCACGCCACGGCCTGACGCTGTCGCAACCCAACGCCGGTGTCTGGCAGATACGGAGCAGCAAATGAGCGGCGTCGCCAACTTCAATCGGGTGCGTGACACTGCGGCCACGTTCTGGAGCGATCGCAGCGTTCGCGAACGCAAACAACTTTTGCTGATGGGTACTGTCATTGTGCTGGCGCTGCTGTATCTGCTGTTGGTGGCTCCGGCGCTGTCGGGCCGCACACAGTTGCGCAAGAGTCTGCCCGAGCTGCGGCAAAAATCTGCCGACATGCAGCAACTAGTGCGCGAGGCCGCGGTGTTGTCGGCAACGGTCGCACCGCCGCCAATTCTGCTGTCGAAAGAAACTGTGGACACCACGCTGGCTGGTCATGGTCTGAAGGCCCAAAGTATCGTTGTGACCGAAGACGTGGTGCGCGTACAACTAAACGCGGCATCTTTTTCATCGATCGTCGACTGGCTTGGTGATGTCCAGAAAACCGCGCGCCTGTCAGTGATCGATGCCAGTATCGTCGCTCTGACTACCGCCGACAGCGTCAATGCCACGCTAACTCTGCGTCAGCAAAAAAGCGAAGCCCGCAATGAGTAGTGCAGCGGGTTGCCTGGCTGCGCGCTTTGGCCAAGACTGTCAGCACGGCCGCGCACTGCCGCTCGTGGTATGGTTCATTGCCGCTATCGCTACCGTAATGATGACTGTGCTTGTGTTCTGCCCGGCCAGCTGGATGGCGGTGCTGCTGGAAAAACAGACTGCGGGTAAATTGACGCTCGGTGATCCGCAAGGCAGCTTGTGGCGTGGCTCGGCATTTGTCGGTGGCGCCGCCGGTAATAACGAACCAGTAACGCCGCTGCTGCCTGGGCGATTTTCCTGGACACTGTCGCCGCTGCTGCTGGTTGGACGGGTGCATCTGCGACTTGATAATCCGGCCGCACTGGCCAACCCGGTTGAACTCACCGGTGGCTTGCGTGAATGGCAGGTCACGCCATCTGCCCTGACCTTGCCGGCCGAGCGTCTAGCTGGTTTGGGTGCGCCGCTCAATACCTTGCAGCCCAGTGGCGTGATGCAACTGGTGTGGGGTCCGCTGTTGCTGTCGCGTACCGATGCGCGTGTCGACCTGACCGGTAAGCTGAGTCTGGATTTACAGGATATGGCATCGCGCATGTCGCCAGTCGCACCGCTGGGCAGTTACTTGCTGAAAATGGATTGGCAAGGTAATCATGCTGGCGTGCAATTGACCACGACGCACGGTGCACTGGTATTGAACGGAACTGGTGCGATCCGGCAGAACCGGTTGCAATTTTCCGGCACTGCAGAAGCAGCTGCCGGAAGCGAAGAAAAACTGGCAAATTTATTGAATTTGCTAGGTCAACGCCGTCAGATCGGTGCCAAGAATGTCATTGCGTTAGAGTTTAAATAATGGAAATCCACTTCGTGCCACATCCTGATACTGCACTCCCGATGCCCATAAAATCTGCCGTCAGACTTTTACTCGTACCGCCACTTAGACGCCCACTTCTGCGCCGTAAAATTGCTGCTGCCGTCATGACGCTGGTTACACTCGTGACCTTTGCTGGCGTGCCGCCAATGGCGTTCTCGGCTGAGGCAAGCAGTGGATCGGCAGTGATGAATTTTGTCGGGGCCGATATCGAATCAGTCATCAAGGCAGTTGGCCAATACACCAACATGACCTTCATCATTGATCCGCGCGTCAAGGGCACCATCAATCTGGTATCTGAAAAACCGGTGACCAAAGCTCAGGCGTTTAGCTTGCTGTCGTCCGCTTTGCGCTTGCAGGGATACACCATCGTGATGGGTGAAAATTTTGCAAAGGTCGTGCCGGAAGCCGACGCCAAACTGCAGGCGGGTCCTGCGCAGAATCTGAGCATTCGGGGCGATCAGATCGCCACCCAAATTTTCCGGCTCAATTATGAATCGGCAGCCAATCTTGTGACGGTATTGCGTCCGCTCATTTCACCTAACAACACCATCAATGCCAATCCGGGTAACAACTCGGTGGTGATCACTGATTACGCCGACAACCTGCGTCGTCTGAGTAAAATTATCGCCGCACTTGATGCCCCATCCAGCAGTGATCTCGACATCGTGCCGGTACGCTACGCAATCGCCACCGATCTGGCGCAGATCGTCAATCGCTTGCTCGAACAGGGCGCTGCACCGGGTGCGGCAGATCCCGGCAAAATCAGCGTACTGGCCGATGCGCGAACCAACTCGCTGATCGTGCGAGCGCCATCGCAGGCGCGCGCCAATCTCGCCAAATCCTTGATCGCCCGACTCGATTTGCCGACAGCGCAACCGGGTAATGTGCACGTGGTGTACCTGCGTAATGCCGATGCCACCAAACTGGCGCAAACGTTGCGCTCGGTAATGTCGAACGATACGTCGGCACCACAAACCGCAGCACCTTCACCACCACCGCAGCAAAACCCGAATGGCGGCGCGACCGGTGCAAGTGGTCCGCTGCAGCAATCCGGTAGCGCCACGCCGCAGGCAGCGCTGGCATCAGGCGGTGCAGCCGGTTTCATCCAGGCCGATGCCACCACCAACACGCTGATTATTACCGCCAGCGAAGCGGTGTATCGCAATTTGCGTACCGTCATCGATCAGCTTGATGTGCGGCGCGCGCAGGTGTATATCGAATCACTCATTGTTGAAGTCTCGGCCAAAAAAGCGGCGGAGTTCGGTATTCAGTGGCTCGGCTTGTCGGGCAATTCAAAAAGCGATTACCGCATTGGCGCGGCCAGTACTGCCAGCACCGACAATATTCTCGGTCTGGCAGCTGCGGCCAAAGCCGGTACTTCTATTCCGGCCGTCGGTGCGGGTCTGACGCTGGGCATTTTCAAAAATATCAATGGGGCGCTGGGCCTAGGTGCAGTGGCGCGTGCATTGGAGTCGGACGATGGCACCAACATTTTATCGATGCCGAATCTGATCACGCTCGATAACGAAGAAGCTCGCATCATCGTCGGCCAGAACGTGCCTTTCATCACCGGTCAATACACCACGCAGGCGTCTGGTGGCGGTGCCGGTGTTAATCCATTCCAGACGGTTGAGCGCAAAGACGTCGGTTTGTCGCTGCGCGTGCGTCCGCAAGTGTCTGAAGGCGGCACGGTGAAGATGGCGATTTATCAGGAGACCTCAGCGGTACAGAGCACCACCAACAGTGCTGGCATCATCACTAGCAAACGCTCGATCGATACCAACGTGCTGGTCGAGGATGGTCAGATCATTGTGTTGGGTGGCCTGATCGAAGATACCGTCAGCGACGGTAATGAAAAAGTGCCGGGCCTCGGTAACATTCCGGTGGTCGGCAATTTGTTCAAATACCAGAAGCGCAATCGCACCAAGACCAACCTGATGGTGTTCTTGCGTCCGACCATCATTCGTAGCAATGACCAAAGCGTCAGCGTATCGGGCGACCGTTACGACTATATGCGTGCGGTCGAGCAGCAGTCGCAGCCGCGCGAAACCGCAGTGTTACCAAATATGCCTGCACCAACTTTGCCGGAGTTAGACAACGGCAAACCGGTCGGTGGCACGATGTTAAAACCCATTGCACCTGCGCAGGGAATGCCACCTAAAATCTCACCGGTGCCTGCACCGATTCCCCGGTAAGCCAGGCGAGACCGCATGATCGACTCCCGCCTTTTGCCGTTTGCCTTCGCCCGCGACTTTGCCTTGCTGGCGCATCGCGCCACGCCGGATAGCGCGGTCGAAGTATGGGTCTCCGACCAGACGCAGCCCACGGCAGTGGCGGAAGTCAGCCGGCGTTTCGGCCGCATTAAATTGCGCGCAATGCCACATGCCGAACTTGAACAGGCGATCGCTACGGCCTACGCCGGTTCGGGTGGTGACGCTGCACAAGTGATCGATGAATACGAATCCGATCTTGACTTGAACAAGCTGATGCAAGATATGCCGGCAGTCGAAGACCTGCTTGAATCGGCCGACGACGCACCGGTGATCCGCATGATTAACGCGTTGTTGACGCAGGCACTGCGCGAAGGCGCATCCGATATCCATATCGAACCGTTCGAGCAAATCTCGGTCGTGCGCTTTCGTATCGACGGCACGCTGCGCGATGTGGTGCGCCCGAAAAAAGCAATTCACGCTTCACTGATCTCGCGCATCAAGATCATGGCGCAATTGGATATCGCCGAAAAGCGCCTGCCGCAAGATGGTCGTATTACTTTGCGCGTCGGCGGCAAGCCAGTCGATGTGCGCGTCTCGACACTGCCAACCGGTCACGGCGAACGTGCGGTCTTGCGCTTGCTCGACAAGGAAGCGGGCCGACTCGATCTGGCGCATCTGGGCATGAGCGACGCGGTCATGCCGCAGTTCGATGAACTGATCAGCCAGCCGCACGGCATTGTGCTGGTGACCGGGCCGACCGGTTCCGGCAAGACCACCACGCTGTATGCGGCACTGTCACTCTTGAATCAGTCGAGCACGAATATCTTAACGGTTGAAGATCCGATTGAATACGAACTTGCCGGCGTTGGTCAGACGCAGGTCAATGCGCGTATCGACATGAGCTTTGCCAAAGCCTTACGCGCAATTTTGCGGCAAGACCCGGACGTCATCATGATCGGTGAAATCCGCGATCTGGAAACCGCGCAGATCGCCGTACAAGCTTCGCTGACCGGCCATTTGGTGCTTGCCACACTGCACACCAACGATTCGGCCGCTGCGGTGACGCGTTTGCTCGATATGGGCATCGAGCCATTTTTGTTGTCGTCATCTTTGCTCGGTGTCGTCGCGCAACGACTGGTGCGTAAATTATGCGGCCATTGCCGCGTGTTTGATGGCAAATATTGGCAAGCGATTGGTTGCGAGAAGTGCAGCTTCACGGGTTACCAAGGGCGCGTTGGCGTCTACGAATTGCTGCGCACAACCGAGGCAATCCGTGCCCAGATTCACAATCGTGCTTCCGAGGCGGAGGTGCGTAACGCCGCCCTGCAGGATGGCATGCAGACCATGCGCGAAGACGGTGAAAGATGGTTGGCTGATGGCACCACCACGCAGGCTGAATTGCTGCGGGTGACCAAGGACTAACCGATGCCAGCGTTTCGATATGATGCCGTTGATGACGGTGGCAGAACAAAAAAAGGCGTATTGAACGCGGATAGCGCACGTGCAGCCCGCGCCGACTTGCGCAGCCAGGATTTAACCCCTATTTCGGTCGAGGCAATCGCCACGCAACTTGATGAAGCGGGGCACACCAAGGCGCGCAGTTTCGGCGATAAATTATCGACCAATGAACTGTCATTGTTCACGCGCCAGCTGGCCAGTTTGCTGGAAGCGAGCTTGCCACTGGAGCAGGCATTTTCTGCACTGCTGGAGCAAGCCGAGCGCACCTATCTGCGCGACCTGATCGCGTCGATCCGTTCTGAAGTGATGGGCGGCGCGTCGCTCTCAGAGGCGCTGTCGCATCATCCGCGCGACTTTGCCGATATCTATCGCGCATTGGTTGCCTCCGGCGAGCAAATCGGGCAACTCTCGCGCGTGCTGTCGCGGCTGGCAGATTACATCGAGCGCCGCAATGCATTGGTGTCGAAGGTCAAGCTGGCGTTCACTTATCCCGCCATCGTCACCGTGGTCGCATTTGCTATCGTAATTTTTTTGCTGACCTATGTGGTGCCGCAAATCGTCTCGGTGTTTGCGAACACTAAACAGAAATTGCCATTGCTGACGGTGATGATGCTGGCGGTATCGGACTTCGTGCGTAAC
>JAYTZV010000165.1:0-4697 GCA_043741695.1 Burkholderiales bacterium
GACGGTGCCACCGAAGTGGAAATCCGCGCCATGCTGGATTTAGCCTACGACGATGAAACCACCAAGCGTCTGCAATTAACGCCGACCAAAACTCAGGCAGTGTTGTTTGATGGCCGTACCGGTGAAGCGTTTGAGCGCAACGTGACGGTGGGTTATATGCACATTCTGAAACTGCATCACTTGGTCGATGACAAAATGCATGCCCGCTCTACCGGTCCGTACTCGCTTGTAACCCAGCAGCCGTTGGGTGGTAAAGCGCAATTCGGTGGTCAGCGCTTCGGCGAGATGGAAGTTTGGGCGCTGGAAGCTTATGGCGCGTCGTACACTCTGCAGGAAATGCTGACCGTGAAGTCCGACGACACGTTGGGCCGCACCAAAGTTTACGAAAACATTGTCAAGGGCGAGCACAAGATAGAGGCCGGTATGCCGGAGTCATTCAACGTGTTGGTCAAGGAAATCCGTTCGTTAGCGATTGATATTGATCTGGTTCGGAATTAAGCGTGTTGATAGGAGAGGCCACTTATTACGGTGGCTTCCGTAAATCGAAAACGATGAAACCCCAATCAGTCAGACATCTGGAGAAATCATGAAAGCGCTATTAGATTTATTCAAGCAAGTTACCGTAGAAGAAGAATTCGATGCGATCAAGATCGGGCTTGCTAGCCCGGAGAAGATCCGTTCGTGGTCTTACGGTGAAGTAAAGAAACCCGAAACGATTAACTATCGTACATTCAAGCCCGAGCGCGATGGTTTGTTTTGCGCCAAAATTTTTGGCCCGATCAAAGATTACGAATGTCTGTGCGGCAAGTACAAGCGTCTCAAGCATCGCGGCGTGATCTGCGAAAAGTGCGGCGTTGAAGTCACCTTATCGCGTGTACGTCGCGAACGTATGGGCCACATTGAATTGGCATCGCCAACAGCGCACATCTGGTTTCTGAAATCGCTACCGTCACGCTTGGGCATGGTGCTGGATATGACCTTGCGCGATATCGAACGCGTTTTGTATTTTGAAGCGTTCGTGGTGACGGATGGTGGCATGACGCCACTGCAGCGCCGTCAGTTGTTGACTGAAGACGATTACCTTGCCAAGGTTGAAGAATACGGCGACGAATTCACCGCCTTGATGGGCGCTGAAGGTATTCGCGATCTGCTGCGCAAACTTGATTTGCCGCACGAGATGGAACAGCTGCACAAAGACTTGGGTAACACCGGGTCTGAAGCCAAAATCAAGAAAATCGCCAAGCGTTTGAAAGTGCTTGAGGCATTCTCCAAGTCAGGCATCAAGCCCGACTGGATGGTAATGGAAGTACTGCCTGTGCTGCCCCCGGATTTGCGTCCGTTGGTGCCCCTGGATGGTGGTCGTTTCGCTACCTCCGATTTAAATGATCTGTATCGCCGTGTGATTAACCGTAACAATCGGTTGAAGCGGTTGCTAGAATTGAAGGCGCCAGAAATTATCGTCCGCAACGAGAAGCGCATGTTGCAAGAAGCCGTCGATTCGCTGCTGGATAACGGTCGTCGCGGCAAGGCCATGACGGGCGCCAACAAGCGTGCATTGAAATCACTTGCCGATATGATTAAAGGTAAGTCGGGTCGTTTCCGCCAGAATTTGCTCGGTAAACGCGTCGATTATTCTGGTCGTTCCGTGATCGTGGTCGGCCCGACACTGAAACTGCATCAGTGTGGCCTGCCAAAGAAAATGGCGCTGGAATTGTTCAAGCCGTTTGTGTTCCACAAGCTTGAAGTATTGGGCATTGCTGGCACTATTAAAGCGGCCAAGCGCGAAGTGGAAAATGAAAATCCGGTAGTCTGGGATATTTTGGAAGACGTGATCCGGGAGCATCCAATCATGCTGAACCGCGCGCCCACGCTGCATCGATTGGGAGTGCAGGCATTTGAGCCAGTTTTGATTGAAGGCAAAGCGATTCAGCTGCATCCGCTGGTTTGCGCTGCATTTAACGCCGACTTTGACGGTGATCAAATGGCGGTACATGTGCCGATCTCGTTAGAAGCGCAGATGGAATGTCGCACCTTGATGTTGGCGTCGAACAATATTTTGTTCCCAGCTTCTGGCGAGCCATCGATTGTGCCGTCCCAAGATATCGTGTTGGGGTTGTACTACATGACCCGCGAGCGTGTGAACGCGATGGGCGAGGGTACGATGTTTATCAACGTGTCAGAAGCATTGCGCGCTTATCAGTCGGGAAACGTGGCCTTGAACGCGAAGGTGACGGTTCGCATCAAGGAAACGGACAAAGACGAAAAAGGCGAAATCATCTCGCGTGTCACGCGCTATGAGACCACCGTGGGCCGAGCGATTTTATCGGAAATTTTGCCGCAAGGGCTTCCGTTTACTTACATTAATAAATCTTTGAAGAAAAAAGAAATCTCGAAAATTATCAATGCTGCATTCCGTCGTTGCGGAATTCGCGAGACGGTCATTTTCGCCGACCAAATGATGTATACCGGCTTTAATTACGCTACCCGCGCTGGTTTGTCGATCTCGATTGATGACATGTTAATTCCGCCGCAAAAGAAAGACATCATTGCGGCATCGGAAAAGGAAGTGAAAGAAATCGAGGCACAATACACTTCGGGTCTGGTCACACAAGGCGAGCGCTACAACAAAGTGGTGGACATCTGGGGCCGTGCTGGTGACCAGGTGGCGAAGGCTATGATGGATCAATTGGCGAAAGAGCCGGTCACTACCCGCGACGGTGTTGAAACCACGCAAGAATCATTTAACGCGATTTACATGATGGCTGATTCTGGCGCACGCGGATCAGTGGCCCAGATCCGACAATTGGCGGGGATGCGCGGTTTGATGGCGAAACCGGATGGCTCCATTATCGAAACTCCGATTACGGCCAATTTCCGTGAAGGTTTAAACGTCTTGCAGTACTTCATCTCAACCCACGGGGCGCGTAAGGGTTTGGCCGACACTGCGCTGAAGACCGCGAATTCTGGCTATCTCACGCGCCGATTGTGTGATGTAGTGCAAGATTTAGTGGTAACTGAGGATGATTGCCACACCACTAATGGCCTCGTGTTTAAGGCGCTGATTGAAGGTGGAGAAGTGGTTGAAGCCTTGCGCGAACGTATTCTGGGCCGCGTCGCGACTGACGATGTGCTTCATCCGGATACACAAGCGGTGGTCGCTAAAGCGGGCGCAATGTTAGACGAAGATGTCATGGACTTGATTGAAGCCGCTGGCGTCGACGAAGTGAAAGTACGCACGCCGCTGACCTGCGATACGCGTTTTGGTTTATGCACCATGTGTTACGGTCGCGATTTGGGCCGTGGCTCAATGGTAAACGTGGGTGAAGCGGTTGGCATCATTGCCGCGCAGTCGATCGGTGAGCCGGGAACTCAGCTAACAATGCGCACGTTCCATATCGGCGGTGCTGCTTCGCGTAACGCGGTGGCATCAAGCGTTGAAGCAAAATCATCGGGCGTGATTCGCTTCTCGCCGGGTATGCGTCATGTTATCAACGCTCGCAACGAAGTCATTGTGATTGCCCGTAACGGTGAACTCATCATCACTGAAGAAAATGGTCGTGAGCGTGAGCGGCATAAAGTACCGTATGGCGCAACGTTGATGGTGAAAGAAGGCGCGAAAATCAAAGCAGGTTTGACGCTGGCTGGTTGGGATCCGCACACCCGTCCGATCATTTCGGAATATGCGGGTGAAGTCCGTTTTGAAAACGTTGAAGAAGGCATTACCGTTGCCAAGCAGATTGATGATACGACCGGCCTTTCAAGCTTGGTGGTCATTGACCCTAAGCGACGCGGTTCAGTGACGAGCAAAGGTTTGCGCCCAGCAGTGAAATTGATTGACGCAAACGGTAAGGATATCAAGCAGGCGAATTCAGATACGCCAGTGAACTACACTTTCCAGATTGGTTCGATTATCACGGTCAAGAATGGTCAGCAGGTACGAGTGGGCGAAGTAATGGCGCGCATTCCCCAAGAGTCATCGAAAACGCGTGACATTACCGGTGGTTTGCCGCGCGTGGCCGAGTTGTTCGAGGCCCGCTCACCCAAAGATGCTGGTTTGTTGGCTGAAGTGACGGGAACCGTTTCGTTCGGTAAAGATACCAAGGGCAAGCAGCGTCTGGTGATTACAGACTTTGACGGTATTGCTCACGAGTATTTGATACCGAAAGATAAGCACGTGACGGCGCATGATGGCCAAGTGGTGAATAAAGGGGAATCAATTGTTGATGGACCGGCTGATCCGCATGACATTTTGAAGCTGCAGGGTGTAGAAGCGTTAGCACGTTACATCACTGACGAAGTGCAGGACGTGTATCGCTTGCAGGGTGTGAAGATCAACGACAAGCATATTGAAGTGATTGTGCGCCAGATGTTACGCCGTGTGATTATTGTTGACAACGGTGACACCCGATTCATTCTGGGTGAGCAGTTGGAGCGTGCGGATGTGCTGCATGAAAATGATCGGGTCGTCAAGGAGGGCAAGAAACCGGCCATGTATAACCATATGCTTCTCGGTATTACCAAGGCCAGCTTATCGACCGATTCGTTTATCTCGGCAGCATCGTTTCAGGAAACCACTCGGGTACTCACCGAAGCCGCAATCATGGGCAAACGTGATGAGCTGCGCGGATTGAAAGAAAACGTTATTGTGGGACGTCTAATTCCGGCGGGTACGGGTCTGGCCTTCCACCGTGCGCGTC
>JAYTZV010000166.1:0-4695 GCA_043741695.1 Burkholderiales bacterium
CAAGCACGCAGCGCGTCACGTGCGATGGCCAAGGCCTCGACCGCTGCCCGGAATCAGGCACTGCTGCTGATTGCTGCAGCAATCCGGCGCGACGCTGCCAAGCTGATCGCAGCTAACCAGCTCGATCTGGACGCTGCCACCGCCGGCGGCCTCGCACCTGCGCTGCTCGACCGACTGACGCTGTCACCCACAGCGATCGCAACGATGGCCGATGGCCTGGAACAAATCGTCACGCTGGCCGACCCGATTGGCGAAATCTCCAACATGAAGTCGCGCCCAAGCGGTATTCAAGTCGGGCAAATGCGCGTACCACTAGGCGTCATCGGCATCATTTACGAAGCGCGTCCGAATGTGACGATCGATGCTGCAGGACTCTGCATCAAAAGCGGTAACGCAACGATTTTGCGCGGTGGCTCGGAGGCGATTCACTGCAACCGCGCGCTGGCAATTCTCGTCGCAGAAGGTTTAGCCGGTGCCGGCTTGCCCGCCAACGCAGTGCAGATCGTCGACACCACTGACCGCGCTGCAGTTGGCGCGCTGATCACGATGCCGCAATATGTTGACGTCATCGTTCCGCGCGGCGGCAAAGGATTGATCGAACGCCTGATGCGCGAATCGACCGTACCGATGATCAAACATCTCGACGGTATCTGCCATGTGTATATCGACGACCGCGCCGACATCGGCAAGGCTGTCGATATCGCCTTCAATGCCAAGTGCCATCGCTACGGCACCTGCAATACGATGGAGACGCTATTGGTCGCCAGCGCTATCGCAGCACAGGTTTTGCCATTGCTGGCGGAGCGTTATGCCACGAAAGAAGTCGAGCTGCGCGCCGATTCGCGCGCCCACGCTATCCTGAAAAGTTATCCCCATCTGGCGACCGCGACCGAAGAAGACTGGCATGCCGAATATCTGGCGCCGATCCTCGCGATCAAAATCGTCGATGACCTCGATGAAGCCATCGAACATATCAACACCTATTCTTCGCACCATACCGATGCGATCGTCACCGAAGATTACAGCCGCACGATGCGCTTTTTGCGCGAAGTCGATTCTGCATCGGTGATGGTCAATGCATCGACCCGCTTTGCCGATGGCTTCGAATTCGGTCTCGGTGCCGAGATCGGTATTTCAAACGACAAGCTGCATGCGCGTGGACCGGTCGGGCTGGAAGGATTGACGTCGCTGAAATATGTGGTGTTTGGTCACGGCGAAGTGCGCGTCTGAAAGGTAACAGGCAAAAAGCGAGGAGCAGTCAATGCTGACGAGATTGCGGGTCAAGGGATTCAAGAGTTTGGAAGATGTCGAAGTCCGATTTGGTCCGTTCACATGTATCGCTGGCGCAAACGGTGCGGGAAAATCAAATCTGTTTGATGCGATTGTTTTTCTCAAAAATTTGGCTAATACGTCGATCATCGAAGCGGCAAGCGCTATACGGAATGGTGGTGATCATCATGGCCAGCGCACGAGCATTGGATCATTGTTTACGAAGACATCAACACGCCAAGCGGACATGATGGAATTTGATGCCGACATATTAGTCAGCGAAAGCGTGACCGATGACTTTTCGAGACCGGCTAAACCCAAGGTCACTTTTCTGCGCTATCGGTTGGTACTCAAACATCGCAAAGCTAGCGCCGGTACGCCTGAAGGTATTGAACTGGTCAGCGAGTCGCTCGATGGTATTCGTAAAGGCGAAGCGAAGAATCAGCTTGGTTTTGATCTGGACAAAGAGTTTTTTAAATCGATCTATGTTGGCAAAAGTACCGCCGAATTCATCTACACGGAGACTGCATCGCAGATCGTAAAAATTCGTCAGGATCAATCGCAGGGTGCTCCGCTCAGTATTGATATTCGTCGTGCAGATCGAACGGTTCTCAGCAGTATTAATACAATCGAACGACCAACAGTCTTGGCTGCGCGCCGCGAGATGCAGTCGTGGAAATTGCTGCAACTTGAATCGAGTTCGCTACGTCGCCCGGATGAGTTTTTGGCTAAAAGTACTGTCTCTGAACATGGCGAACATTTGCCTGCAACGTTGGATCGCCTCCAGAAGAATCAGGAAATTGCGAACCAACTTGCAGACTTGCTGCCCGATGTGAAAAATGTGTCGGTTGATGTCGATGAAAAGCGGCAATTAAAAACGCTGTTTTTGGAGACAACCAACAATATCAGGCATGAAGCGAGAGCTTTATCGGACGGTACACTACGCTTTCTTGCGCTGGCCATCATTGGTGCCGATGCCGATGCTGGTGGAATCATTTGTCTCGAAGAGCCCGAAAATGGTATTCATCCAGCGCGTATTCCGGCAATTGTCGAATTACTTTATCAAATGGCTGTCGACAAAACTGCCCCTGTTGATGAATCGAATCCTTTACGACAAATTATTGTCAACACGCACTCTCCGCTAGTAATTCAGGCGATTGCATCAGAAGACATTGTGGTGTCGCAAGGCTACAAGCACGACGGTGCTACGCTATCAGTTTTTTATCCAATCGAAAATACTTGGCGATCAAAACCGGAAGGTACGACGACGGTTGCTTTTGGCGCCCTGATCGATTTTCTGCAGAATCGAGGAAATCCGCTTACGCATGTTAATGGACGGATACGGCTTGATGACGTCTTCAAGACCCAGCTCAATTTATTGCAGGGTTGACGAGTTCAGTATGCGCATTTACACCTATACGTTGTTGACGGACGGAAGTTCTGATGAAGCGTTGTTGCCCGTCATCGACTGGTTGATCGAGCAGCACTTTACCGACATGCGATTCCAGTCGCAATTTGTGCGTGACTTGGGCAAAGTCGGCAACGATTTGCTATCGCGGATCGATGCAACCTTACGTCAATTTCCATGTGATATTTTGATCCGCCACCGTAATGCGGAAAAAGAATCGCATGCGCTTCGCTACGCTGAAGTCAAGTGTGCGGGTGAGCTGCGAACTCAGTGTTACGTGCCCGTCGTGCCGGTAAGAATGACGGAAGCATGGATGTTGTCGGATGAATGTGCCATAAGGGCAGCAGCAGGCAATCGCTATGGCAAGACTGCATTGGATATCCCCGAAAAAACACAATGGGAATCGTTAAAGGATCCTAAACAGGTTTTACTTGATGCCCTTGCCACTGCTTCGGAAAAATCCGGTAGGGCATTACAAAAGTTTCAAGCACAAAGGCATCGACACGGCGTGACGCGATTGACGAAATCCTTTTCGGCTTTGCGCGGATTGCATGCCTTCGATGCATTTGAACGCGAACTCGTCTTCCAAATAAATAAGGTCAAACATGCTCTGGATTAAATCCCTCCACATCGTCTTTATCGTCTCCTGGTTTTCCGGCCTGTTTTATTTGCCGCGCCTGTTCGTCAATCTCGCCGATGTGCAAGACGTCGCCACCACAGAACGTCTGCTGATGATGTCACGTAAGTTATATCGCTTCACGACATTGCTGATGGTGCCAGCGCTGGTATTCGGTTTATGGCTATGGCTTGGCTACGGAATAGGCAAAGGACCTGGCAATGGTTGGATGCATGCCAAGCTCGCGTTCGTGATTCTGGCGATTGGTTACCATCATGCGTGTGGATCGATGCTGAAAAAATTCGAGCGTGGCGTCAACAAACGTAGTCACGTCTTCTATCGCTGGTTCAATGAAGTGCCGGTACTGCTGTTGGTGGCAATTGTGATTCTGGTCATTGTCAAACCGTTCTGATTCGTCGGAGTACATCATGTCCAAGACCTGCGAGTATTTTTTTGCACCGCAATCGCCGTATGCGTACCTCGGTCATGCGCGCTTCGTCGCGATGGCTGAGCAGCATGGCGTGCAGATCGTGCTGCGACCGTGCGATCTGGGCAAGGTGTTTAGCGTATCGGGCGGCTTACCGCTGCTGCAGCGCGCGCCGCAACGTCAGGCGTATCGACTATTAGAGATGCAGCGCTGGGCCGACCATCTGCAACTGCCAATTAATCTGCAACCGAAGTATTTTCCGGTATCGGGCGATGCGGCTGCGCGACTTCTCATCGCTGCCAAGCTCGCGCACGGCACAGACACCGCAGTGACACTGGCTGGTGCAATCATGCAAGCGGTGTGGGTGGATGAAAAGAATATCGCAGATAACGACACGCTGGTTGCTTTGGCGAACATGCATAAACTTGATGGCAAGGTATTGTTGAAAGCGTCGGGCACGACAGCAGTGCAAAGCGAATATGACGCCCATACCGATGCAGCAATTGCGGCTAACGTGTTTGGTGCGCCGTGGTTCGTGGTTGATGGCGAAGGCTACTGGGGTCAAGACCGGCTGGATTTTGTCGAGCGCGCCCTAGCCAAATAATTTTTCTTCACTGCGGTCATAACGGAGCGCAGTGACTTTACAACGGACAAAAGGTACCCCAATGAACAGTAAACCTTATTCATATTTCTGCCCCTGCCCGCGCGGCATGGAAGCCGCGCTCGCTGAAGAGCTCGGTGAGATCGCCGCAAAACATCCGACATTAAAGGTACACAATCAGGTGCCTGGCGGTGTGCATTGCTCCGGCCAGCTGACCGACGCATATCAGATCAATCTGCATTCGCGCATCGCCTCGCGCGTGCTGATGCGCATTGCGCATGCCAGCTATCTGAACGAAAACGATATCTACGATCTGGCGCTGGCGCAAACCTGGGAAGACTGGTTCAGCGTGCATTGCACGATCCGCATCGATA
>JAYTZV010000167.1:0-1534 GCA_043741695.1 Burkholderiales bacterium
ATTAACCAGGAGTTTCCAGGAGTTTCCATGACACCCATTCACCGCTTCGCCACGATCGCCCTCTGCCTGTCAGTACTGGCAGGCTGCGCCACTCCACCGCCCACCATCGGCAAGCGCGAACTGATGATCGTTGGTAACGACGAAAAACAAAGTTGGGATGATGCCGGTAAAACCGTCTTCGGCGAAGCCGGTCATGACTCAGTCTCGATCATCGATATCGGTACCGATCCGCTGGCACCAAAAATTCTGGTCAGCCTGCCGCTGGCAAATACCATCGTCGGACCACCGACCAATCTGGCGATCACGCCGGATGAAAGCCTTGCGTTGGTAGCCAATTCGATGAACCTGGTCGACGAAGGCGGCGTACGCAAACTGGTACCGGACAACCGCCTGTGGGTCATCGATCTGACCACTACGCCGCCGAAATTGATTGATACCGTGACTGTCGGCAAGCAGGCCTCAGGCATGTCGATTAATCGTGCCGGAACGTTGGCGCTGATCGCCAATCGCGCCGATAACTCGATCAGCGTAATGCGCATCGCCGGCAAAAAAGTCACATTGATCGATACCGTGCCGATGGGTGATCAAGTCGCGCATGTGCAATTCACGCCGGATGGAAAACGTGCATTCGCAGTTAAGTTCGCCGCGCATAAAGTCGCGATGCTGGAAATCGCCGGTGAAAAAGTCACGTATAACAAGGTAGATATTCCTGCTGGGCTCTGGCCGTATAACATCGACGTGACACCCGACGGCACGTTGGCGCTGACCGCTGACAACGGCAATGCAGGTGCCGCCGATGGCAGTGTCGACACCGTCAGCGTGATGGACATCGAAGCCAATCCGCCACGCGTGATCGATAAGGTCGTGGTCGGCGATGCACCGGAAGGCTTTGCAATCAGCCCGACCGGCAAAATGGCCGTCGCGGTGCTGCTGAATGGTACCAATGCCGCAAAAAATGCGTTCTTTTATCATCGCAACGCGGTAGTTGTCGGTCTGAAAATCGACGGCAAAAAAGTCACGCGCACCAATCAGGTCGAAGTACGTGGACTGCCTGAAGGCGTCGTATTTAGCCGCAGCGGCCAATACGTGTATGTCGGTAATTTCATCGACAAGGATATTTCAATCTTGCGCGTCGATGGCGATCAGCTGGTCAATACCGGCAAGTCGTTGCAGCTGCCCGGTCATCCCGCATCGATGCGTGGTGCCACGCGCTGAACGTCAGTGCACCGCAAAAAATCAGTTTGCTCCGTGCATGATTGGTAGAGCAAACAACCAGAGGCATCAACGTGATCGACAAAGTTTGTGATTCGATAGCAGCCGCCGTCGCCGGCATTCACGATGGTGCAGCCATCATGATCGGCGGCTTCGGCAACGCCGGCATGCCTGCTGCGCTGATCGATGCATTGATTGCGCAGGGTGCGCGTGACCTCACCATCATCAGCAATAACGCGGGCAATGGCGATACCGGACTTGCTGCGCTGCTGAAAACCAAACGTGTGCGCAAGATCATTTGTTCGTTTCCACGCCAGACCGA
>JAYTZV010000168.1:0-1532 GCA_043741695.1 Burkholderiales bacterium
AATGAAGATCTGGTTGAAGCGATTTCGCTGGCACATGATCTCGGTCACACGCCATTCGGTCATGCTGGTCAGGACGCGCTGAATGAATGCATGCGTGCGTTCGGCGGCTTCGAACACAATCTGCAGAGCTTGCGCGTGGTCGACGTGCTGGAAGAGCGCTACGGTGCATTCGATGGCCTGAACCTGATGTTCGAAACCCGCGAAGGGATTCTGAAGCACTGCGCGCTCAATAACGCCAAGGCGTTAGGCGAGATCGGGCAGCGCTTCATCGACAAAAAGCGGCCATCGCTGGAAGCACAGCTCGCCAATCTCGCTGACGAAATCGCCTACAACAATCACGATATCGACGACGGCTTGCGCTCTGGTTTGATCACAATCGCGCAGCTCGCCGATATCACATTGTTCGCCTCTCACCGCGAGCAGGTTGAGCAGCAATTCCCCGGCATTAGCGGGCGCCGCTTGATCAGTGAAACCGTACGACGGATGATCAATACGCTGATTATCGATGTGATCGATACCTCGCGCGAACGCATTGCGCAGTTGCCGCTGCAGTCGGTCGAGGATGTACGCAATGCACCGGCGCTGATCGCGTTCTCACCCGAGATACAGGCACAAGCAAAGTCGCTCAAACAGTTTTTGCAAAAGAATTTGTATCAACACTATCTGGTCAATCGCATGACCAGCAAGGCACGTCGCATCATCACTGATCTGTTCGATGCGTTCGTCAATGAACCGCGTTTGCTACCGCCGGATTATCAGGTCACAGGCGATGATCCATCAGCACAGGTGCGGAAAATTGCCGACTATATCGCTGGCATGACCGATCGCTATGCGATGCGCGAACATCGGCGCATGTTCATGGTGGACGAAATCTGATTACGTCTGAAACAGAGTGCTTCGATTGAGGTCAATTCATTCAGACCAACTCGATTCAAGCCAACCCCCTCAGCGGGTGCGCATAGGCTGGCCACGCCGCTTCGAAGAAGTGTTCTATCGCCGCGCTTTGCACGTCATGCAATTCGGACGGATTCCATGCCGGTCGATGATCCTTGTCGATCACCGCAGCGCGTATGCCTTCCATTACTTCGCCATGCTCGAACGCACGTCGCACCATCGTGCGTTCCATCCGGAGACATTCTGCCAAACTCAATGCGGCACCGCGCCGCAGTGCAGCCAGCGTCACGCACAACATTAGCGGTGAACGCAGCCGCATCGCACCGAGAGTGTGCTGCGAAAAGGCACTATTATCCGCCGCGAGCGATGACATGATCTCTGCCACCGAATCAAAACGGAAATGTCGATCGATCGCTGAGTGATTTCGCGCCAATTCGCCGTGTGACGGATCACATTCTGCCGCGAACGCAGCGCTGAATTCTCGGAGTGCAGCGCGCACCTGACTACCCGGCGCGTGAATAACAAGCGCGCGTACCGCATCCATTTTTGCAGATGGAACAAACTCATCGGCCAAGCCGCAATACAGCGCATCGGCCGCATTAATGACGTTGCCGGTCAAGCCGAGCCAGGTGCCGGTT
>JAYTZV010000169.1:0-12738 GCA_043741695.1 Burkholderiales bacterium
TTCAGAAAAAAATCTTTCAGCGTTTCTCGTAACGGATCATTCGATACCGCATCCACCAGTGCGCATTTTTCGTCATTCAAATACATCGACGGATAGGCATAGCAAAGATCAGCCGAGCCGACATATTGCAGCTTGGCAGCAGCAAAATCCTTGACTACATCGAGGTGATACAGCGGCTTGACATCGTCGTGCAAATACTCGTGCGCCAGATAATTCGGATTACGCGTTTTCAGTAACGCAAGCAAATTTTTCAAGGCCGGTGTGTTGCTGAAATAGCCGCTATTGTCGAAGTCGAATTGCTCGATGAACCTGGTTGCTTCGGCGAGTTGCACCGGACTTTTTTCTGGATGCAGCGCCGCATGCGCCAGCAGTAGCCGCTTCAGCGGCAATTCGGTATTCCATCCTGGCATCGCGTTGTAGCTGGCGTAGACGATGCCACCGGGTTTCAGATAAGCATTGATGAACTTGACGATGTGCTGCTGATTTTCTTCGTTGATCCAGGTGTAGACGCCGTGCAGGGTAATGAAATCGAATTGCGGAAGATCAGCGACCGCGCCATTGGCGAGTTCACTAAAACTGTTTTCAAGGAAAGTGAGATTGTTGAGCGCCGCCGAGTCGGCAAACTGGCGCGCTGCAGCGATGTGCGATGGCATGAAATCGTTGCCATAAAACTGACCGCCGGGATTGCTCGCCGCCAGTATTGACAAGGTGACGCCTTGACCGCAGCCGAGTTCGAAATACGTAAATGGTTTATCCAACGGAACAGGCTCGACGCCATTGAGCAGACAGGAAAAATTCAGCAACTGCGGACTTTGCTCACGAAAAAAATCTGCGGTGTAATCGATGTCTGCGACATAGCCTTCCGACCATTCCATTGTCTACTCCTGGGGTGCGTGGGGGGATACCGCCATGCGGCAGTGCCCGCTGAAAAACAGCATCGGACTCAGGTGAGTGGCAGCAGAAACGATTTGGTTCGGTAGGGGTGTGGCTGACGATGCGGGCGCGGCATCTGATTCGTGACGATATTGCCGATCTTCATGGTAGGCACGATGTCCACGATGTCCGTGATGCCCACGATGCAGTAATCGTTAGAGTCAGGTCTTCATCAAGGGCGCAGGCCGCCACCAGCGCGGCAGTAGCGCCTGTATATCGCTGCGCCGATAGCGTTCATCGATCAAGAAGACCACGCCACGATCCGATTGCGAACGGATCACGCGACCGGCAGCTTGCACTACTTTTTGCAGACCCGGAAACAGATAGGTGGTTTCATAGCCATTGCCGAATTGCTGGTCCATACGCAGTCGCATTTGCTCATTGACTGGATTAATTTGAGGCAGGCCAAGCGTTGCGATGAACGCGCCTACCAGTCGATCACCGGGCAAATCAATACCTTCTGAAAATGCGCCACCAAGCACCGCAAATCCAATGCCGCTGCCGCCTGTGCGAAAGCGCTCCAGAAAATGGCTTCGCTCGGTTTCATCCATGCCGCGCGTTTGTATCCACAGCGGAATCATTGGATGTCGCGCGGCAAACAAGGCGGTGATTTGTTGCAGGTAGTCGAAGCTGCTGACAAAGGTCAGGTAATTCCCGGCCTGTTTATCGAACTGCTGTGCGATCAGTTCAACGATCGGTAAGAGCGAGCGATGCCGATCCTGATAACGCGTCGAGATCGACGTCACGAGATGCACCTGCAATTGTGCTGCCGAAAAAGGCGAGGCCACATCGACCACTGCCGTATCGGCAGGCAAGCCAAGCGTGTCGCTGTAAAAATGCCATGGGCTCACGGTCGCAGAAAACAAGATTGTGCTGCGGCTCGCTTTGAAACGCGGCGCCAGAAATGGAGCGGGGATTACGTTGCGCACACAAAGCGTCGCGTGGCCGGGGGTATGCAATGTCAGATCAACCAGCGAGTGCAGATCAAACACCTCGGTCAATCGTAAAAAATGGCTGACATCGAAAAAAAAGCGCTGAAGTGCAGGGTCGACATGCGTAGGGGTCTCTACAAAAAAATCGCCAATTGCACTCTGCGCACGCTGTAGTGCGTTCAGCATTTTTTCCGGCACCACCGGCCACACCTGATACGGCAGTTCCTGCGCGTTGATCAGCGCATTCCATTGACGATGCAGGCGATCCATTACCGTGCGCAGTGCCTCTGGTGCATGGCGTCGCAGCGCGCCAAAGCTGCGTTGATCGAGTTCGGCCGAATACATTTTGCGGCTGCGCTCAATCAGATTGTGTGCCTCATCGACCAGCACCGCGATCTGCCACTGGTTGGCAATCGTCAGTGCATACAGCATCGCGCTTGTATCGAAATAATAGTTATAGTCGCCGATAACCACATCGCTCCAGCGCACCAATTCGTGGCTCAGATAATACGGACAGATCTGGTGGGCGAGGGCGATCTTGCGTACCGATTGCTGATCGCAGGTGGGCAGGGTGACCGCGTCACTGCGTGCAGCAGGGAGCCGGTCATAAAATCCGCGCGCCAGCGGACACGCATCGCCGTGGCAGGCCTTGTCCGGATGTTCGCAAGCCTTATCACGCGCGACCAGTTCGACCACACGCAACTTGAGCGCGGGACTGTGGTGTTGAATCAGTGCGACTGCATCGAGCGCCAGTTGACGTCCGGACGTTTTTGCAGCGAGATAAAAAATCTTGTCGAGTTGCTGCGATGGTGCGGCTTTCAATAACGGAAAAATTGTGCCGATAGTTTTGCCGATGCCGGTAGGCGCCTGCGCCAACACGCAGCGGCCTGATGTGACCCCTTGAAATACCGCTTGCGCCAACTCGCGTTGACCCGTGCGAAATACCGGATACGGAAAAGCCAGAGCGCTACAGGCCAGGTCGCGCGCCTGTCGATGCGCGGCTTCCTGTGCTGACCACTGTAAAAACCGCTGGCACTGATCGTCAAAAAAATCATGTAGCGATGTCGCCGATTGCACTTCTTCCAGCACGGTTTCTTGCTGGTTGCCGATATTAAAATACACCAGCGCGAGCGTGACGTCGGACAGCGCGCGTTCGCAGCACAGCAGCCAGCCGTAAATCTTTACTTGCGCCCAATGCAGTGCGCGATGATTTGCGGGCATGCGGTTCAAGTCGCCGCGAAAGGTTTTGATTTCTTCCAGCCGATTCCGTGCCGCGTCATAGCCGTCGGCACGTCCGCGCACGATCAGTGATTGATCGTGATGCGTATAAACACCCGTGAGGCTGATCTCGCTTTCGTAATTAGCGGCACGCCGCGATGCGACCAGCAAGTGGCCGGCGATACCTTCCTGCGCAGTTGGCGATGGCGTGAAGCGCAAGTCCAGATCGCCTGCTTTGGCGGTGAAATCGCACAAGGTACGTACCGCGACAACGCAGGGTGTGCTCATGTCGAGGACGCCAAAACTAGCGTCATGCAGCGCGCGATGTGTGCTGCCGCCATGCCTTTTTTACCGATCGTTCGGTTTGCGAAATCCACCATCGATCCAGGCCGCTGCCGTACCGCGATTGAGCGTGTAGGCGGGTGATACGCGCACCTGTGCGAGCCGCCCGCCATCGCCATCAAAGGCGCTCAATAGCGCGTAGGGATCGTCTTCATCCGGCACGATATCGAGGGTGACTTCATAGCTTGCCTGCGCGGTGCTGACGTGTACGCTGCGATGCAGTTGTGCATGCAGTTGCTGCTCATGGCGACGCAGCACCTCGGCGGCAGTCTTGACCAGCGTGTTGAAGGCCGCGGTGTCGAGCGGCTTGGGATTTTTTTTATCGCGACCCATGGTCCACGGACCAACCAGCGCCGGCTCGGCTTCGCCTAGCTTGGTCATCGAAACAGCCCAGCCTTCGTCGTCGTCGTTCTTGATGACTTGGGCGGTCCATTCACCGCTGCGCCATCGACGTGCTTCGTGAATGTCGGCATGGGGATCGGTATGCGTATCTGTATCCGTATCAGGCTCAAAATCAGGACCGGTTACATCGTTGTTAGCTGCGGTTGTCATCGTCATTGTGAAGATAAATTGGTTACCGAATCAGGCGCGTATGCGGTCGGTTGCAGGGCAGGGTAGATATACGAAAGCGTTGGTAGTTAGCGCTTTCAGCGCGCCGACGCATCGATATCGGCCAGCGACTCCCGGCCGCGTACAGTGAGCGTGAAATGTTCATCAGCGTCACGCACGACATGCCCTTTTTTGGCTAAAAACTGTGCCACGTCGTTGCTCAATGCCGCAGTCGAATCGGCCCCGACTGCACGCAATCCATTGATGCACTGCCTCAAAAAAAGTGTCTGCTGACCTTTTTCGGTCAGCGTCAAATGTCCGTCTTTGGCATGGCTGATAAATTTCAGGCCATTGAGTTTTTTCGAATTGCGCGCGATGCAGGCGCTTGGTCTTTCACCACGCACTGCCTTGCTGATTTGTTCGAGTGCGTCGTATTCATCAGTGGTCAAACGGTCATCCATTGCAATCCTTGAAAATCGGTGATTCGGCGTGCCCCGATGGTACGCGCCGATCCTGCATCGATCAAGCAGGACGGGGCGGTAAGCGACCATCGTACCGGTTCTGTCCGTTAGCGAACAGACGCAGCCGTCACCACAAGATTATCTTTACCTCCTCATAACAAGGAGATTTTCATGAAAAATTCACTGACTTTTCGCATCACGGTATCGATCGCACTCGCACTCGGGCTACAGATGGCAGCACACGCTGACAGCATCGACGCACGCTATCGCAGCGAGCGCGCAGTGTGTATGTCGGGCCAGTCCAATCAGGACCGCGCTACCTGCCTGAAAGAGGCCTCAGCTGCACGCGCTGAAGCTCGACGTAACGGCCTCGATACCGGCTCGGCATCGCTGCAGCAAAACTCGCGCGCCCGCTGCGCTGCCTTGCCAGCGGACGATCGTGCCGATTGCGAAAAACGCATGAGCGGTGAAGGCTCGGTCAGCGGCAGTGTCAACGATGGTGGCTTGCTGCGTGAATTGAAGACCGAGATACCTGCGAAATAAGTACTCGTTGCTGGATTTCAGCAGCTACTGTAGCTACAGCAGCCACTGTAGCTACAGCAGCCCGGTCGATTTGGCATTCTGGTGGCGTTCTAGCCTTGTGATGTAACGCTGGATTGCGGCCAGCATTGCCTTCGGCAAGCCGATAAATACGCAGCCTATACGTTGGATCGATTTGCCCTGATCGGTATGAATCTCTATCACATTGCGAATCTGCAGTGTGGTGATGACGACCGTGTTATCAGGCAGGTAAATCTGGCAATCAGGGTAAATCTTGCCGACAGTACGATCGAGCAAATGCTTTTCGTCGTTGATAGCGACGCCACCACCGCTGACGTTTTGCAGCGGCACCGTAACGGTATGCGTGCCGTCGTCGCTCACAATATGAATTGTGCAATGCACCGGATTTTTTATCGGTGTTGGCACCCGATAAAATTCACGACGCTGCAAGCGAATTAAATGCAATGGGATGGCGATTTGTAGCGCCGGTAATCCGTCGTGTGTGCATTCTTCGATCTGATTGGCAAAAAACAGGATGCGAATGCGATCGAGCACCGTTTCGAACGACAGGTTGTCGCTGTCGGTTAAGTGTTCGATGACTGCCGGGTCGGTAGATGTATCGAGAATCACTACACCAGCATCGTCGTCGATCTCGAGTATCGAGGTGACTGCAGACTCGCCGGTGGATTCAATGAGTATGCGAATCAGTTGCTTGTGTTCGCAGAGGGCGCGCAGCAGCGAAATAATTTCTCGCCGAGACTGTACTTTGAAGGGACTCAGGTCAAGCTGGTTCGCCCGGTTTTCTACTGTTGCCATTGATGTCATCAAGCGTGGAAGGAGGCGGAGCCATAGTAACTGCAAGTCGTGATGATACCTTGTCTCCACTCAATTTTGCCGATTCGATGTGATAAAGCCACGCCAATAGTTCAGCAACGGCGCGATATAACGCCGGTGGAATTCGGTCATCGAGATCGACCTGCATCAGCAGCGACACCATTTCCTTGGATTCGTGGACAAAAACGCCGTGCTCGCGCGCCCGCGCGATAATTTGCTCGGCAATCAGGCCACGACCTTTTGCAACGATTTTTGGTGCCGAGTCGCCACTCTGATAGGCCAGTGCGACGGCGGTTTGCAGCGGTCCGTCAGGCTTGTTCATCTTGCTTGACGCTCAGGGACTCAAGGCGGGAACCGGCGGCGTCCAGTGCTTCCGACAAGCGCGGACCAAAGCTACGGAGTGTGTTGGCGGTTACCGGGTTGGCCACGCGCACCTGCATCTGTACGCGATCTCCGACCAGGTTGATGGTGGCCGAGACCTTGCCTAATGTTGGTAGATCAAACCGCACCGTGCTTTGCCAGTTGCGGTTTTCTTCGTCTTGTTGCGCGCCGCGTTGCGCGTCTTTGGCAGGGTGACCGTCGTCGCGCACTTCCCATTCCATCTGCTGACCGGGCCAGACTTCGCCGCGCCATTGCACACGCGGCTGATCCAGCGCATTGAGTTGCAGGTTGACCAGTTGCGAGGTGTCGGGATGCAGCACCTGCGCGGTTTTGAGTCCGTTGGTGTCGGTGGTGGTGGCGGTCAGCCCGGTGCTGGCAAGCGCTCCGGTTGTATCGAGTACCTTCGAAGTACTGGTCGCAGCGGTTTCACCGCTAGCACTCGTAGTCTCTGTGCTAGCGCTCGTCGACAGATTTTGATTTTGCGGTTCGCGCATCACATCAGCGATTGGGCGCTCGCCGGCGGCCCACTGCTGCAAATGCGATTCGTAAAAAAGCCCGCTGGAGGAAAGGGCATGTTCCAGTGCCTGCGCTAATTGGGCAGGTGCGGCGGCGGGGTTGTCGACCAGTGCGGTCTTGCCGATCAATGACGTGCCGGAATTCGAGCTCAGCAGCGTGTCGATAAGTTTGCCTGCAGTGCTGAGTTTAGTGGGTGCAGCACCGGCTTCGCCATCGAGCCGAAACGTCGGTCGCGGTGCGTTGGACAGGAAGGTCAATTGCAACTGATCACCGACTTTGCTGCCTGCAGGCAGATTGGTGCGCACGGCAGTATCAGCAACCTTGACCAGAAACGAACCATCGCTAAGTAATGATTCAACAGTTGCTTCGACCCGTTGACCAATCGCGATCTGTGCCAGCCTGCCAGTGGTTTCTTCGCGCAGATCACCAATGCGCGCCACAACCTGTGCGGCATCGACTTGCGCAACGGGCCGCACTCCCTGAATATCGGCCCGCACTTCCATAGCTAGCCTGCCTCGGTACCGTAAGCCATGTTGAGCTTGCGTTCAGTCTGGCTGCTTTTCATCAAGCGGGCGAGGTCGGCCATCCATGGCTCGGTGATGTCGCGAATTTGCCGATCATCGGCCAGAATTTTCTGGATGATTTGCACTTTGCGTAATCGCTTTTCACCGGTCAGCGCGGTGGGTGCTTCACCGGTTTTGAGTGTTTCGACATGGCTTGCCACGCGCGACTCCAGCACGACCATTTCTTCCCAGTCGCGCTTGCGGGCCGCTGCGAGAATCTTGTCGGTGATGTCGGCTACCGATTCGTACAAGGACAATACTTCTTGGCTGTTCATTGATGGTCAGGCTTTCATCAAGGTTGGGGCGTAGGTGGACGGCTCACCGGCGGCTTTCACAGGCGGCGCGGTATCTTGGGCAGCGGCGGCTTGCTGGCCGATTGCATCCCATGCAGTTTTCAATTCCATCAGCAGGCCGTGGACTTCCTCCAGGATCGCTGCATCATTATTCAAGTTTGCAGTCAATAGCCGGTTGCTCATGTAGGCGTACAACGCATCAAGATTGACTGCGATTGCGCCGCCAACAGTTTTATCGAGGCTAGCGCGAAGACCACTATCGATAATCGATATAGCTTTGGAAATGGACTTGCCTTTTCCGGCAATGTTCCCGAGCTTGATTAACTGCATTGCATTTGTTACCGCCATCAGCGCGCCATCGAACAACATGATGATTAGCTTGTGCGGCGACGCAGAACTCACGCCTGTTTCTACGCCGACATTCGCGTAGGTGTTGGCACCGCCTTTGGATGATCCGAACATGTATCGTCGCCCTAGTAAGGCTTAGGTAAATTAGCCAATTGCTGCGTTAAAAACGAACTGGTTTTTTGCAGGCCGCTGATGACGCCGTCAAGCGCAGAGTACTGCGCGCGATAGCGTTTCTCGATTGCGGCGAGCGTTACATTCAGTTGCGCCCGACTCGTAGCAATACTTTTGATCGATGCATTGATGCCTTCGGTACGCGCCGTCAATGGCCCGTTAGCGTCGAGGATTGCGCCAATGACTTTGTCGAACTGGAACGCATAGCCTTGCGAATAGTTGATGGCACCACGCGCATTTGTCGCAGTGCCAGCAACGTTAATTTTCAACCCTTCGGAGGAGTCTCCCGGTGCACCGGTCAGCGATTGACCCGAACCGATGGCGGCGACGTTGTTGATCTTTCCGACCACATCGGTACCGGATTTCGAACCCGGTGTGCCGCCAAACAGCGTCGTTAGCGCGGTGCCGCCAGTAAAACCGACGGTCGACTGCGATCCATAGGTGGTCGATGTAACTGAGAGCGTCCCGTTAGTTTGATTAACACTAACACCCGCTACATTCGGTGCACCATTGATTTTTCCCTGCAGTGCTAGCGCGAGTGAGGCAAAGCTGTACTTGCCAGCGGCGAGCGTGATGTCGTTACTGACGCCGTTGACTTGTACGGTCAAGGTATCGTTGACACCTGCCGAAATACCGGTATCGAAGCCTGCCGTAACCGTTGGCGTTGCACCTAATAGATTGAGCGCGCCGTTACCGCCTGTTACCTGCACGGCGGAGCTTGATCCTACTTTGTTCGAACCAATCGTCAATATGCCAGCATTATTCGTAACAGTGACCGTAGACGCAGCAGTACTGAACGCCGGCGACGCATTGATTTGCGTTTGAACTTCGGTTGCTAAATCTGTCGCGTTCAAATAAGTTTTTTGTTTCAGCGCGACCGAGCTGGTGACGCCGTTCAGTAGTACTGTAAGCGTGTTATTTGTTGCGTCGATCGTCAGGCCTGCTGCTACCGATCCGGTGGTGCTGCCGCTACCACCATTGTTGGCTGGTGCGAGGCCAGTCGCAATGCCCTGGGTTGCCAAATTCGTGACCGAGACCGCATACGAACCCGGTTGCGTTTTTGCAGATGCGCTTGCAAAGGTAACCAGGATGTCGGTGGTTTTTCCGACTGCTGCAAACAAACCAGAAATGCTGCTGAAATTGGTATCGATCGCGGTTTGCAGCTTGGCGCTATCGAGCGACAATGTGCCGCCCTTTTCTACCGAGACGCCGATCTGCGACAAAACGGAATAGGTACTGTTACCCCCACCGACTGGTGCATTTAACACGCCCCGCAATTGCGACTGAATCGATCGTATCGCCGAATCGCCGTTCAGAATCGCACCTTGTTTGGTGGTCGCGTTGTAAGACGAAACATCGGTCAGCGTTTTGTTGATCTGGTTGTAGGCGGCAACGAACTGCGTAACCGATGCCGCTACCGCAGCACTGTCCCGCGCCACATTTACGTTGGTTGCCACGCCTGCAGCGCTTTTGCCCGACAAGTTCAATGTGACACCGTTGATCACATCCGATACCATGTTGGACGATTTTGAAACAGCGATGCCGTCGACCTTGAACAGCGCATTTTGTGCAGAGATATTTTCGGTCAAACCTTGCGTACCGGCAGGATCTTGTCCGAGCAAGTTTGACAGCGCGGCATCGCCCGTGACGGAAATTTTGATGCTGTTACTTACGCCGGTCGTTCCTTGCGTGAGCACCAGTCGATTCGGTGTTGCTGAGCCGTCGTTGACGATGGTTGCGGTGACACCGATCTTGGCGCTATTGATTGCGTCACGAATACCGGCAAGTGAGTTATCGCCAGCACCGATCGTGACAGTTTTCACACCAGAGGCATTGCTGGCAAAGCTGGCACCGCTATATTTACCGCCGCTGAAGGTGCCGCCGCTGATCGTGCCGAAATCGAAACTTAGGGTGCCAACACCGATGGCAGCAGTGGTGCTGGCTTGCCCGGCGGTAGCAAGTTTTTGGGCCTGAGCCAATTGACTGACTTCAAGCGCGTAGGTGCCAGGCACCGCGCTTGCCGTGCCACTGGCCGAGGCGATGGTCGCGTCGGCTGCACTGACTTTGACGCCCTGAAATTTGCTGATATCGGACAAGCCGCGTACTGCGGTCTGAAACGCCGACAGCGAACCTTTGACACTACCGATTGCAGACAACTTCGCTTGAAAGCTGGCTTCTTTTTTTGCCAGCAAGGTCAGTGGTCGACTGTCGACCGCGATCAATTGGCTGACTATCGAATTGACGTCGAGTCCAGAACCGATACCTGCAGATGACAGTGCCATGATGGATTACCTCTTTGCTTCCTACGCTTTTTCTTTGACTAGCAAGCCTTGCAGCTTGGCCAGATCTTTGGAAATTTCAACAACCTGTTGCGTCGGAATTTGTCGTACGACGGAACCTGTCGCCGTATCGACTATTTGGACGAGTGTAATCCCAGAATCTTTGTCCTGCACAAACTGGATATTGTTCGAACTTGGAGCTAGGTATTTGTTGATCGCATTCAGCGCACTTTTGATATCGCCTTCAGTCGGCGGTGATGCTGGAGTTGGTTTGGCAGCGACAACGTTGATGCCTTTGTCTGCAATGACTGCGTTCTCAGCGGGTGTCACTCGCCTGCCTGCCGGCGTCGCAAGCTCGGGCTGAGCGATAGCCGTATTCGTAGTGAGCGTTGAAATCCCGTTAATAGCCACGTTATTCCCCTCGTCTAGTGGTAAGACGGAAAGCGGTTTCCCGGTTCCCGTCTTGTCTGAGTGATCGAGATAGATCACCCATTATGTTGCGACAGCTTAGCCACGCAGCAGAGCCAACACGCCGTTTGGCAGCGCATTTGCCTGCGCCAGAATCGCGGTACCAGCTTGCTGCAGAATCTGACCACGGGTCAGTGATGCGGTTTCTTTGGCGAAGTCAGTATCTTCAATCCGGCTACGAGCGGCGCTGAGATTTTCAGACGTTGCTTGCAGGTTAGTCACCGCAGTACTGAAGCGGTTTTGAATCGCACCCAGATCTGCGCGGCCCGAGTTGACTGAAGCGAGTGCAGTGTCCGCAATCGTCAATGCGCGTTGCGAGCCGACGAAGGTAGATACGTCAAGTGTTGCAACAGTATCCGGAGTTGCGGAGACAGCTGTCGATGCCGGAACTGTGAAGCCGGTGCCCGTACCGGATGTCCCTGTAATTACCTTACCAGCAACCGTTGAACTTAAGGTGATCGCCTCTGAGCCAACAGCGCCGCTTACGGTCGCAAACACACCGGTCTTGTCATATTGTGCATTGATTGCGCTGGCGATTTTTGCGGATGAAGTCGTGGTGGTATCACCCGCCACCGTTGCAACGTCAGCAATCGCAACTGGGCCATTGCCATTACCGCTATCAATCTTCAGACCAACTGTATTAGCAGTTGCAGCAACGGTTAAGGGTGTAGCAGAAGTAGCAAAGCTGTTCGAACCAATGGCTGACGTGTTGGCGTTTGTGACGCTCGAAACAGTGATAGTCTGACCAGAATCAGCCCCAACCTGGAACGCAGCGCCGTTGAAACTGCCGTCTAGCAATTTGGTGCCGTTGAAAGAAGTTTGACCTGCAACCCGATTAATCTCGCTCTGGAGCTGTGACACTTCTTTCTGAATCGAGGTGCGGTCAACGGTACTATTAGTTGCGTTCGATGATTGAACTGCCAATTCGCGAATACGTTGAAGATTGTCGCCAACCGAACCCAGCGCGCTTTCCGCAGTTTGCGCAAGCGAGATGCCGTCGTTTGCATTGCGCGCTGCTTGATCGACACCGCGAATTTGCGAAGACAAGCGTGAAGTGATGGCAAGGCCAGCAGCATCGTCTTTAGCGCTATTGATACGCAAACCTGAAGACAGGCGCTGAAGCGAAGTAGCGAGCGATGCCTGTGAGGTGCTCAGGTTGCGTTGGGCGTTAAGGGAAGCAGTATTGGTATTAATAAATGAGGCCATGATGTATCTCCAGGAAAAGGGTTCCGATGACGATGGCCTTTGCAAGCCGGTCAACTTTGGTTTGCTTCTCTTTGCGAGTGGTGCAAACCGCTGTTGTAGTCTTTATCGGTAGGTGTCCCAAAAAGTTTAGCGGTGGCAATGGTTTTCTTGCTGCTGCCGCCTGTACTTTCATGTTCCGGTAGAGTCTCCTTCGACCAGTTTTGGCAAAACTTTAGGGTTTTTTTTCAGGTCAATTTCGACCTGTTATTCCTAAAATTAATTATTTAAAACAAAGACTTGCGATTATTTTGAAAAGTATTTTGCTAAAAAGCGAAATTAATTTCTGTTTTTCAAGAATTGCAGTGTATCCGAAAGGGAATTGGTTCAAATCGATGTCGAAGGTGGTTTCAACCGCTCTTTTCGTCGCATTCGATAGGGGGCGGTATCGCTGAATGCGTGCTAATTCTGGGTTGCTGCCGCGCTCTTTATATATGTAGCGCAGTTGGCTCCGGTTTTTGCAGGGATGGTGAGGATTTTTTGTGCGTTGTCGCCGAGGCGCGGTAGGGGAATAAAAACGGTTGTCTGCTTGGACGACCTCTGCGCCGGGGGCGGCCCGGCAGCCGGTGTCTTCTTTTTGCTTCGCTGTATAGACCGGGAACATAGGTAACAGGTGTACCAGAACATGGGTAACGCTTTTGCGATGATGCCAATTCATCGCAAAGGAT
>JAYTZV010000170.1:0-4612 GCA_043741695.1 Burkholderiales bacterium
CAGTTGACGAAGTGTGGAGAGTTCAGCGTTTGCCGCATGCTGATTGCGATTGATACGCGCAATAAAAAAAACCAGCAGGCCCGCGTTCAGTAAAAAACACAGTAGTAAGCCATCGACATACAAACTGGCTAGACCATTTTGTCGATCGATCGGCAACGGTAATGGCATCGAAAACAGCGACAGCAACGCCAGACACAGTCCGGTGATGCCGACGATGCTCCAGGTCGACCAGACTTCGAGAAGCAGGGCGCTCAAAATCACTTGCAGCAAAAATAAAAACACGAACGGATTGGTGATGCCGCCGCTGAAATACAGCTGTCCTGTAAGGGTTGCTACGTCGACTAACAGCGCAAAAAAAAGTGCCGCGTTGGTGACTGGCCGTCCTTCTTTCCAGCGTAGCGTGCTGGCGATGTTGAACGCAATCAGGCACACCAAAATTTGCAGCATCTGCGCCAGCGGCAAGGCAATGTCGAAGCCCGCCATCACGATCACAATGGTGGTGATCTGGCCGATTACGGCAATCCAGCGCAGTTGAATCAACTGCAGCATGTTGTGAAGGCGTGCGCGGCGGCTTACCTGATCGTCAGGAGAACTCGCAGGCAAAAACGCCGATGGTTCAGCCAGCGGTGTGATGCGATCCATTCAAGCCGATCCAGTTAATTGGTTTCATTCTTTACGCTACCCATGCCACGGCCACGGCGCTGCGCAAATGCGTTCCAGCCCAATGCGCCAGCGACCATCAATGCCAGCGCATACCAGGTGACAGCATAAACCAAATGACTGTTATGAAAATTCACCACGGTCAGCCCGCCGATTGGACAGTCGCTGGACGGCGCGCGGTTGCGCTGCATGGGGTCGGCCTCGGCATCGATGAAATACGGCGCAACGTGGTTCAATTGCTGCTGCTGTGCGATCGCCTGCACGTCGCGCGAGTACCAGCGTCCTGCGACTGGATCGTTCTCGTGTAAAAAAGCGCCGTGTGGTTCGCTGATGCGCAGCAGGCCAGTCACAGTTATCGGTGCTCGCGCATCCGCCGGGCCGTCGCCGCAGGCAGCACGACCGGAAGTACCGCTGCCTTCACGGGCAAGTACGAAACCACGATTGATCAAGACAATTGCACCGTCAGACTGTCGTAGCGGCGTCATCAGCCAGAAGCCCGCGCCCAGATCGGTCACGGCTTGCACGCGCACATTGTGTTGAGGCAGGTAAGCGCCTGTGACCATGACATGGCGATAGGCGTCTTTTTGCGCAGTGACCGAGGCCCACACATCAGGCATGGGCGCTTGAACGGGCGGCACATGAACGCGCTGTTCGGTCGCAGCAATCAACTCAAGTTTCCACGTGCGGCGCTGCACCTGCCACGTGCCCAGTGCGATGAATCCGACGGTGGCGATGAGCGCGGCGCATGCGACGATGACGCGCGTAAGAGTTGAACGCCCGGCGCCGACGTTGTCAGGAGCGCCGGGCGGCATCGACGTCATGGCATCCGATGCCCGGGTGGCATGGTGCTACCTGCATCGGCAGGTGCCATCCGCGACATGTCGTGTGTCGTGGTCGGCACAGCGATTTCGGTGGTAGCGGGCATCATCCCCGGCATCATGTTGTGATCGAGGTGGTACATGACCCAGATCGAACCACTCAACATAATCACGACCAGCACCCCAGTGAAAATCAGCGCCAGCATCGACCAGCCGTTTTCAACACGCGATGTCATGTGCAGGAAGTACACCATGTGCACCACAATCTGCACTGCGGCAAACGCCAGCACCACCAGCGCGGTCGTGCTCGGCTTGTCGAATACTTTGCCCATCACAATCCAGAAGGGAATGGCGGTCAATATGACAGCCAGCACAAAACCAGTCGCATAACTTTTCAGCGTGCCGTGCTCTTCTGCGGCATGTGCGTGGTCGTGTCCGTGTGCATGTCCGCTCGCGTGCGCAGCTGCGTGATTATCGTGTGCGCTCATGGCAGGACTCCCATCAAATAAACGAAGGTGAAAACGCCGATCCAGACCACGTCCAGAAAATGCCAGAACATTGACAGGCACATCAGGCGACGCTGGTTTTCTGGCGTCAGGCCGTGCTTGCCGGCCTGCGCCATCAGTGTGATTAGCCAGACTATACCGAACGTCACATGCAGTCCGTGCGTAGCAACCAGCGTGAAGAAGGCTGTGAGAAATCCGCTGCGCTGCGGGCCTGCGCCTTCGTGGATCAGATGGACAAACTCGTACATCTCGAAGCCGATAAAACAGGCACCGAGCAGACCGGTCACGCCAAGCCACAGCAAGGTGTTACGTAGACGCTTGTGCTGCATTTCCAGCATCGCAAAGCCGTACGTAATCGACGACAGCAACAGCAGTGACGTGTTGACCGCCACCAGCGGCAGATCGAACAATTCAGCACCGGTCGGGCCACCTGCGTAATTGCGACCGAGTACGGCATAGGTCGCAAACAGGCAGGCAAATACCAGACAGTCGCTCATCAAGTACAGCCAGAAACCGAGCGCAGTGCTATTTTCCGGATGATGTTCAAGCACGTAGAAACGTGACGCCGAATCAGCCTCGGCGGCGGGCATAGTAGAGGTCATATCAGACATGGCTATTGAGTAATCCTGTACGAAGACCTTCGACGCGATTGACTTCGCTGGCTTTGATGAAGTAGTCGCGATGGTAATTAAATGTGTGTGCAATTATTGCGGCCATCATCGCGCCGAAAGCAGCGCCGGCGAGTAGCCACATGTGCCACACCAAACCAAATCCACATGCCGCGCTGAGTACGGCAATGAAGAATCCAGCCGCGGTATTTTTTGGCATGTGAATATCGGTGAAACCGGTCAATGGGCGCACGAAACCATTGCGCTTCATGTCGTCCCACGCATCACGTTCATACACTTTTGGCGTGAAGGCAAAGTTGTAATCTGGTGGTGGCGAAGACGTTGCCCACTCCAGCGTACGACCATCCCACGGGTCCCCGGTAACGTCGCGCAGCGCATCACGACGACGATAGCTGATCCACAGTTGCATCACGAACGCAGCGATACCGATGGCGATCAAGACTGCGCCGAAGGCGGCGATGAAAAACCAGATGCGCAGTGATGGATCCTCAAAGTGGCTGAGGCGACGCGTCACACCCATCAGACCGAGGACGTACAGCGGCATGAAGGCAATGTAGAAGCCGATGGTCCAGAACCAGAACGAGACCTTGCCCCAGAACGCATCGAGCTTGTAGCCGAAGGCTTTCGGGAACCAGAAATTAATTCCGGCGAACATGCCGAACAAGACGCCACCAATAATCACGTTGTGGAAGTGCGCGATCAAAAACAAACTGTTGTGCAGCACGAAGTCAGCTGATGGTACTGCCAGCAACACGCCAGTCATACCGCCGATAACAAAAGTGATCATGAAGCCGATCGCCCACAACATCGGGACTTCGAAACGAATCCGTCCGCGATACATCGTAAAGAGCCAGTTGAAAATCTTGGCACCGGTTGGGATTGAAATGATCATCGTGGTGATACCGAAGAACGAATTCACGCTGGCACCTGAGCCCATCGTAAAGAAGTGATGCAGCCAGACCAGGTAGGACAAAATCGTGATCACCAGTGTTGCGTACACCATCGATGTGTAGCCGAACAAGCGCTTGCCCGAGAAGGTCGAGACAATTTCGGAAAAAATACCGAACGCAGGCAAGATCAGAATGTAGACCTCAGGGTGGCCCCAGATCCAGATCAGGTTCACATACATCATGGCGTTGCCGCCCATGTCGTTGGTGAAGAAATTCGTGCCGACCATGCGGTCGAGACCGAGCATGCCGAGTACTGCGGTCAGTACCGGGAAAGCAGCCACGATCAAAATGTTGGTGCAAAGCGCAGTCCAGGTAAAGATCGGCATTTTCATCAGCGTCATGCCTGGTGCGCGCATTTTGATGATGGTAGCAATCAGGTTGATACCCGATAAAAGCGTTCCGACCCCCGCAATCTGTAGCGACCAGATGTAGTAATCGACACCGACATCGGGGCTGGCTAAAATGCCGGATAGCGGTGGCATGGCAAGCCAGCCAGTCTTGGCAAATTCACCCACAAACAGCGACGCCATGGTCAGGCCGCCACCACACGCAGTCATCCAGAAGCTGAAATTATTCAGGAATGGAAACGCCACATCGCGTGCACCGATTTGCAGTGGTACGACGTAGTTCATCAGACCAGTCACCAGTGGCATGGCCACGAAGAAAATCATGATCACGCCGTGCGCGGTGAAGATCTGGTCGTAGTGGTGTGGCGGTAAAAATCCGTTCGAATCACCGAACGACATCGCCTGCTGCGCGCGCATCATCAGTGCATCGGCGAAGCCACGCAGCAGCATGATCAAGCCAAAGACGCAGTACATGATGCCAATACGTTTATGGTCGATGCTGGTGACCCAGTCGCGCCACAATGGTCCCCACAGACGGAAGTAGGTCATCAACGACAACACGGTAAAACCACCAAGGCCGACGACCACAAAGGTTGCCAGCAAAATCGGTTCATGAATCGGTATCGCTTCCCAGCTCAGCCGACCGAAAATCAGTTTGGTCAGATCAACGTTGTCAAACATTGTCGCTCTCCGAAAAATTAC
>JAYTZV010000171.1:0-1505 GCA_043741695.1 Burkholderiales bacterium
GCGCGCCGTCACAAGCTGCGGTGAACTCTACAAGCTTGAGCGATGTCAGCCGACACTAGAAAATGTTTTTCTGCGCTTCGTCGGACACGCCGATCACGCTGACCACGCTCGTCAGGCCGTAGCACCACTGGAGGCAGCATGAGCGCACTGACTGGATTACGAGCCGTCTATGAAAAAGAAATGTTGACGTATTTCCGCTCGCCAATTGCGTACTTCGTGATCGCAGTTTTCCTGCTCGGTACCGGCTTCTTTTTTACCTACAATATTTTTCTCACCGGCGTGGGAACAATGGATCAAACCTTCGCCAACATGGGCATCTTGTTGATGACCTTGATTCCGGTGCTGACGATGCGACTGTTCTCGGGTGAATACTCGGGACGAACCATCGAGTTGCTTGTTACACTGCCACTGCGTAACTGGCAAATCGTGATGGGCAAATATTTCGGCGCAGTGTCAATGTTTTTGCTGATGACGGCAACGAGCTGCATCAATCTCATCCCGCTCTACCTGTACGGTAATCCGCAGACACCGAACATCGTAGCCGGCTACGTCGGTTTCGTTTTACTCGGCATGGCCTGCATTGCCATTGGCCAGTTTTTCTCCGCGCTGACTGAAAACCAGATCGTTGCTGCCCTCATTACGATTCCAGTACTGTTGGCATTCTGGTTTGTTGGACACTTGCAGAGTCTGCAATCGTCGGTACTCTTGCGCGACCTGTTTTCACACCTGTCTTTCGCGCTGCATTTTGGCGATTTTATTCAGGGCCTGTTACGCAGTGAGGCCATTGTATTTTTCCTGGCGGTGAGCGCTATTGCGCTGACCTTGAACACCAGTTACTTGCAGTGGCGTCGCTAATATGGAAACTTCTTTTCGCTCTGGCCTGATATTGATTGCCGGTCTGGCTTTGCTAGCCGGTGCGGCTGTTGCCAACGCACTGGCCGTCAATTCCATGGTCGCCACCAATGTGCTGCTGCTCGCCGGTCTCGGCTTGACCGGCTGGTCATTGATGGCATTGCGTGTCGAGATCGTTGCGCTGTTCCGTCAGCGACGCGGTGAACAACTACTCTCCACCATCGGCATCATCGGTGTGCTGATCGGCATAGTCTGGGTTACCGCCCTATTCCCGATGCGCGTCGATATGACGGCCGAACAGCAATTCTCACTTGCGCCGCAGACGGTGCACATGCTTAAGGCAGTCGACAAACCGGTGCATATTGTGTTTTTTCACGATCGCGGCATGCGCGAAACGGTCGAACTCTACGAGCAGATCGCCGCACAAAACCTGAAAATCACGGTCGAGTTTTTTGATCCCATGCTTAACCCGGCGCAGGCCAAACTGCGCGGCGTCCAGTTTGCCGGTACGGCCTTGTTTGAAAGTGAAGGTCGCAAGCTGACCGTCAACGGCCCGACCGAGACTGATATTGCCAACGGTATTTTGCGCATCACCCAGTCAAAACAACAACTCGCCTGTTTTCTCGATGGTCATGGCGAACCTGATCCGTTCA
>JAYTZV010000172.1:0-12569 GCA_043741695.1 Burkholderiales bacterium
TCCAGATTATGCATGCTAGAGAAAATTATAACTGTTCGGTAGCGTACATAAATATGTGATGGCGGTCCCTCTTTATATGTCACCGACCGCGATCTTCGATAAGCCGGTGTTGCAACGGATGTTGACCTTGCCGCATGGTGCTTAAAAAGTTTTGTATTACGGAGGATCGGGTGCACAAAACCGGGTAGTGAACCACGATTCCCCAGCAAGGCTTTTAGACAGCTTTAGCAATTGCCTTTTTTAGCCTGCCCTGGAGGACAGTGCCCGTCGTTCCCATGTCCACGACGATCGCCATCATCGCGTCCTTCGTCATGACGGCGATCACCACCACCTTCATGATCGTCATTGTGAAGGCCTTCTCGTTCATGATGACGCCCATGTTTCCAGCCACCATGCTGCAAGCGCCACTGGCCATTCTCCTGGCGCCACTCGGGCCGCACATAATCGTAATCCGGCCGCACGCGCTCCCAGTGTCCGGAGGACCAGATGTGCTGATTACCGTTCCAATCCCAATACCCCGGTGCCCACAAATAGCCTTCGCGCGGTGCTGGCACCGACTCAAAGCGCAACGGCGGTGGCGGCTGGCCAATGATGAAATTAAGGTTGACCTGGGCGATCGCAGTCACGGGTAATACCGCCGCCGTACTCATCGCCAACACCAGTGCGGCAAGGCCGAGAGTTTTTTTCATGAAGTTCTTTCAAATGTAAATTCAGTGAATGCACTATATCGTGACCGCAACATTAAAGCCTCACCCTGAAGATTGCTTACACTTGAGTTGTCGCACCGGACACACCGCTGAATGCCGAAAGCACGGCTTACCGTAACTTGAATGGATTGAAGTTGGTCGCCGTGTCATAAAAATCTTCATTTTCGACACGCTTCAAAAACGCGACGACGCGATACGTAACCGGCGTCATCACGACTTCCCAGCCGGTTTTCAGTAAGTATTGCGCGATCGTTACAACGAAGAGCTGGTGGTTCGACCAGATGCCATAAAACGCGATCACATAAAACAGGCTCGAATCGACCAACTCCCCAGTAACCGTCGAGCCGATCGTGCGCATCCACAAATGCCGCCCTTGCATGCGCACCTTCATCTTCGCCATTACATAACTGTTGACAAAACTACCGACCCAGAACGCGATCATCGACCCTAATACAATGCGCCACGTGTTACCGAAAACAGCTGTGAGATGCACTTGGTAATCGGTATTAAATGCGTCGGCTGCTGGCGTCAGAGCCAGCACCACACTCGACATGACTGCCGCAAATAACAACGCGCCAAAACCAGCCCAGATCACACGCCGATCGCGACCGTAACCATATACCTCGGTCAATATATCCCCGAAAATATACGAAATAGGAAAGAACAAAACCCCTGCACCAAACGTAACCGTGCCGATCAGCGGCAGCGACACCTCTGCTGCCTTTGCCGCACCGATTAAATTTGAGCACAGCAATATCGTGACGAAAGCCGCCATCACGAAGTCGTAATACTTGTACTGAGAAATAGGTCGCTGCATCATTATCCCGTGCTGTGGACATTCATCGATAAGGAGGCAGCATCCTCATCTGACCCTGCCGACACTGCCAAGCCAACGTGACATTTTATCTCCGATCCGAAAACCGGATGCCTCAGGGGCCAGCACACTTGGCCGCGATCCGGCTTGCAGGACCACACTGCATAAGCAGGAACTGAATCGCTTTTGTCCTTCTACTTGCACGCTGCAAAACAATCTCGGCAAGCAATAATTCATCGTTACTATTCCAGCAAGAGCAACGAGGGTTTGACCATGCGATCAGAACAATCCAACCAGCAAGGTCCCGGTACCACCTCAGCGGGGTCGGCATCGCCAAGCCACGACGCCGGCTGGCAAGACGCATTGACTGCCAACAGCGGCATCGACGTACAAGCAATTCGTGACGCCATCGGCCGGCTCGAATCGGAAGCCAAAGCAACTGTTGCAGCAGAAAACCGATCGCGTGCCGAGACACGCGCACGCGCGCTGGCCGAAGAACGCGCGCGCATCGATTCGGCCGCCGGAGCAGCCGCGCATACCAGCGCATTGGCCGCGGAACGGGCTATCGCCAGCAGCAGCGCGTTGCTGAGAGCCGAGCAAGAGTCTTGCGCCGTAAGTGAAAAAAAGAGCAATGCCATCGAGCAAGAGCTCGCCGCGTTGAAGGTCCGTACCGACGCCGATAGGTTGGGCGCGAAAGCAGCGCAGGAGCGCGCCGACGCCGAGCAGATAGCAGCAGCGCGTGCTGCCGAGCAAATGCGGATCGATCAGCTGCACACCGCCGAAGCTTTCAAGGCGAGCGAACAACTTGCGCTCGCGATCGAACGCAGTTTGCAGACAGCCGAGCAGCGCAGGGTCGCTTCGCAAAATGCATTTCTCGAAATCGAAAGCCGCACCCGTGCAGATGCCCAGATAACGCAACTGGCTCGCGAGTGCGAGCAACGCGAACGCAGCGCCCGCTTGAGCGCAGAAAGCAGCGTGGTTGCGCAACGCGAAGCATTGATGGTGGCAGTTCAGCGCGAGCAAGCCGAAGCAGCCGAGCTCGCCGCGATCTGGCAGCGTACCGCAGCCGATGCAGTCGCACGCGAAGAAGCGCAGGCGCGCATCGCTGCCGAGCAAGACAGTCAACGCATTGCCGAAGCCACTGCACACTCCGAACAACGCACGCGAGAAGCAATACTGCTGAACCAGCAGCGCGATATGGAACTGCTTGAAGCGGCACGCCACCGCGCACAGGCGGCCGAATTGGCACTCACCACAGCGCAGGCACGTATGGATGCCGAAGAGACGATCCGCCAGATGCACGAACGGCGCACCCTCAGTGAATCCGCTTTGCACGCCGCGGCAGAAGAACGCATCGCAGCGCAGCAACAACTGGAATCCGAAACACAGGCGCGTATTGCCGCCGAAGAAGCTGCTTGTGTGATGGCGCAGCAGCGGGCAATCGCAGAGCAGCTAGCAAAGGCAGCAGCGCAGCAGCGCAGTAACGAAGAACAATGTGCCACACAGCGTGCCGCCCTGCGTACCGAGCTCGAACGCGAGGCGACCGAACTAGCTGCGACCTGTGCAGCCGCCGAGGCGCGCACACTCGCAGCCGCAGCAGAATACGCCGACGTGCAATCGCACGTCACCGCGATGGCGCTGCAGAAAATGCACGACACAGAGTGCCTCGCTGCCATCGAGCAGCAACTCCTTGACGCACAACGCACAGCCTGCGATGCGTTGCAGCGCAAGTATCACGCGCAGCAAGCAGCTCTTGAGCAATCACGTGCCTGCGCTGCCGAAGCGATGATCGAGGCCACGTTGCTGGAATCCCAAGCGCAATCCGAGCAGACGCGGCAGCAAGCTCACGAAGCAGAAAACGCCGCGTTGAGGATTGTGGCAAGCGAGGCTGCCGCTGCGGCAGAACTACGCCAACAGGCGGCCAAGGCCGCACTGGAAGCGTCGCATAACGCGGTCGCCCTCACCAGGATCGCGGCACTACGGGTTGACAGCGAAGCGCATGAATTGGCCATGATCGAAGAAAAGGTACTGCTTGAAGAACGCGCATTGTGCACATCAAAAGAATCAGCAGCAGCACTGAAAAAAACCATCGCCGCAGCACGTGTAGCCGAGCACGAGGCGCATGTGCGCCTGCAAGCCGAGCAAAAGCAAACTTCATTATTGCTGCAAAAGGCCGAAGCTGATCGGCAGTTGCGACTTTCCAGTGAAGCCCAAGCCACCGCACTACGCCATGCGCAAGAACAGCTTACGCAACAGCTCGCACTGCAACGCAACTGCGCGCGAATGGCGCTACAAAAGGCACAGGCAGAGATTCAGATAACCCGTAGCGAACAACAACGCGCCGCTGCAGCAGAACAATTGCAAGCCGCCGCCACGAAGCGCCTCGCCGCCGAAGAGCAGCGCGCCAACGCCATGCAAGCGCAGGCGACCGAAGCCAGCGCAATAGCGCATGCCGCGCGCGATCTGGCTGAACAGGAAGCCCGAACACTTACGATGATGCAACAAAAAAATGACGCGATTCGACAGCGCAAACTGTCTTGCCAACGCGTATTCGAACTGGAAAAACAAAAGCGTGATAACGCGCACAGCGCTGGGCCCGCTGTCAAAGAAGAGCTTGAGATGGCGTCCGAGTCAACACGCGATACCGTCGCGGATATGATAACCGAGCCGACGTCCGGGAACACCGGCCAACAGCCGCGTAGCGAGCTACCGCTGCGTGCAGGTATTCTTCAGCAGAGCGCTCGCTTGTCGCAGCTGCATGCGCAAGTCGAGCGTGAGTTGCTGCTGACTAGCCGCGCTGAACAAAAAATGATTGAACGCTCAAGCAATCTTTAAGCGATATTGGCGCCGCAGCAAGCCGGCATCGCGGATTAAATAACTCAGGCTATTAGGACAACTGAAGATCACGCCAGCGCTAATTCACCTTCCCACGGCTCGATCGTCAAATCAAGCGTCATCTCGCAATGGTTACCTGCAGGCTCGAATGCACCCTCGGTTGCTGCCTGGGCGATCGCAATTCGACAAAAAGTTTCGACATTGGGAAGCGCGAACTGCTTAAACAACTGCGGATCAATATCGATGATCGCAACGGTCTCGTTGGCAGGCGGGTTGTGCCAGATCGAGACCTGCTGCAACTCACCATTCTCGGCATGAACCGGGCGAACCAGATAACGAATAGCATCACCGTTACCGGACAGGGCAAATTCGAAAAGCGGGGAATTCGTAGTCATGACATTCTCCAAATGCGGTCGCAGATTGGGTATGAAGACAGGAAAAACGAGGGATCGAAATCACGACAGACAGGCACCATAACCCACCTTCGCCTGCTTAGCATACAAGTATTTTTTCCGGGAAAAAAGTTCCGTGCGAAAGGTTGACTACAAGTACTTTCACGGCCCAAACAAAAGATACCAGATCGGTGCCCAATTCGCCTGCTTGCGATATCAACGGTTAAGTTGATCGTGCACGAAGAAGTCGCGTCTGTGCAAATTTAATCGCGCAGGAAGATAAAGCTGCGTTCGATTAAAGCGCAGCGGCCTGACGCCACTCCCGCACAAACCCATCAAATTAGTCGGCTTTGATGCCTTCCACCTGAATCGCCAGCTTCACGTCTTGCTTGAAGCCAAAACTCTTACCATAGTCCACGCCAAAGTCCGCGCGATTAATCGTAGCCGATACATCAGCGCCGCAATTTTCACGCTTGAGCATCGGATGCATGATGCACTTGAATTCGTTGATTGTCAGATTAACCGGCTTGGTCACGCCATGCATGGTCAAGGTACCTTCTACCTCGGTTGGGCGATCACCGTCGAACTTGCTGAATTTGCCTTTGTAGATTGCGGTCGGATATTTTTCAGCATCGAACATTTCCGGCGAGGTCGCATGCTGGTTCATTTTTTTCATACCAAAATTGATCGTACTCATATCCATCGTGACGTCGATCGTGCCGGTTTTTGCTTCGCGATCGAGCACTACCTTGCCACTGGATTTTTCGATTTTTCCACGCCATTTCGACAAGCCGTTAAAGTGGTCCGCTTCAAAGCTGGGGTACGTGTGGCTGGGATCGAGATTGAAAGTTACCGGCGCAGCAGCGGCCAGACCGCTAATCAAGAGCGCACTGGCAGCGGAGAGCAAGACGAAGGATTTCATAAATTTTCCTGAAAAAATAAAACGTAAAATACGATGCGTGAAATCCGTAACGCGAACGACATCACATGAACTACATCACTGAACTACATCACACGAACTACATCACGTGAATTGCAGTCTGTGAACTGCAGAGCGTGAATGACAGGACGCAAACTTCACACCAAGGATTGCATGCTGCAAATTGAAAAGTGCATATTGGACACCGCGAGATAATCAGGCATTTATCTATTTTTCCGCGACCACAATATGAAACCGGATCACGACTTCATCGGCAACCACCGCGGTATCTTTCCACTCGCCGTCCCCGATATTAAACGTCGTTCGCTTGATCGGCAGCGCACCGTCGAAGGTCTGCAATCCCTTGCTACTTTTTACCGTCACCGGCAGCGATACATCGACAGCCTTACCCTTTAATGTCAGCTTACCCATTACCGTATATTTATCGGTACCCGAAGCCACGATGCTACTCGATACAAACGACGCTTTTGGAAACCTCGGCGCGTCGAACCATTCCTTGCCGGTGACCTCCTTGTTGTAATCGGGTGAGCCCATATCGTAACTGCCAACATCGATATCGATTTTCGCACTCGAGTGCGCAAGCTGCGAGGGAACGAAATGAATCGCTGCACCGATCTTTTTGAAGGCCCCTTCTATCGGCACACCCAGTTGTTTTGCCGTCGCCGTCACACTGCTTTTGGCAAGGTCGATCTGCGCGGAAGCCGGTAGAGTAACCGCGGCAGACAATACCATCGCAGCGGCACTTGCGGCATGTCGGCCGCAAGCCCACCTTCTTGTTTTATTGCCGGTCACAGAATTATTCAACATCTTGAGTCGCCTCGTTTGGGTTTGCGTTTGGGTTTGCGTTAGGTGGTGCTGCGTTTCTTGCCGTTAGTCCCAGTCAGAAACGGTAGCATGCGTGCCAAGGTGCCATCGCGGTCGATGAACTGATGTTTCAATGCACCCAGCACGTGGAGTGCCACCAGACCTGCCATCGTAAAATTCAGGATCGAATGCGCCTGCTTCAATATCTCTTTCAGCGCATCGTTCTTTGCAATCAGCACGGGCAATGGAATGACGCCCAGATAGACCACTTGCACACCAGCGGCAAGACTATAAAAATAACCGGTCAGCGGAATCACAATAATCAGCAGATACAGCAACAGGTGTGTCGCGCCGGCTGCTAGCCGCTGCCATGCAGGCAATCCGGGTGAAAGCGCTGGTGCCGGGTGGGTCGCACGCCACATCACACGGAGCAGCGCCAGCATGAAAATCGTGACGCCCATCCATTTATGCCAAGAAAAATATTTAAGCTTGGTCACGCTCAAACCAGGCATATCGCTCATGATCAGACCAAGCACAAATGCTGTACCGATGATCACTGCTATCAGCCAGTGCAGTGCGATAGCAGTGCGCGTGTAGCGGTAGATAACCGGCATCTATTTTCCAGTGTCGAGTGATTACAAAGTAAGTGATATCCAATCGACCCGGCGCATTAGCAACGACGGTTAACGCATGGCCGGTACTCGCCGAGCCGATGTATTTTACGATCAATCGATCGTCGGCGTTCAGCGCCGGTCTGTACGCTCGGGCATGAACACGGTATCCTTCCGCCATCGTCGCCGCCGGGGCGTACTCCTTTAAACCATATATCTCACATGACAGATCTCGATCAACGCTATCTGGTTCGTCAACGCAAAAGTCAGCCGACCGACAAAGATGTTGCGGTGTATGCCAAGGCGATGCTGAGCAAAGACGGAAAATTCGAAGGTGTCTCATTTATCCGCAACAAAGATAAGGCTTCGGTGATGACGCTGGCCATGGCACAGCAAGTGATCGACTGGACCGCTGCCCGCAAGGCGCGTGCCGGTGAATATGTAACCACGATTATTTGTCTCGGTCAGTGAAACGTCCCGGCTAATTTTTTGCAGGATCACTCCGGTTAAAAAAAGTATACTTGGTGGCTTTGCGGTGAGGCCTCAGGTTGCACGTTTCACATTCCACATTTCACACTTTACGCTTCACGCAGCGCTCCGCCCCGCCGCCATCACGGAGAAAAAAATCTTGTCCGATCTCGACCAGTCCAACTGGGTTCGCCGCAGTCTTCACAGCGTCTGGCATCCATGCACACAGATGCAACATCATGAAACCGTGCCCCTGATTCCGGTCAGCCACGGTCGCGGTGCGTGGCTGATCGACATGAACGGCAAGCGCTATCTCGACGGCATCAGTTCGTGGTGGGTCAATCTGTTTGGCCACGCCAACCCGCGCATCAATCTGGCCATCAAGCAGCAGCTCGATCAAATCGAACACGCGATGCTGGCCGGTTTTACCCATGAGCCAGTAATAAGCCTGTCAGAAAAATTATCGGCGCTGACCGGGCACCAACTCGGGCATTGTTTTTATGCGTCGGACGGTGCGTCAGCGGTGGAGATTGCACTGAAGATGTCGTTCCATGCCTGGCAAAATCTCGGTCACACCGATAAACGCGAATTCGTTTGTCTGCGAGGAAGTTATCACGGTGAAACCGTCGGCGCATTGGCGGTGACCGACGTGCCACTCTTTCGCACCGCGTATGGACCTCTGCTGCAACAAGTGCATGTTATGCCCAATCCCGATGCGCGTCATGGATTGCCAGGACAGACTGCAGCCGATGTTGCACACGCGGCGGCAGCCGCACTGCACACTTTATTTGAGCAGCGCGGCACGCACATCGCCGCGCTCATTGTCGAGCCGCTAGTGCAATGTGCTGGCGGCATGGCGATGTACGATCCGACCTATTTACGTTTGGCGCGCGCGCTGTGCGATCAATATCAAGTCCATCTGATTGCCGATGAAATTGCGGTCGGTTGCGGGCGCACAGGCACGTTTTTCGCGTGCGAACAGGCAGATATCTGGCCTGACTTTTTATGTCTTTCAAAAGGGATCAGCGGTGGTTATTTGCCGCTATCACTGGTGATGTCACGTAATGCAATATTCGACGCCTTTTATGATCGCGATACCGCACGCGGCTTTTTGCATTCGCATTCGTACACCGGCAACCCGCTGGCATGTCGGGCGGCATTGGCGACGCTGGCAATCTTTGAAGAAGACGATGTACTGAAGACAAATCTTTCGCGTGCTGCGCGCATGACTGCGGCGCTGGCGCCACTGGCGCAACACGAACGGGTTCAACATTTTCGCCAGCGCGGCATGATGTGGGCATTCGATGCCGTCACGGATCAGGCGGCCGGTGAATTTTCACGCGCGTTTTTCAGCACTGCCTTGCAGCATGAGTTGCTGCTACGTCCGATCGGGCACACCGTCTATTTGATGCCACCGTATATTCTGGACGACGCTGAGATCGATCTGCTGGCAGCGCGCACTCTGGCCGTTTTTGAACAGGTGATTGCGTGATGCGCCCTTCGCTGATCGATGGTCTCGCGCATAAATTGCAGCTACTCGATGAGCAAGGCTTGCATCGTCAACGCCGCACAATTGACTCGCCGTGCGGCCCGCATTTGACGTCCGGGGGCAAATCGATGCTGGCATTTTGCAGCAATGATTATCTTGGTTTGGCCGCCGATCCACGCATTGTTGCCGCATTGTGTGATGGCGCGCAGCGGTACGGCGCAGGCAGTGGTGCATCACATCTGATCAGTGGTCATTCGCAGGCGCATGCGTTGCTGGAAGAACGCCTTGCCGCGTTCCTGCAACCCGATATTGCTGACGGTGCGGTGCTGACTTTTTGTACTGGCTACCTGGCCAATCTGGCGGTGTTATCGGCACTGGCTGAACGGCAAACGACCTTGTTTTGTGAAGCACTCAATCACGCGTCGCTAATTGACGGTGCGCGCCTGTCGCGTGCTACCGTCGAGGTCTATCCGCATCACGGCATCGACCAGTTAGCGACACTGCTTGCGGCCAGCACTGCAATCAATAAAATCGTTGTCACCGACAGCGTCTTCAGTATGGATGGCGATCTGGCGGATCTGCCCGCACTACTTGCTCTTTGCGATCAGCACGATGCCTGGCTGCTGGTCGACGATGCACATGGCTTCGGTGTGCTCGGTCGGCACGGTCGTGGTGCGCTAGAGCATTTTGCGGTGGCATCGCCACGCATCATTTACATGGGCACCCTCGGTAAAGCGGCGGGTGTAGGCGGAGCGTTCATCGCGGCTCATCGAACCGTGATCGCATGGTTGATCCAGCGTGCACGGCCCTACATTTACAGCACGGCATCGCCGCCTGCATTGGCGCATGCGCTGCTGACCAGCCTCGATCTGATCGATAGCGAAGAAGGGTATGCACGCCGCGCGCATTTACAGAAATTGATTGCACGATTCCAAAGCGGCCTGTCACTGCAACGCTGGCATCTTGCGCCGTCGTCCACACCGATTCAACCAATCCTGATCGGTGACAACGAGACCACCATGGCACTGGCTGCAGCACTACATAATGATGGTATCTGGGTCGGTGCGATCCGCCCGCCAACCGTTGCCGCTGGCACTGCGCGGCTGCGTATTGCATTATCGGCCGCGCATACGATAAACGATGTTGATCACCTGACTGCGCGTCTTAATCATCATGATCGACAAGGAGCGCAATGAGCCTGCATTTTTCATGTTTCGTCACCGGTACCGATACCGAAATCGGCAAAACGCTGATCAGTGCAACCCTGCTGCATCACCTATCGATGCGCGGTCTGCGCACTATCGGCATGAAACCGGTGGCAGCCGGTGTGACGGTCAGCAACGGCATTGCCAGCAATGACGACATTGACGCCCTCGCGGCAGCCAGCAACATTGACGCGCCACGCAGCTTGACGACACCGTATCTGCTGCACACGCCCGCCGCGCCGCATCTGGCGGCAGCGATTGATGGCGTAACAATTTCAACCGATCACATCATCGATTGCTATGCGCACCTTGCCGAGCAAGCAGAAGCCATTGTGGTGGAGGGTGTCGGCGGATTCTGTGTGCCACTCACTGATGACGCCGATACGGCTGACTTGGCGCAGCGGCTGAATCTGCCTGTGATATTGGTAGTGGGTATGCGACTGGGATGTCTGAATCATGCGCTGCTAACGGCGCAGACAATACGCGCCATGGGGCTTACTTTGGCAGGCTGGGTTGCCAACTGCGTACCGCCGGACATGCCGCACGTGGACGAAAATATCGCCGCGCTGCAGGCCCGACTTGACGCGCCTCTGCTCGGTATCGTACCGATCCTGCCCCTAGCAACTGCGGTGACTGCCGCGCCATTCATTACACCAAACTTGATCGACGGCTGGCCAGTGAATCCATCGCGCTGAAATTTTCAGCGGCGATAGACCGGTGTCAATCAGGGGGACTCAATTGCGCAGAGCAGATCAGGCAAAGTCAATCAGTCAATCAGTCAATCAACCGCAGCGCTTGATCGATATCGTCGGCAGATCCAGGACGCACCAGCCTCGTCACTTCGACACCATCGCGCAAAAAAATCAGCGTCGGCCACAGCTTGACCTTGAACGCTCGACCCTGCACCCTGCCCTTGCCGTCTTCGAATTTAAGATGCGTAATATGCGGGGCGCGATGCATCGCTGCCTCGACCAGCGCACGCGCGGCTTGGCAATGTTCGCACCAGTCGGTACCAAAATCGATCACGGCCGGACCCGCGAGCTGTTCAATTTCAGCGACGCTCAATGCCTCTGGTAAGTACGGGCGATGATCTGCCATATTAATCTCCTTTATCTCCTGAAAAATTGTGGCCGCGCGAACTGCCTGCTCTACAAAACAAAAGCAGGCAATTCGTCAGATCGCAATACCCGACTCACGGCTCGTTCGCGCGCGCCGAAGCCGAACGAACACAATTTTGCAAGCAGCAAGCACCGGCACCGACAAGAAAATTCCAGCCACGCCGGCAATCTCGTCTCCGGCCAGCAAACCAACGATCACCAGCAGCGGCGATACTTCGACACCTTCACTCATCAGATAGGGACTCAACACATAATCCTGAAATAACCGGTAGCCAATAATGAACAGTACCAACCACAACAGATGCACATAACCGCTGAAGGCAGCAACCGCAACAATGATCACCACCGCCGACAACGGCCCGACAAAAGGAATAACCTCAAGCAAACCTGCGATACCGCTCAGCAGCATCGCATAGGGCAATCCCAACGATGAAAATACGATGCTGTACACAACAAAGGTGGCGATCGACAGCATCAGCAACGCACGCACGTATTTCGACAGCAGCACATCGAGGTCTTCGATAATACCGCTCCACAGTTTGCCGTTCGCACCGCTCATCAACGACAGCACTTCAGTGCGCAGCGTCGGCGCTTCATTGATCAGTAAAAAACTCAGTATCGGGATCAGGATGAGATAAATTAGGTTGCTGGCGGCATGCATCACGCCCACACCGAGGCGCTGAGCAAATGGCAATGCTTGTCCGGTTCCGCTATGAAGCTGTTCACTAATCACACCGAGAATTCGGGCGCGCTGCGGCTCCAAAAATCCTGGCAATGGCAGGCGTTCGGAAATATTTGCAGGGGTCAGCAAGGTCGGCAATTGCTGGCTCAAGCGCATCGCCTCGTCGGTGATTGTTGAGCCAAGCAAAGTGCCACCGACAACGATGATTGCAATCGCAATGATGAAGACGATACCGATCGACAGGGCGCGTGGCATACGCTTGGGCTTGAAACGTTCGACCAATTCCACCAACGGGTACAGCAGATAGCTGAAAAAAATCGCGAACACGACCACCAGCAAGGTCGAACGCACTGTGTACGCGGCATATAAAGTCAGCGTGACCAGAAATACGGTCCAGGTAATACGCGCCACGCGAGAATCAAAACCGAGCATGCTGTTTTCTTTCATCAGGTACCGACCAGGCCGGCAGCAATATTGATCGACATACCGATAATTGCGGCATTG